>NZ_JAHVHQ010000002.1:300000-600000 GCF_019802205.1 Roseovarius atlanticus
CGAGGTCATGGCTGATGAAGAGATAGGTCAGCCCGTACTTCACCTGCAACCGGCGCAACAGGTCCACGATCTGCACCTGCACCGTCATGTCCAACGCACTCGTCGGCTCGTCCAGCACCACCAGCTTGGGGCGCAGGATCATCGCCCGCGCGATGGCGATCCGCTGCCGCTGCCCGCCGGAAAACTCGTGCGGATAGCGGTCCATCGTCTCGGGGTTCAGCTCGACCTCGCGCATCACCTCGGCCACCAGTTCACGCACCGGCCGTCCATCCGGGTTGCCATGCACACCCAGGCCCTCGGCGATGATCTGCTCGCAGGTCATCCGCGGGCTCAGGCTGCCCACCGGATCCTGGAACACGATCTGGATGTCCGAGCGTTTGCGCCGCAGCTTGCGGGTGGACCACGCGCGCATGTCCTCGCCCTCGAACCGCATCTCGCCCTCGGAGTCGATCAGCCGCATCAACGCCAGCGCCAGCGTGGTCTTGCCCGACCCGCTTTCGCCCACGATACCCAAGGTTTCGCCCCGGCGCACCTCGATATCGGCCTCGTTCACCGCCTTGACGTGGCCCACAGTCCGCTTCAACAACCCCTTCTGGATCGGGAACCAGATGCGCAGCCCATGGGTCTCGACCAGCGTCTCGGCGCCTTCCGGCACCGGCTCCGGCACGCCAGAGGGCGCGGCCCCCAGCAGCTTCTTGGTATAGGCATGCTGCGGATTGCCGAAAATCTCCTCGGTGGGGCCGGTCTCGACGATCTCGCCGTCCTTCATCACGCAGACCCGGTCGGCGATCCGTTCCACCACGCCAAGGTCATGGGTGATGAAGAGAAGCCCCATGTCCTCCTCGCGCTTCAACTCCGCCAGCAGTTCCAGGATCTGCGCCTGTATGGTCACGTCCAGCGCCGTGGTGGGCTCGTCCGCGATCAGCACGTCGGGCTTGTTCGACAGCGCCATGGCGATCATCACCCGCTGCCTTTGCCCTCCCGACAGCTGGTGCGGATAGGCCCCCAGCCGGCTCTCGGGGTCGCGGATACCGACGCGATTGAGCAGCTCCAGGATACGCTCCCGCACCGCCGCGCCGCGCAGCCCCTGGTGCAGCTCGATCGACTCGGTCAGCTGCTTTTCCAGCGTGTGCAGCGGGTTCAGGCTGGTCATCGGCTCCTGGAAGATGAAGCTGATGTCGTTGCCCCGCACCTTGCGCAGCAGCTTGTCATTCGCGCCGATCATCTGCTGCCCGTCATAGGTCACGCTGCCCTCGACAATCGCGCTGTCCCCCAAGAGCGACACCGTGCTCAGCGCCGTCACCGATTTGCCCGACCCGCTTTCGCCCACCAGCGCGACGGTCTCGCCCCGGTCCACGCTGAACGACACGCCATGCACCGCCTGCGTCACCGCGCCGTCCTGGCGGAACCCCACCTTCAGGTCTTTCACTTCAAGCAGGCTCATTGAAAGGTCTTCCGTGGGTCGAACGCGTCGCGCACGCCTTCAAAGATGAAGACCAGCAGCGACAGCATGATCGCGAAGGTGAAGAACGCGGTAAAGGCCAGCCACGGCGCCTGCAGGTTCTGCTTGGCCTGAAGCGTCAGCTCCCCCAGCGATGGCGCGCCCGACGGCAGGCCGTAGCCAAGGAAGTCCAGCGTCGCCAGCAGGCTGATCGTGCCGGTGATGATGAACGGCAGGAAGGTCAGCGTCGCCACCATCGCGTTGGGCAGCATGTGGCGGAACATGATCTTCATGTTGCCCACGCCCAGCGCCTTGGCCGCGCGCACATACTCGAAATTGCGCGCCCGCAGGAACTCGGCGCGCACCACGCCCACCAGCGCCATCCACCCGAACGCCACCATGATCCCGACCAGCAGCCAGAACCCCCTCGGCAAAATCGAGAACAGGATGATGATCACATAGAGCTGCGGCGTCGACGCCCATATCTCGATGAACCTTTGAAAGAACAGGTCGATCCGCCCGCCGAAATAGCCCTGCACGGCCCCCGCCACGACCCCGATCACCGACGAGAAGAACGTCACCACCAGCGTGAACATCACCGCCAGCCGGAAGCCGTAGATGACAATCGCCAGCACGTCCCGCTTGGTCCCGTCCGTGCCCAGGATATTCTGATCGTTCGGCGGCAGCGGCGCGGCCCCCGGCCGGTCCACCGGCGTGTCGTGGCTGTAGGGAATGATCGGCCAGATGGTCCAGCCTTTCTCGATCGCCTCGCCGTTCACCTCGCCGTCCTGGGCATCCTCGATGATCCCTTCGGGATCGTCGAAACACTCCTCCAGCCCGCCCGACACGATCAGGCACTCGACCTCGGGGTCGGCATAGACCGCCTCGGTCCGGAAATCTCCGCCGAACTCGGTCTCGGGATAGAATTTCAGGATCGGCATGTAATACGCGTCGCGGTATTTGACCAACAGAGGCTTGTCGTTGGCCACGAACTCCGCCGGCAGGGTGATCAAGCACAGCAAGGTAAAGATGATCAGCGACCAGAACGCCCGCTTGTTGCGCTTGAAGTTGCGCCAGCGGCGCTGGTTGAGGGGGTTGAGCCTGATCATCTCAGCCCGACCTCTTCTCGAAGTCGATACGCGGGTCGATCAGCACATAGGTCAGGTCCCCGATCAGCGCCACGACCAGCCCGATCAGCGTGGTCAGATACAGCGTGGCGAACATCACCGGGTAATCGCGCCCGATGGCTGCCTCGAAGAACAGCCGCCCCAGCCCGTCCAGCGAAAAGATCGTCTCGATCAGCAGGCTGCCGGTGAAAAAGACGCTGACGAAGACCCCAGGAAAGCCCGCGATCACGATCAGCATCCCGTTGCGGAAGACATGCCCGTAAAGCACCCGCCGCTCGGTCAGGCCCTTGGCCCGCGCGGTCATCACGTATTGCTTCTTGATCTCGTCCAGGAACGAATTCTTGGTCAGGATCGTCAGGGTGGCAAACCCGCCGATGCTCAGCGCGGTGACCGGCAGCACGATGTGCCACAGGTAATCCAGCACCTTGCCGATGACGCTCAGCTCCTCCCACCCGTCCGAGGTCAGGCCCCGCAGCGGGAAGATCTGCCAGTAACTGCCGCCCGCGAAGAGCACCAGCAGCATGATCCCGAAGAGGAACGCCGGAATGGCATAGGCCGCGATTATGATCCCGCTCGTCCAGGTGTCGAAACTGCTGCCGTCCTTCACCGCCTTGCGGATACCGAGCGGGATCGACACGAGATAGGACAGCAGCATCGTCCAGATCCCCAGCGTGATACTGACCGGCATCTTTTCCAGCACCAGGTCCATCACGTCGATCTTGCGGAAATAGCTCTCGCCGAAATCGAAGGTCGCGTAATTCCCCAGCATGGTCAGGAACCGTTCCAGCGGCGGCTTGTCGAGGCCGAACTGCGCCTCAAGCTCGGCAATGAACTCCGGCGGCAGGCCCTGCGAGCCTATATAGCCGCTGTCGCCCTCGTTGCCGGTCACGGCCCCGTCCTGCTCGCCGCCCGCAAAGCCGCCGAACACGTCGCCCTGGCCCTGGATGTCGGCAATTGCCTGCTCCACCGGGCCGCCGGGCAGGAACTGCACCAGCGCGAAGTTGATGATCATGATCCCGATCAGCGTCGGAATGATCAGCAACAGCCGTCTTACGATATAGGCGCCCACCCGTGGCCCCCTATGCCCGCGCGGCGCGCGTCGGCGCCCCGTCTTCCAGAACCTGCCAGATCGTCAAAGCGCGCCCGCCTCTCTCAGCTTTTGGGCCTTCTCGGCGTCGTACCACCAGAAGTCCAGCGTTCCCAGCAGGTAGGGCGGAATTTCCTCGGGATGCGCGTACTGGTCCCAGTAGGCAACCCAGTGATCGGGGGCATAGCCGTCGGGGATCACCACGAACTCGTGCCGCAACGCCCGGTCGAGGGCACGGATCGTCATGTCCTCTTCCTCCTGGCTCTCTGTCATCAGCGATTCCTCGATGATCCGGTCCACCATCTCGCTGCGCAGCCCGGCAGGGTTGAAAAGGTCATCTGCGGCCTCGGTCCCGAACCGCTGCGCCAGGCCCGTGCCCGTGCCCATCAGCGCCGGATAGCCGTCGAACACCAGGTCATAGTCGTGATCGCGCTCACGCTTGGTGAACTGCGCACTGTCCACCGCCTCGAGCCGCGCATCGATGCCCAGGTCCTGCAGGTTGGACACGAAATTCTCGGCCACGGCCTTTTCCGTGGGCTGCCCCGAGGCATTCAGCAGGAAATCCAGCCGCAGAACCTTGCCGTCCTCGTTCCGCATCCGGCCGTTATCGCCCACGGTATAGCCCGCCTCCTGCATCAGCCGCAGCGCCTGCCGCTTGTTCTTGCGCGAGGTCAGCCGGGCCGGATCGCTCTCATGCGGCACCCACGGCTCGGTCGTCTTGACCTCCTCGGGCACCACGTCGCCCAGCGAATTGAGGAATTCCAGCTCGTCCCCCTCCGGCACGCCCGTGGCTTCCAGCGGCGTGCCCGTGGAAAAGGATCGCTGCTGTTCGTAGAACCCGGCGAACAGCGACTCGTTGGTCCACTCGAAGTTGAACATCAGCGCCACCGCCTGCCGCACGCGCTTGTCCTGCAACACCTCGCGGCGGGTGTTGAATACGATGCCGGTCATCTGCGGCGGCGAGCCGTCCGGGATCGCCTCCAGCTTCACCCAATCCTTGTTGGCGGCCGGGAAATTGTAGGCGCTGGCCCACTGCTTGGGGTCGGCCTCGGTGCGATAGGTCACCTCGCCCGCCTTGAACGCCTCGAAGGCGGCGGTGGAATCCGCGAAATACTCCAGCCGGATCGTATCGAAATTGTGCCGGCCCTTGTTGATCGGCAGGTCCCAGCCCCAGTAATCGGGGTTGCGCTTGATCACCACGCGCCGGTTCGGCACCACCTCGTCTATCACGTAGGGGCCGGAGCCCGGCGAGATGTCCAGCCGCGGCTCGTCCAGCCGCGCGCCGGTTTCCTCGTACCACGCCTTGGACCAGATCGGCACCGTGCCCACCTGGTCGATCAGGCTGCGGCGCGAAATGCCGTCCGCGAAGTAGAACTTCACCGTGTGCTCGTCCAGCACCTCGACCTTCGGAATCCGCTTGCGCACGGCCTCGGCATAGCTCTTCAGCCCCTGGTCCAGCAGCAGGTTGTGCGAAAACGCCACGTCCTCGGCGGTGACCGGCGTACCGTCGGAAAACGTCGCCTCCGGGCGCATGTGGAAAACCACCCAGGACTTGTCCTCGGGATATTCCACCGTGTGCGCCACCAGCCCGTACAGCCCGTTGATATCATCCCCGGGCAGGCTGCCCGACCCGGCCAGAACCTGGCCCAAAAGGCTTTCGTACATGATCGTCGACAGGGCCGAGGCGCGGCCATTCCGCGTATAGGGGTTCATCGAGTCAAAGCTGCCCGCCAGCGCGATGGAAATCTCGCCGCCCTTGGGCGCATCCGGGTTCACATAGCTGAAATGCTCGTAATCCTCGGGGTATTTCAGCTCTCCGAAATACGAATAGCCGTGGCTCTTGATGATGGTCTCGTCCGCGGCCTCGTCCTGCGCCAGCGCGGTGGTCGCGGCCAGCGCCGCGATGCAAAGCCCGGTCAGCGCGGCGGTCAGGAAACGGGTGCGGGAAACGGCGATGGCCCGGGGCGTGGCCCGGCTCTGGCGTCGGGTCATATGTCTCTCCTCTTGACCTGCCTGATGTGGGGTCAGTCTCATTGCAAGGCAAGCTAAAGGAGGTTTGAAACGGGTTTCAAGCGCCGAAAGCGGGATTCCCGATCAAACTTCCGACAGGGCGAAGGCTTGCCGACCCTGGGCCGGGGACCGCCCAACAAAAAGGCCGCCGCTCCGGGCAGGAACGGCGGCCTTCGCAATCCATGTGCGACCGGCTCAGTTGGCGGTGCTCTCCAGGTACTTGACCAGCGCCGCGCGCTCTTCTTCCTTGCGCACGCCGCGATAGGCCATCTTGTTGCCCGGCGCATAGCCCTTGGGGTCTTCCAGCCACGCGTTCAGCTCGTCCGGCGTCCACTGTCCGTCCAGGCCGGCCAGCGCGTCGGAATAGTTGAAGCCCTCGACGCCCCCCTGGTCGCGGCCCACCACACCCACAAGGTGCGGACCGACGCCGTTGGCTTCTTCCTCGGCCTTGTGACAGGCGGCGCACTTGCGGAACGCCTTCTCGCCATCGGCCGCGTCCGCCGCCGCGACGAGTTGCTCGAACTCCGAGCCGCCACCGTCGCCGCCCGCGCTTTCCTCGGCGGCCTGCTCTTCCGAGCCGCCCTCGTCAGAGCCTTCTTCGGCTGCGGCTTGCTCGGTGGCTTCTTCTCCCGAACCTTCCTCGGCCGACGCTTCCTCGGTCGCTTGCTCTTCGGAGCCTTCCTCTGCAGAGGCTTCCTCGGTCGCCTGCTCTTCCGAGCCTTCCTCGGCAGAGGCTTCCTCGGTCGCTTGCTCTTCGGAACCTTCCTCGGCCGAGACCTCTTCCGTGGCTTGCTCTTCCGAACCCTCTTCGGCAGACGCCTCCTCGGTGGCCTCTTCCCCGGTGCCTTCTTCGGACGATGCGCTCTCTTCCGATGCGCCTTCCTCGGCCGCAACCTCGGTCATGTCGCCATCCGTCTGGTCAAGAAAAGCGATGACGTTGGCGCGGTCTTCCGGCTTGGGCAGGCCGTTGAAACCCATCGTCGTGCCCGGCGCATAGCCTTTCGGATCCTCCAGGAACGCGAACAGGTTCTCGGGCGTCCAGACATCCGCCGCCTCTTCCAGCGCGCCGGAATAGCTGAAGCCGTCGACCGCGTCGACGTCACGTCCGACCACACCGTAAAGAGACGGACCGACGCCATTGGCGCCCTCTTCCGCCTGGTGGCAGGCCTTGCATTTGCCGAACACGCGCTCGCCTGAGCCCACGTCCGCGTCGGAGTAAAGCGAGGCCAGCGTCACCGCTTCCTCTTCTTCTCCGCCGCCGCCTTCGCCTTCGTCCACCTCGATGACGTAGGCCGCTTGGTGCTCCTCGCCGTGACCGCCGCCACCGACGTGATAGATCTCTTCCGCAGCCCACTTGCCAAGAAGAAAGACCAGGAACGTGCCGCAAAGGCCGCCCATGATCTTTGTGAAGGTCATTGTGTCAAACATAGCCCGCTTCCATCTGAATCTCTCGCGCGGTATCTATCCGCTTCCCCTCGGGCGGTGCAAGGTGTAGTTTCCGCGACCAAACGCCCGCCTTTCGTCGAATAAAGCGGGAAACAGTAAAAAACAGGCGAAGAACCAAGCAGATGACCAAACGCATCGCCTTTCAGGGAGAGCCCGGCGCCTACTCCCACCAGGCCTGCCGCGACACCTATCCCGACATGGATACCCTGCCCTGCCGCACCTTCGAGGACGCGATCGAGGCCGTCCGCTCGGGCGAGGCCGACCTTGCCATGTTGCCCGTGGAAAACTCGACGTTCGGGCGGGTCGCCGACATTCACCACCTTCTGCCGGAATCCGGCCTGCACATCATCGCCGAGGCCTTCGTACGCGTGCACATCAACCTGCTGGCGCTGCCGGGCGTGCCGCTGGAACAGATCAAGCGCGCCAAAAGCCACACGATGCTCCTGGGCCAGTGCCGTCAGTTCCTGGCGCAGCACGACATCCAGCGCGTCACCGGGGCCGACACCGCCGGCTCTGCCCGCGAGGTCGCCCAGGCCGGCGAGCCCGATATGGCCGCGCTCGCCTCCGAACTCGCCGGAGAGATCTACGGCCTCGACGTCCTCGCCCGCGAGATCGAGGACGAGAGCAACAATTCCACCCGCTTCCTCGTCATGTCGCGCGAGCCCGACCACTCCTATCGCGGCGACGACGGCATGATGACCACCTTCGTGTTCCAGGTCCGCAACATCCCCGCGGCGCTCTACAAGGCGATGGGCGGTTTCGCCACGAACGGCATCAACATGACCAAGCTGGAAAGCTACATGGTCGGCGGCTCCTTCACCGCAACCCAGTTCTACGCCGATATCGAGGGCCACCCCGACGATCCCGGCGTCAAGCTGGCGCTGGAAGAGCTGGATTACTTCACCTCGGACGTCACGCTTCTGGGCGTTTATCCCGCCGACCCGCGCCGCCACTGAGCGGGAACGACCGGCCGCGCCGCGCGTCGGCACCTGAATTGTTACGAACGTACCGTCACATCCAAAACCGCACCAATTCCGTGCATGTGTGCACAGTTCGGATGTTACAGTAAAATTCGCTTTTTTACAGTTATTTTTTGAAGATTCCCGCGCGCAGAACACGCGGGCCGAGAGCATCACGACAGTTGTTCTCACACTTCTGTGCATTCACGTGAAGCGCCAGTAACGAGAAGCGGAGGCCCCCTGTGCTGGTGCCCTGCGCGTGTCCATCTTGCTGCCAGACGACGCGGACAGACCGCGCCGCCCAGACACAAACAATGAAAGGAACACATCATGCGTATCATCAGTACAGTCGCAGTCATCGCAGCTCTCGCCACTCCCGCCGCCGCCCTTCAGGTCGTCAACGTCCTGGGCCAGCACAGCACGCCGCTCAACAGCAGCGTCCTGACCAACGGCGCTCCGTATTTCGATGAAGAGAAGGACAATCAGCTGGGCTATGGCTTCGGCGCTCCCATCCAGGACGAAGAGAAAGACAATCAGCTGGGCCTCGCCGCAAACTTCGGCGCCCCTTTCGTCAACCAGGAGAAGGATGACCAGCGCGGCTACGGCGCCGACGCGGCATCGGACGTGCAGCTCGTTGCCGACAGCAAGTATGGCGCTCCCTTCGTGAACGAAGACAAGGATAACCAGCTGGGCTTCGGCTTCGGCGCTCCCTTCCAGGACGAAGAGAAAGACAACCAGCTGGGCCTCGCCGCAAACTTCGGCGCCCCTTTCGTCAACCAGGAGCAGGATGACCAGCGCGGCTATGGCGCCGACGCCTCGACCTTCGAGGTTGCCGGCAAATACGGCGCGCCCTTCGTCAACGAAGAAAAGGACAACCAGCTCGGCTTCGGCGCTCCCAACTTCGATGAAGAGAAGGACAACCAGCTGGGCTAACATCGCCCCTGCCTGAAACGGGACAACGGGTCGCCAACCTCGGCGGCCCGTTTTGCGTTCGGTCCGCCACCGCCCTCAGGCTACGTCCTTGTACCGATCCTCAAGGTCCTTGGCATATCCCGCGACACGCTGGCGGAACCGCTTCGTCAGGTTGCCCTTCGCCAGCTTCATCGACTGGACCAGCAGCTTGGCCGCCAGCGTCCTGGGGGTCATGTCGATCTCGACATTGACCCGGGTGCGCGAGCGCGACAGCGCAACCAGGTCCAGCACCATCTGCCCGCCCATGTTGGGCGAGCGCGAGGCGATCACCATGCCGTTGGGACGGTCCAGCTCGGTCAGCTCCAGCTGCATCTCGCGCCGTTTTCCGCGCAGGTCGAAGGCCGCGTCCCATTTCATGCCGGGCCGCGTCTCCTCCAGGTCGTCGACCCGCTGCACCTCGGCACCACGCCGCAGGACCGATCGCTCGATCGCGGCAAAATCGCTGACCTGATCGAACACGAACTCGATCGGGGCTTCTACATCCTCGTGGGCCACGAATTTCATCTCTGCGCCTCTTCTCGTCTTCTGCATCCGGGTCTTTCTCGCCCGGCTGGGTAACTTCAGTCTTCCGGCTCGTCCGGACTATAGCGTATCCGCCAGCCAGTTGCGCAGCAAAAATTGAGCAATCGCTCCTTTTCGCGCCGGGCTGAGCACAGGGTGCGATCCGGCGAAGGCCTGCATCATCTCTTCCCGGCTGATCCACATCGCGTCCTCGATCTCGACCGGGTCGATGGTGATCTCGCGGCTCAGCGCCACGCCCCGGCACCCGAACATCAGCGACGCCGGAAAGGCCCAGGGCTGGCTCGCCAGGTACTCGACAGCGCCCACGCGCACGCCCGCCTCTTCCCGGACTTCGCGTCTCACGGCGGCCTCGATGGTCTCCCCCGGCTCGACAAAGCCCGCCAGCAGGGAATACATGCCCGCCGGCCAGTGCGGCGAGCGGCCCATCAGCACGCTGTTGCCATGGGTGATCAGCATGATCACCACCGGATCGGTGCGTGGAAAATGATGCGCGCCGCAAGACGGGCACACCCGCTGCCACCCCGCCTGCGCCGGTGCGCTTTGCGCGCCGCACCGGGCACAGAAACGGTGACTGACATGCCAGTGCAGCACGCCCTTGGCCGTGGCCGCCAGTTCCGCGTCACGCGGGCTCAGCCGGGTCATCACCCGCCGCAGTTCGGCAAAGACCTCCGTCTCGCGCATCAGCGGATGGCGCTGCTCACTGACGTCCACGAAACTGTTCATCTGGTCGGGGTCCACGTCCTCGGGCTCCCAGTCGACCAGTTCCCGCGCCTCGATCAGCCGCCCGTCTTCCTGCCGACCCAGCAACACGGCCTCGGGATCGGCCAGCGACAGCACCGGGTGATCCACCGGCAGCCTCACCAGCCGGTCCAGCCCCGGCCCCTCGACCAGCGGCTTGCCGCGCCACAGCAGCACCACGTCGCGCGCGGCCGCGGCAATCTCGTCGGGCTTGTCCCGCAACTCGGCGGCCCGGTCCAGAGCCGACCCGCCGAAGGTCACTGTTTCAGCATGGCGCATCCCTGTCTCCTTCGGCCGCAGACCTGCCACAGCCCCCCGCGAACGGCAAGCGACGCCGTTCACGGGCAGCCACGATCTTGCCGGGCACTTTGAGGGGAGCCCAATCTGAAGGCGATCCTAAATAAGTGACATCAACCAAAAGGCGATTGCCCGACGCCACCTCATTGTGCCAATCTGGTGCTTTGAAGGTTTTGACAAGTATAAAGAGATAGGTTTCGCAATGCCCTCCGACCTGATCTGGCCGCACGAGACCTCAGCGTCGGCAGGGGACCCGAACCACCCGCATGTCTGGCTCCGCCTGCTCGAAACGACAGACGTGCATGGCCACCTCATGCCCTACGACTACACCCGCGACACCGACACGCCCGGCTATGGCCTCGCCCGCACCGCGACGCTGGTCGCCCGCGCCCGGACCGAGGCGCACAACTCCCTGCTGTTCGACAATGGCGACTTCCTGCAAGGCTCGGTGCTCAGCGATATCGTGGCCGCCCCGGACAGCGGCTGGACCGGCCCGCACCCGGTCATCGACGCGATGAACCACATGGGCTACGACGCCGCCGCGCTTGGCAATCACGAGTTCAATTTCGGACTCGACTGGCTGACGCGCACGCTGAAGGACGCGCGCTTTCCGGTGCTGTGCGCCAATGCCCGGCTGTCGGACCCGGACCCGGACGCGGCGCCGCTGCGCCCGCCCTCGGTGCTGCTGCAGCGCGAGATCCGCGACTCCGCCGGTCGAACGCACGCGCTGCGGATCGGGGTTCTGGGCCTTCTGCCGCCCCAGGTCACCACTTGGGACCACGTCCACCTGCAGGGCCGGCTCGTCACCCACGGCATCGTCGAGACGGCGATCTCCGAAGTGCCCCGACTGCGCGCGGCGGGGGCCGACATCGTGGTGGCACTGGTGCATTCCGGCATCGGCCCCGCCGTGCGCCGCCCCGAAGAGGCGCAGGCCGACCAGGAGCACGCCGCCCTCGCGCTTGCCACCGTGCCCGGCATCGACGCGCTTCTGTGCGGGCACAGCCATCAGGTCTTCCCCGACCCCTCCGCCGAGACGGCGACGGCGACGCCCGGCGTCGATCATCGCGCGGGCACCTTTGCCGGCGTGCCGGCAGTCATGGCGGGCTTTCGCGGCTCGCATCTGGGCGTGATCGACCTCTGCCTTGTGGCGCGAGACGGCGGCCGCTGGCATGTCGGGGCGGCACACAGCCGCGCGCGCCCCGTCCGGCCCGGTTTTCACGCCGCCCCCGTGCCGCCCGAGTCCGGGCTCGTGGATCGCGTGCGGGCCGCCCACCGGGCCGCGCTGACCCACGCCGCACGCCCGCTCGGGCACACGGCGCGGCCGCTGCACAGCTACCTGTCGGTCCTGCGTCCCGGCGACACGCTCCGCCCCGTGCTCGACGCCAAGGCCGCGGCGCTTCGGGCCGCCCTGGCCGACACGCCCCACGCGCATCTGCCGGTGCTGGCAACCTCGGCCTGCTTCAAGACCGGCGGGCATGGCGGCCCCGACCATTTCATCGACATTCCGCCCGGGCCGCTGACACTGGGCCACGCGGCGGAGCTCTATCCGTTTCCCAACACGCTGGTCGGACTGCGGCTGACCGGGGCCGAGGTCGCGGACTGGCTCGAACGCGCCGCGTCCTGTTTCCAGCAGGTTCACCCCGGCCTCGGCGCCAGCCCGCAACCGCTCTGGAACCCCGCCTTTGCCGGCCACAGCCTGGATACCGTGTCGGAACTGACCTACCGGATAGACCTGTCGCAGCCGCCGCGCTATGACCCGATGGGCCGGCTGCTGAACCCCGAGGCCACGCGCATCCGCGACCTGCGCCACCACGGCACCCCCGTCGCCGCCGATGCCGTCTTCGCCATGGCCACGAACAATTTCCGGGCCTTCGGCGGCGGCCCCTTCCCCAAGGCCGGCACGGATCGCATCATCCACGAGACCCGGCGCAAGGTGCGCGACTACCTTGTCGACCGCTTGCGTGACACCGGCGTGCGGGACCCGGCGGCACCCGCCTACGGCTGGTGGCTCGACGGTCCCCGCGATGCGACCGTGCTCCTCGCGACCGGGCCGGGCATCCGGGCCCACCCCGAAGAGATCGCGGCCCTCTCGGCGCGGGATCTCGGGCTCTGCGGACAGGGCTTCGTGCAGCTCGCTCTTCCGATGACTGCCCTTGCACACCTTGCGAATCCCGCCGCGACATCCTAGATACCCCGTTGAGAGGTTGGCGCGGGCAGGCGCCTCGCCAACCCGGTCAGGTCCGGAAGGAAGCAGCCGTAACGAGCCCCGCTTGGGTCGTTGTCCAGCCTCTCACCCAAGCAAACCGGACTCAGTCCGGTTTACGACGGCCGACAGGGGATGCGCCGCATCCCCGAAAGGCCCGCCCGGACCAGCCCTGCGCCCCAACCGTCCGCCGGCCCCGGCATTTTTCGCTTGAGAAACAGCCACCCGTTCTCTGCCCTAAAGCGTTTCGCCTTTTACCTGAGCCATCGGCGAAAGGCGAAACGCGTGCAACGATTTCCCGATGTGCTGCATTTCGCGATAAGCTGTGCTTCAGGTTTATCGCGAAACACTTTAGCCGGCCAGTCGGTCTTCATTCTGTTCCATCGCGGCAAACTCCAGATGAAAATTCGTGCCGACGCCCAGGGTGCTGTCATAGGTCAGGTCGCCGTGCATCTGACAGGCCAGCCGCTTGGAAATGTGCAAGCCCAGGCCCGAGCCTTGCGTCGAATGCTGGCTCTGGTTGGCAACCTGTCCGAAGCGCCCGAAAACGCGGTCTTCCATCCCCTCGGGGATGCCGTGGCCGGTATCCTTGATCGACAGGCGCAGCTTGCCATTGGTCATGTGCACCGCGCCTTCCACGGTGCCGTTCTCGGGCGAGAACTTGATGGCGTTGGACAGAAGGTTGTCGATGATCTGGCGAATGGCGAAGGCATCGCCCTGGACCAACGCGTGCGAAACGGTGGACTTCTTCACGAGCGTTATCTTGCGCTCCGAGGCGAAGATGCGGTTTTCCTCGATGCTGTCCGCGAGCAGCCTGTCGAGATCGACAGCCTCTTCGTCAAGCTGAAGCGCTCCGATATCCATCTTCTGCGCCAGGAGAATCTGGTCGATCAGGCGCGAGAGGCGAATACCGTTGCGGTGGGAAATTTCCAGCAGCGCGCGCATCTGGTCGCTCATCTCGCCGATATGACCGCTAAGGGCGAGCGCAAGGCCGCCTTTCAGAGACGTCAGCGGCGTGCGCATCTCGTGGCTGACCACGGAGACGAACTCGTCCTTGGCGCGGTTGGCGGCATCGGCGGCCCTCAGGGCCTCCTGCAACGAGGCATTTATCGCCATGCGGTCGGTGACGTCGACAAGGGTCACGCTCCATCCCAGGATTTCGGCGCATGGGTTCAGGGGGTTACGGACCTTCTGTATCCGGGGTTCGTAAGCGCGGCAGCCAATCTGCAGATGAGAGCCATCGGCGGCCTTGGTCAGGTTATCATGCCCCGCGAAAAGGTCGCGCAGCACTTGGGTGTTGCCATTGCCCAGCCCGCGCTTGCGGGCCGCGGCATTCGTCAGAACAATGTTTCGCTTCCGGTCGATCAGGACGACAGGTTCGCTGCTCGTGTCGAAAAGGACCGACTTGCCGATCGCGGCCATGTCCATGGTTTTGCTCCCCACCAGCATCCAGGAAAACGCCAGAACGCCCAGCGTGAACATGAAGGCGGTGGGATCGAGACTGAAGAAGGTGAAGTCCAGGCCGATATAGGCGGCGTTCACCACCAGCGGCGACAAGGTGATGGCGGTCAGCATGCTCAGCAGGGGCCAGGCGCTGCGTTGTGCGCGGACAAACCCCCTTATCAGGCAAACGAAGGTGGCCATGACGAAGGTGTAGAGCAAGGCGATGATCGTAAAAAAGCCCGGCCCGTGAACGTATTCGATCTGCTCGCTGCCGACCGGAAGCATCGTGTCCCCGGTATAGACGAGCTGGTGCCACGGATTTGTGGCGACCACGGCAAAAATTCCCAGCGTAACGCCAAGCATAAGCGCGGTTGCGCCCCGCGTGCGGACCCAATCGGCACTTCCGACGTAATTGAAGACAAAGTAACACCACGCGGTCGTCACCAATCCGTGCCCCAGCCACGCGAGCGTCGCCCATTGCATATTGCAGGCATACGTCGCTGACGCAGCCTCGAGACCAACGCAAAAAAGCGCCCACATGACACCGATGAAGGTGAGCGCGTAGAAGCGCTTTCCGTTGAAATCCTGCGATTTCAGGGTCCAGATCATGGTGAAGGCAGCAAGTGCGATCACCGCCACGGCCACCAGGAAGACCGGGCTGGAAAATGCTCTTTCAAAGCAGGTCATGGATACCCCAATTGCAAAATATCGAGTTACAAAGACACTCGAATTTGCTTAGAATACGGCGTCATGGTGACCTTTTGCTTCAACCCCGGTGGAGTGGGTCAAAAATGCCGCTGGCCACGCTATGACTTTTTCAAGCCTTTGCGGAAAAATGCAAGGGATGTGGCGCCCGGACAATCGCATTTAAGCGCACAAGTGGTGTCCACACGGCTTTTGGAGATGATTAAGCGCCCCTTGGGCCCTGTGCTCCCAATGGTAAACCCAATGACACCAGCCGGGTTCGGGTTCGGCAGGTGCATCGAACCAAAGAGCACTGTCTATTACCCAAAATCGTATTGATGATCGCTACAAGCGTCGACATCTCGCAGAATGTTAACGTGCACCATATAATGGATGCAGCGCCGAATTCCGCTTTCGCACGCATGCAAACCTAATTGGGTTCGCAACCTGCCTTGGCGATGACCGCGAAACAATAAAGGGCAGCCGCAAGGTTGGCTGCCCCAAGGGGAACCGATATCACCAGACCCGGTCGAGCACCGAAAGCCAGTTCTCGCCCATGACCTTGCGAATCTTGGACTCGGACCATTTGGCGCGCTCCATTGCGGAGGTCAGGTTGGGGAAATCAGCGATACTTTCGAGCCCATCGGGGAATTCGACATCCCAGATCTCGGTCAGTTGCCGCCCCGTGCCCTTGTCACGGTTGAGATACTCGAAAAATGGCTTGCCGTATCCGACTGTAAAATCGGTGCCGAAGCCGACCCGGTCCTCGCCAACCAGGTTCACGACGTAGTCGATCGCGCTGACATAGTCGTCTACCGTCGAGTCGTTTCCGCGCGGCAGGAAAGGCGGAAACATGGTGACGCCGACGAACCCGTCATTATCCGCGATAAGGCGAAGCTGCTCATCGGTCTTGTTGCGAGGGTGCGCCTTCAGACCATGCGGCAGACAATGGCTGTAGGCGACGGGACGTCGAGAGGCGCGGATCACGTCTTCAGACGTTTTGGGGCCGACATGGGAAAGGTCGCACAGCATGCCGACCCGGTTCATTTCGGCGACGATGTCGTGGCCGAAATCCGATAGACCGCTATCGGTGCTTTCATAGCAGCCGCTACCGACCAGATTCTGCGTGTTATAGGTCATCTGGACGATGCCCACGCCCTGCTGCTTGAACAGCTCGACGAACTCCACCCGGTCCTCGAACGCGGTCGTATTCTGAAACCCGAGGACGATTGCCGTCTTCCCGTCTTTCTTGGCGCGGCGAATATCCTCGACCGAAGTCGCCTTCGTGATCTGGTCCTCATGTTCGGAAAGCATCCGGTTCCACGCCCCGATATTGAGCATGGTGTCGCGGAAATTCTCCCACACCGAACAGGTGCAGTTGGCGGCTGTAAGACCACCCTTGCGCATCTGCCCGAAGACTTCGCTGCCCCAATTCGAAATTATCAGCCCGTCAAAGACGATGAGATCTTCGTGGAGGTTGTTCTTGGTCATGTTCTTTCCATTCTCAGAGGTAGATGTTCTTGATGATCGCGTCGTGGTCGTGCTCCATCGCCTTGACGTCGCCACCGTCCACGACGACCCCGTCGCGCAGGACGATGAAGCGGTCCGCCGCGCGGAAGGCGAGCTTGAGGTTCTGTTCCACCATCAGCAGGGTGACGCCCTCGGCCTTCAGCCCGTCCATCAGGACAGCGATCTCTTCGCAGAACTCGGGTGACAGACCCCCGGAGGGTTCATCGAGCAGCAGCAGACGCGGTCGCGACATGAGCGCCCGGCCAATGGCGACCATCTGCTGTTCCCCGCCCGACAATGTCCGCGTGGCCTGCTTGCGGCGTTCGGCCAAGCGCGGGAAGCGGCTGTAGACGCTGTCAAGGGTCGCGGCGGACTCCTTGCCGCCCCGGCGCATGGCGCCCAGACGCAGATTGTCCTCAACCGACAGGTCCGGAAACAGATCGCGGGCCTGGCTGACCTGTGCCACGCCGTGGGCAAAAACCTGGTGCGGCGCAAGCCGGGCAAGCTCGGTGTCGCCAAGCATGACGGATCCCGAACCGGGGCGCACAAAGCCACAGATCGCGTTCAGGGATGTGGATTTGCCCGATCCGTTTGCGCCCAGAAGCGTCAGGCATTCGCCTTTGAGGATGTCGTAGCTGGCGCCACGCAGGATCGGTTTCTTGCCGTATGCGACGTGAAGGTCGCGTATTTTCATCAATGTCTCAGGCATGTCCAAGATAAGCCTCCAGCACGGCGCGGTCTTCGCGGATTTCTGCGGGGGTTCCTTCGGCGATGCGCTGGCCTGCCGCCATCACCATGATCCGGTCGGCCCCGGCCATCACCAGCTCGACCGCATGCTCGATCAAAAGAATGCCAACACCCTTTTCGCCGGCCATACGATTGATGATGTCCATCATCTGGTCCCGCGCCAACGGCGACAGGCCGACCGCTGGTTCATCGAGCAAAAGAACCGGCGGCTCGGAGGCCACGGTGCGGACGATCTCGACGATACGTTGCTGCCCGCCGGAGAGATCCGCCGCCCTGGTGTCTGCCATATGATCCATCTGCATGAGCGACAAAAGCTCACGCGACTTGGCGATCATCTCGCGTTCCGACGCCAGGGCACGTCTGCGCCCCAAGATCACGTCAAGGAAAGAGCCGTGGGTCTGGGCGTGAAGACCCGTCAGAACGTTCTCGAGAACCGTCAGTGCGGGAAACAGCCCCCCGTTCTGAAAGGTCCGCCGGATCCCGTGTTCGGCGATGCTGTGCGGCGAGAGCCGGGCAACGTCGTGCCCCCTGAGGCGCACGCTTCCGCCGCTGGGCCGGACATAGCCTGAAATGGCATTGAAGAGCGTCGTCTTGCCGGCGCCGTTCGGGCCGATCACGGCCGTGATCTGTCCCGCCTCGAGGCCGAGCGATACATCGCGCAAGGCGTGCAGGCCGGCGAACTGGACATCGAGAGACTCGACTTCGAGAAGCTGCGTCATCGGTTCATTCCCTGTAGTAGCGTTCGACAAATATCGGCGACAGCTTGCGCAGGAGGCTTGCCAGCCCCTCGGGCAGCGCCAGAAGCACACCGATCACGATCAAGCCGAAGAACAGCTCTTCCATGCCGGGAAAACTGCGCAGGTATTCGGGCAGGATGGTCAGCGTGGCCGCACCCAGCACCGCGCCGATCACAGAGCCGAGCCCCCCCACCAGGACCATCGCGAAGCTGACGATCAGGTGAAGCATCCCGAAGCTCTCGGGGAAGACGTAGCTTGTGTGCAGGGCAAAGAGCGCGCCGGCGCAGCCCACGACGAAGCCCGACCAGATGAAGGCGAACACGATGATCTTCGCGGTCGGAATACCCAGCGACGCGGTGGCGACCTCGTTTTCCCGGACGGCCATGACCGATCGCCCGATGCGGGAACGCAACAAATTCAGCGTCGCCTTGAACAGCAGAACCGCGACAGCGAGGAAGATGTAGAACTTGGCATGATCCCCGGTCAGCGATATCCCGAAGATCGACTGCGCCGGGAGGCCCATGCCATCCGTCCCGCCGGTGACCGATTTGCCGTGGACATAGAGCCAGCGCATCAGTTCTCCGAAGGCCAGCGTGATGATCGCCAGGTAATAGAGGCGAATACCACGCAATGCCGCCGCCGAGGCGAGAAAGCCCCCCGCCGCGCCCGCCACGCCGGCCAGCGGGATGGTCAGGATCCATGGCAGGCCGAAGGCGTTGACGAGGATCGCGGAGCCATAGGCGCCCAGGCCGAAAAGCGCGGTGTTGGCAAAGGCCAGCTGGCCGAGATTGCCGATCACGAAATTGAAGCCCAGCGCGACGAGTGCGAAGATGACGATGCTGTTGGCGATGAACTGCACGTAGGCGTTCGCGACCAGCGGCAACAGCAAGAGCAGCAGCGGAAACGCCCAGAACAGGACGGTGCGAAAACGAAGTTGGGAAGCTGTCGGCATCATGGCATCACACCTTCACTACGGCTTTGCGCCCGAAGAGACCCTGCGGCCGGACAAAGAGAACGATCACGATCACGAGGTAGGCGGTGATATCGATCAGGGCGGAGTCGATATAGGCCCCGGCATATTGCTCGCTCAGGCCCAGAAGCAGGGCGCCCAGGACCGCCCCGTAGAGCGAGCCGAAGCCGCCCAGGGTCATCGCCGCGAAGCCCTTGATCAGGAAACTGGCGCCCAGGTCGGGATGCAGGAGCGAGATCGGCGCGATCAGGATACCGCCGATCGCGCCAAGCGCTGCGCCGATGCCCCAGGTGAAGTCGTTGAAACGGTCGACATTGATGCCGATCAGCTGCGCGCCGCGTGCGGACTGATAGACCGCCTGGACCATCTTGCCGATATCCGTAAGGGCAAGCACACTGAAGAACACCACCAGCATGATTGCCGTGGTCGACAGGATGAATATCGCGTCGCCCGTGATGATCAGGTCGCCCAGAAAGATCGGATCGATGTCGAAGACGCGCGGCATCGGCAGGACCTCCCGGCCCCAGACGATGCGGGCAATCCCCCGAAACACGTAGCCCGCCGAGATGCACATCAACGCGAAACCGATATGCGGGCCGCCCCGGATCGGCCGGATAAGCCCCCGGCTGAACGCGAGCCCCAGAAGGAACATCGCGACGACCGCCAGCATGGCTGCGGGCACGAAGGCGACGCCAAGCAGGACCACCAGCACGTAGCTGATAAAGGCACCCGCCATCACGAAATCGCCGTGACCGAAGTTGACGATCGTGGTCGAACGGTAAACGATCGTGAGGGACAGGGCGATCAATGCATAGATCGCACCCTGAGAGATCCCACTGATCGTGAGTTGCATCAACATTTCCAAAACTCCCTGAAGAGACGCTGAGGGTCAGTGACCCTCAGCCTTTGCCTGGATGGGTCAATAGGGCGTGTTCCAGGCGCTCAACACGGTGGGCTCGCCATCCACGAACCCGGCAACGGCCGACCCCTTCACGCCCTGGTGGTCCGTCTCGCTCCATGTGATCGGCGCGGACAGCACACCCGTCTCGAAGTTCTCGATGCCTTCCATCGCGTCGATCAGTTTCTCGCGCGTGAGATCGGGTCCCGCGGCCTCGAGCGCGGCGACGAGAGCCTTGGCCGAGCCGATCGAGACGAAGCTGAAGGTCGAAAGCTCTTCATCCGGAGCGTATTCGGCCAGGATGTCACGCACCGGCTGAAGCTTCGGCCCGTCGAGATTGTCGACATAGGAATGGATCACGAAGTAGTTCTTGACCGTGTCGAAATCGCCCACGCGCTTCAGCGTGTTCTCAAGGTCGGTGCCGGCCGTGCCCATGACGGGGATATCGCCCAGCCCGTATTTCTTGAGGTCGCGCAGGAAAATCGCCGTTTCGGCTTCGTAGATCGCGGCGATGATGAAGTCCGGCTTCGCTTCGCGCAGCTTGAGGATTTGCGCGGTCGCATCCGTTTGTCCGCGCTCCATCGTAAGCTCGGCGACCGGCTCGACACCATTCTCGGACAGATACTCCCTGGCCGGGTTGGAATAGCTGTGCGCCCAGTCGTTCGAGTGCTCGATGATCGCGACGCGTTCCGTGTCGGGCTTGGACAGCACGAATTGCGCCATGGCGCGTCCGTTCGCGGAGCCGGTCGGCACGCCGTGAAAGATATTCCTTGCCAGGGGCTCCGAGATGGAGTCGCTCACGGCATGGGCGACCAACCAGGGCAGCCCCGCCTCTTCGACGACCGGGCGGATTGCAACCGCCACGCCGGAGCAGGAATTGCCGTGCAGCATGAAGACCTCGTCCTGGTGAATGAGCTTCTTGGCCGCGGCGAGTCCCTTGCTGGGGTCGCACGCGGTATCTTCGGGTATCGCGACCAGCTTGCGACCGTGCACGCCGCCTTCCGCGTTGACCTTGTCGTAGTAGGCCATCATCCCGACCAGCGCCTTGCTGTAGGAAGACGCGTTGCCGGAAAATGGCCCCATGACGCCGATGGAAATGCTGTCGTCGGTGACTCCGGGCACATCCTGCGCCGTGGCAGGCAGGCCGGCCATGACGAGGGCGGCAATCAATTTCAGGCTGTTCTTCATTTCGTATTCTCCAGTCTGTTGGATTTCGAGGATGCTGGCTACAAACAAACCAGTCTGTTTTTTATTTTGAAACCGTTACTTTACGATCGGCGCGACCTTTTCTTGAAGAAGATCGGCCATTTCTTTCAGCATGTCGTTCAGGAACTCTCTGTCGGGACGCAGAACGGCCTGAACCGCCATGCCGCGGCACATGTTCATGACGATGTTCATGATGACCACAGGATCCGAACTCGATCCGGTCGCCGGAGCAAACGTGCTACGCCAAATGGATTCGAACCGATTGTGAAGCGAGAATATTGCAGGCTGCAGGCGCCTTTGCAGTTCCTCGTCCCCACGGGCCGCCACGATTATCTCGAGAGAAGCGTAGAACCAGTCGCCCTCGAGCATGCGTTTCCAGACAAGATCCAGGAACTCGTCGAGGCTGACCTTGCCAGAGCGCAGTTCGGCGGCCAGTTTCGCCAGGCCTTCCGCGAAGCCGTCGAACATGTCCTCGGTCGCGGCGACGATCAGGTCGATCTTTTCAGGATAGTGATGCGTCTGAGCGCCGCGTGATACGCCGGCACGCTTGGCGATACCAAGCGAGGTCGTGTTGGAGTAACCAACCTCCATCAACAGATCCACGGTCGCCTCATGCAGGCGCCTGCGCGTTCGATCGCTGCGTTCGGTCTGGGTTCTACGCGTCTGCTTCAAGAGATTCGACATACCGACCAGACTGTTTGTAAGTTGGCGATTCTGTCAAGAATTTCTTTTCAGAAAGGTGTTTTCCGGGGTCGAAAACGAAAGTTGAAACGACATTTTCCATCATCTGCTCGGGAAACGAGCACGCGTCTTTCTTGATACACGGTCTGACCTATTGTTTTAGGACACACGGAGGCGATGCACCGCAGCCCCGCAAAGCCCGCACAGACCAGCCCGCGCCCCAACCGTGCACCGCCCCCAGAATTTTTCGAAAATTCTGACCCGGAAAATTCGTAATTTTCCGCCCCAAATTTTTTCACGAAAAATTTGCCCGCGTCTCAGCCCGCGCGCGCCCATTGCAGCTGCTCTTCGGTCTCCACCGCGCAGGGCCGCACCGAGCGCAGCCGCGCCAACGCGGCCTCGGCCTCCTCGCCCGCCTCGACCATCAGGCGCAGTGCCGCCATGCCCGACCGCCCGCACCCGCCGAAACAGTGGATCAGCACGCGCCCGCCGCCTTGCAGCGCCGCCAGCGCGGTCTTGCTGGCCGTATGCCACTCCTCGATCCGTTCCTGTGCCGGCACGCCCATATCCTCCACCGGCAGGTGGATCCACCGCGTGCCCTTGTCCTGGATCTCGGCGCCCATGTCGGCCAGCCCGTGCGTGACCTGCTCGGACACCGTCGTCATCGACACGACCAGCGCCGGCTTCCAGTCCGCGAGGTGCTGCAGATCGTCCTGCCAGTGGCCGCCCCGTCCCGGCATCGGCGCGATGCCGAGGATCCCCTCGGCCACCGGCAACGCGTAGATGACGAAATCCGACATACGCCCGCGCCCCTCAGAGGCGATCCGCCGCGAAGGTGTCACAGGACCGCACGGCGCCGCTCTCATAGCCGGTCGCGAACCAGCGCGACCGCTGCTCCGACGTGCCGTGGGTAAAGGTATGCGGCTGCGGCACCCGCCCCGCGCGTTTCTGCAGGTGGTCGTCGCCGATCCGCCGCGCCGCGTTCAGCGCCTCCTCGATGTCGCCGGGCTCCAGCAGCCCTTCGACCGACCGCGCCCAGACCCCCGACAGGCAATCGGCCTGCAATTCCAGCCGCACGGTCAGCCGATTGGCCTCGACCGGGCTCGCCTGCTGCCGCGCGCGGTTGACCTGCGGCAGGATCCCCAGCTCGTTCTGCACGTGATGCGCCACCTCGTGGGCAATGACATAGGCGGCGGCAAAATCCCCCTTGGCCCCCAGCTCCCGCGACAGCGTGCCGAAGAACTCGGTATCCAGGTATGCCTTGCGGTCCGCCGGGCAGTAGAACGGCCCCGACGCCCCGCCGCAGGGGCTTTGGGTCACGCCCGAATACAGCACCAGCACCGGCGGCACGTAGGTCTCGCCCAGCTGCGCCTCGAACACACCTGTCCAGACTTCCTCGGTGGTGGCCAGCACGCGCGACGTGAACTCCGCCGCCGCCTCGTCCTCGGCGCTGATCTCGCGCGGCGCCGTCTGCTGACCGCCCGCCCCTTCCAGAAGCGGCGTGATGTCGATCCCGGTGAAATAGCCGATCGCCAGCACGATCAGCAGCCCGACACCGCCAAGGCGCAGCCCGCCGCCGCCCATGCCCCGCCGATCCTCGATATTCCGGCTGCGCCGAAAGCCTTTCAACCGCATGATGTCCCCCCAAGGACGATATACCGCAACCAACATAGCCCGGTTTTCGTTCTTTCGGATATACTGAATTTCAAACGGAAAATCCCGACGGAGCCGCACATGCCCCAGGACGATGCCGACCACGGCGAGCAGGACAAGAAAACCCGGTGGGCCGAGAACCGCACCGACTGGGCCTCGGACCGCACGATCCTGGCCAACGAGCGCACCTTCAACAGCTGGATGGGCACCGGCCTCGGTGCCGTGGGCGTCGCCATCGGCCTCAAGGCCGTCTTCGGCGATTTCGAACCCACATGGGCCGCCAAGGCCGTCGCCTCGGTCTTCCTCGGCATCGCCATCGTCGTCTTCTGGTCCGCCCGCAACCAGGCCCGCAAGACCATCAGCAGCATGGACACCTACGATGCCGCGCCCATGCCGACGCGCAATTTCACCCTGCTGGCCAGCTTGATGACGCTGGCCACCCTCGCCGTCGGCGCCATCCTCTGGAGCCTCTGACCCCCTCAGCCCTTGCTGGACCCCGGCGCGTCCCGCCTCTACTCTGCCCGAAAACCCGAATCCCAAAAGGCATTGCATGAGCGAGACCCAAGACAGCGGCTATCAGGTGCTGGCCCGGAAATACCGCCCCGAGACCTTTGCCGATCTCGTGGGCCAGGACGCCATGGTGCGCACGCTCAAGAACGCGTTCGCCGCCGACCGCATCGCGCAGGCCTTCATCATGACCGGCATCCGCGGCACAGGCAAGACCACCACCGCCCGGATCATCGCCAAGGGCATGAACTGCATCGGCCCGGATGGCAACGGCGGCCCCACCACCGATCCCTGCGGCCAGTGCGAGCATTGCAAGGCGATCATGGAAGGCCGGCACGTGGACGTGCTGGAAATGGACGCGGCCTCGAATACCGGCGTCGGCAACATCCGCGAAATCATCGAAAGCGTGCACTACCGCGCCGCCTCGGCCCGCTACAAGGTCTACATCATCGACGAGGTTCACATGCTGTCCACGGGCGCGTTCAACGCGCTCCTGAAGACGCTCGAGGAACCCCCCGCGCATGTGAAATTCATCTTCGCCACCACCGAGATCCGCAAGGTGCCGGTGACGGTCCTGTCGCGCTGCCAGCGCTTCGACCTGCGCCGGATCGAACCCGAGGTGATGCTCGACCTCCTGCGCCGCATCGCCACCGCCGAGAACGCCCAGATCGCCGAGGATGCGCTGGCGCTCATCACCCGCGCCGCCGAAGGCTCGGCGCGCGATGCCACTTCCCTGCTGGACCAGGCCATCTCCCACGGCGCCGGAGAGACCACCGCCGAACAGGTCCGCGCCATGCTGGGCCTCGCCGACCGGGGCCGCGTCATGGACCTCTTCGACCTTGTCATGAAGGGCGACGCCGCCGGCGCCCTGACCGAGCTCTCCTCGCAATACGCCGAAGGCGCCGACCCCATGGCGGTGCTGCGCGACCTGGCCGAGGTCACGCACTGGGTCAGCGTGGTCAAGATCACGCCCGAGGCCGCCGAGGACCCCACCATCGGCCCCGACGAACGCACCCGCGGCGGCCAGATGGCCGAGGCGCTGCCGATGCGCGTGCTCACCCGCATGTGGCAGATGCTGCTGAAGGCGCTGGAAGAGGTGGCCGCCGCGCCGAACTCCATGATGGCCGCCGAGATGGCGATCATCCGCCTCACCCACGTCGCCGACCTCCCCACGCCCGAGGATCTCGTGCGCCGCCTGCGCGACAACCCGCCGTCCGGCCCCGCGCCCACGCCGCCCTCCGGCGGCAACGGCGCACCCCACGGCGCGCCCGCGCCCCAGTCAGGCCAGTCCGGCGGATATGCCCCGACGCAAACGTCCGGCGGCGGCCATGGCGGCGGCGTCACCGCGCTCGCCACCCAGGCCGAGGCCGCCCTCGCGCATTACCCCACCTTCGACCACGTGGTCGAACTCATCCGCGCCCACCGCGACGTGAAACTGCTGGTCGAGGTCGAGACCTGCGTGCGCCTCGCCGCCTACCAGCCGGGCCGCATCGAATTCGTCCCCACGGACGCCGCCCCCACCGACCTGGCCCAACGCCTCGGCACCCGCCTGCAAACCTGGACCGGGAACCGCTGGGGCGTCACCGTGGTCAACGAAGGCGGCGCCAAGACCATCGCCGAGGTCCGCGACGCCGCCCGCAACGCGCTCGAGGCCGAGGCCCGCGAACACCCGCTGGTGCAAGCCGTCTTCGCCGCCTTCCCCGAGGCCCGCATCGACGACATTCGCACACCCGAGGACATCGCCGCAGAGGCCCAGGCCGACGCGCTGCCCGAGGTGGACGAGGAATGGGACCCCTTCGAAGAGGACTGACCCCTGCCGCCCCCGCCTCTCATGGCCGTCGGACGCACGCCCCGACCGCGAACTGATCGAGGGCGGCAAAATCGTCGGCCCGGGCCCGTGTGACCAGTGACACGCGTTCCGGCCCCGAAAGCGACGGGCCGACCTCCAGCGCGTAGACGTAGTCGTCCCCGGCCATCTCCATTCGGCACGCATCGTCGCAGATGAACACGTAAGGCAGATCGTCCCCGTACCCCGTCCGTGTCTCAAGAAAGGCGGAATGGACCGCACCGTCATGCGCGTAGATGCGCAGGACGCCCGAAACCAGGCCGGTCCCGTCCGCCGGCGCCAGGCTGCATTCCGTCACCGCCGCCGCTGCGGGCCACGGCACCGCCAACACGCCAGCCCACAGAAGGTGTCGCACCATGGCCCGTCCTTCCAATTGACCGTCCCCGGTAATACGCTCATTTCGGACCCGCTCAAGGAAAGTCTTGCCTTATGCGCCGCAACACATGCTTGTCGACCTGCGCCGCGCTGCTGGCCGCCCTGCCCGTGTCTGCCCGCGCGCAGGAGGTCTGCGCGCGCGTCCGCCCCGACTGGGACGGCGCGCCCGTGCCCGCGTGGGAGGAAGCGATCCTGCTCTTCGGCTCGCCCGCCTCCCTGGCGCTGCTTCTCGCCTCCGCCCTCGTCCTGCGCTTCCGCAGCGCCTGGGGCGCGCTCGCCGTTTTCGTCGGGTGGAGCCTGCTGGTCTCGGCCTTCACTCTCTTCGACCCCACCGGCGGCCAGCGCACCGCCGCCGCGGCCGAGGGATGCATCGGCTCGCCAGTGCTCTTCATCTCGATCGTCATGGCCATCGGCGTGGGCCTGCTGCTCTATACCGGCAAACCGAAGGACGACACGCCCCACCTCTGACGCAGGTTGCGCCTCATTATCGCCCAAAACCGCTGCTACCTTCCCGCGCCGGGGCAAAGGTGATGATATGTCAGTCGGATTCAACAGACCCTCTCGCGACTACGCGCAGTTGCGCCGGTGCCACCGCTGCGCCGGCTCGGGCCAGGCACCCTGCCAGGTCTGCTTCGGCCAGGGCACCACGCACCGGCGGATGGACCGCTTCGGCAAACCCGTCCACGACCGCTGCGATGGCTGCTTCGGACGCAAGACAACCCGCTGCGGGCTGTGCAACGGCGACGGCTTCATCTCCTGATCACCGGCTGCGTAGGGTGGGTGAAAACCCACGCGCGCTCGCAATCCCCATGGACACAGCCCGCCCCACCGTCCTACCCTTCGACACATGACAGACACACCCGAACACCGCTGGCACGACATGGGCGGCCAGCCCGCCGGCCCCATCCCGATGGAAGGCCACGACTTCGCGCTGTGGGAAAAACGCGTCGACGCCCTCATGGTCCTCTGCGGCGCCAAGGGCCTCTTCACCGTCGACGGGCTCAGGCGCGCGCTCGAGGACATGGGCGAGGACGCCTTCGAGAAATATTCCTATTACGACCGCTGGATCGCCGCCACCAACCAGAACCTCATCGAGGCGGGCGTCTACACGCTCGAGGAACTGGGCCAGCGCATGGAAGAGGTCGCCCGCCGCGGCGCCACCTATGGCGAGGCACAGGAATGACGCCCGCAGGCACTAGGGTCCGCGTGAAGACGATGACCCCGCCGGGCCATGTCCGCGCGCCCTCCTACCTGCGCGGCAAGACCGGAGAGGTCGAGCGCGTGCTCGGCAACTTCAGGAACCCCGAACAGCTCGCCTACGGCCTGCCCGCCCCGGAAAAGATCCTCTACCGCGTCCGCTTCACCATGGCCGAGCTTTGGGGCGACGCGGCGGAAAACCCCGCCGACACCGTCGACGCCGAGATCTACGACCACTGGCTGGAAGAGGCCTGACGGACATGCCCCACGACCACCACGATCACCTCTCGCCGTCGGGCCACCCCTACCGACAGGACAACGACGCGCCCCTGACCTATTTCCAGCGCATGGAAATCGCCGTGCGCGAGCTTCTGATCGAAAAGGGCCACCTGACCCCGGCCGAGATCGCCACCCAGATCGACACGATGGATGCCCGCTCGCCGGCCAACGGCGCCGCCGTGGTGGCCCGCGCCTGGACCGACCCGGACTTCAAGGCACGGCTGATGGAAAACGCCGGCGACGCCACCCGCGAGATGGGCTTCGACATCGGCCCCCTGCATCTGGTGGCGGTCGAGAACACCGCCGACACCCACAACATGATCGTCTGCACACTGTGTTCATGCTACCCGCGCAACCTCCTGGGCCTGCCGCCCGACTGGTACAAGACACGCGCCTACCGCTCCCGTGCCGTCAAGGAACCCCGCGCCGTGCTGCGCGAGTTCGGCGTGGACCTGCCCGAGACCACGCGCATCCGCGTCCACGACAGCACCGCCGACATGCGCTACATCGTCCTGCCCGCCCGCCCCCCGGGCACCGAGGGCATGACCGAGGCCGCGCTGGCCAAGCTGGTCACCCGCGACTCGATGATCGGCACCGGCCTGCCCCTCGCACCTGAAAACACTTGAGGCGACCCCGCGCCCGGCGTATCCCCTGTCCATGAGCCGCGAGACCGAAAAAATTCCCCTCGGCGAACGCCTGACCGGCGCGGCCCTCGTCGCGCCCATCCGCCTGGCCCGCCTGCTGCCCTACCGCTGGCGCATCCCCTTCGCCGCCTGGCTGACGACGCGCGTGCTGGCGCCGCTTGCGGGCTACCGCAAACGCGTCCGCGAAAACCTCGCCCTCGTCCGCCCCGACCTGTCGCGCGCAGAGGTCGAGAGCCTCGCCCGCCGCGTCCCCGACAATGCCGGGCGCAACATGATGGAGCTCTACTCGCCCGAGTTCCCCGACAACGCCCGCAAGTCGCCGGTCGTCGGCCCCGGCCTGCCGGATGTGCGCGCCGCCCGCGACGCCGGCCGCCCGGTCATCTTCGTCACCGGCCATTTCGGCAGCTTCAACGCCGCGCGCATGGCGATGATGGAACAGGGCTTCAACATGGGCGTGTTCTATCGCCCCATGGCCAACCGCCCGTTCAATTCGCATTATGTCCAGGCGATGGCCGACCTCTCCGAGCCGATGTTCGAACAGGGCCGCAAGGGAATGATGCAGATGGTCAAGCACCTGCGCTCCGGCGGCGTTCTGGCGATCCTCAACGATCTCAACGCCCATGACGGCGTGCCGCTCGATTTCTTCGGCAAGCCTGCGCTGACATCGCTCGCCACCGCCGAGATGGCACTGAAATTCGACGCCCTTCTCGTCCCGGTCTGGGGTCTGCGCGACCCCGACGGCCTCCACTTCACCATCCACACCGAAACGCCCATCGCCCATTCCGATCCCGTCACCATGACCCGCGAATTCAACGCCCGGCTGGAAGCGGCCGTGCGCGACAACATGGAACAGTGGTTCTGGATCCACCGCCGCTGGAAAGACGGCACCGGCCCGCTGGCAGACCGCGGCGCCGACTACCTGCGCGAACTGGAAGAAAAAGCCTGATCCGAAGGTGCGGCTGCGCCGCGCTCTTTTCGGTTTGATGAGGGGCACTGCCCCTCAAACTCCCAGGAGTAATTCCAGCAGGAAAAGCCCGGAGCACTCCAGCTCTTCCTCTGGCCATAAATATCCCCGCCGGAGGCCTGAAACTCTTATCGTCTCACGTCCATTTCGCCACCGGCGGCAGGCTCATCAGCACCGCATCCGCATCATGCCCCGTGGCCAGGCCGAACTTGGTGCCCCGGTCGTAGACAAGGTTGTATTCGGCAT
This sequence comes from Roseovarius atlanticus, assembly GCF_019802205.1. GTDB lineage: Bacteria > Pseudomonadota > Alphaproteobacteria > Rhodobacterales > Rhodobacteraceae > Roseovarius > Roseovarius atlanticus_A. Next base: position 329,389 of record NZ_JAHVHQ010000002.1, read on the forward strand.
AAAGCCCGCGATGCACCAGCTGCGCCTCCTTGTCGGCCTCGCTCCAGTCCTGCGCGCGGCGTTTCTCGACCAGCGGCAGGTAGGCCTTCAGGAACGCCCGCCCGATATCCTGCGTCAGGGCGAAATCCGCCTCCCAGTCGCCGGTATTGCGGTCGTCCATGAAAATGCCGCCCACGCCCCGCGCCCTGTGCCGGTGCGGGATATAGAAATACTCGTCCGCCCAGGCCTTCAGCGCCGGGTAGATCTCCTGCCCGTGCGGATCCAGGTGCATCTTCTGCTGGTCGTGGAAATGCGCGGTGTCCTCGTCATACTCGATGCAGGGGTTCAGGTCCGACCCGCCACCGAACCACCACGCATGGGGCGTCCAGAACATCCGCGTGTTCATGTGCACCGCCGGAACATGCGGGTTCTGCATATGCGCCACAAGGCTGATGCCGCTGGCCCAGAAGCTGGGATCGTCCGCCATCCGCGGCACGCCGCGCGCCGCCATCGCCTTCTGCGCCTGCTCTCCCAGCTGGCCGAAGACTTCCGACACGTTCACGCCCACCTTCTCGAACACACGGCCCCCGCGCATCACGCTCATCAGCCCGCCACCCGCGTCCGATCCGTCCTCGCTGGTGCGCCTGGTGGGCTTTACCTCGAACCGCCCCGGCGCCGCGTCCGACATCGGACCGCTCTCGTGGCTGTCCTCCAGCCCCTCGAAGGCGGCGACGATCTCGTCGCGCAGCTGGTGAAACCACGTCGCGGCGCGGGATTTCTGTTCTGTCATGTCCGTCATGCTACTTCCTTCGCGCGGGCCGCCCGCAAGGGCGGACGAGCGGGCTTCCTTAGTGCGCGGGCGCCGACACCGGGTCAAGCAGCGACCGGCCGCCATCCACCGTCATGATCTGCCCGGTCATGAAGCTCGATCCGTCGCAGGCCAGGTACTGCACGGCCTCGGCCATCTCGTTCGGCGCCGCGATCCGTCCCAGGGGCGTATGCGCCTCGATATCCTCGCGGTAGGTCTTGTTGTCGCGCAGCGTGTCCTGCAGCGACGCGCTCATGACCGACCCGAACGCCACCGCGTTCACCCGGATCCGGTGCGGCGCCAGCGCCACCGCCAGGCTGCGCGTCATCTGGTCCACCGCCGCCGAGGCGATGGAATAGCCCAAGAGGTCGGGATGCGTCCGCCGCCCGGCGATCGACGACAGGTTCACGATCGAGCCCACCGGCCCCTCGTCGCGCCCTTCCGCCTGCTTGATCATCCGCTTGGCCACAAGCTGGCTCAACCGCAGCGCCGTCATCAGGTTCTGGTTCAGAAGCTGCTCCACCGCGTCGTCGTCGGGGTTCAGCGGATCCGACGGCAGCAATTGCCGCCACGCGTTGACCAGGACATCCACATCCTCGTAGGCGTCGATCGTCGCCGACAGGAGGTTCGCCAGCGTCAGCTTTTCCCGCAGGTCGCCCGCGAACCATCGCTTGCTGGCGCCATCCTCGTTCTCGCCCAGCTCGTGCTTGAGCTGCTTTTCGTTGAGGTCCGCGAACATCACGTTCGCCCCCTTGTCGACGAAATGCCGCCCGATGGCGAGGCCCACGCCACTGGCCGCGCCGGTCACGATGACCGTCTTTCCCTGTATCGAAAAGGACATGGCTCGATCTCTCCCTGATGGCCCGCCCGGACCGTTCTAGCGCAACTCAGCCCCGGGTGCGAGACGGTCGTGCCGCCTGCACGATCTTGAAGCGGTTGTCGCCGCCGATCTCGCGCACCTCGCCGAAGGCCGCCGCAAGATCGCCCTCGTAAGGCAGGTGCCGGTTGGCCACCATGTAAAGCTGCCCGCGCGGGCTCAGCATGCGGGCCGCCGCCCGGATGAAGGCGCGTCCCAGCTCCGGGTCACTGGCCCGCCCGATATGAAAGGGCGGGTTCATCACCACCGCGTCCACCGGCCCCGGCGCGGTCCAGTCCCGCGCGTCGGCCCAGTGAAACGCGGCCCGCGCGTCGTTGACGTTCTCGCGCGCGCAGTCCAGCGCGACGCGATCGGCCTCCACCAGGTGCAGCGCCTGCACGGCGTCGCGCCTCAGCACGTGATGCGCCAGGTACCCCCAGCCCGCGCCCAGGTCGACCACCTGCGCGCCCAGCTTCTCGGGCAATGTGTCGACCAGCAGGCGCGAGGCCGGGTCCACCCCGTCGGCCGAGAAAACACCCGGCGCGGTGACGAACGTCTTTCCGTCATCCTCCACCGTCGTGCTGTCCGCCAGCGCCCAGTCGGAGAAATCAGCGCCCGCGCCGATGCTGAAAAGCTTGCCATGCGCCTTCGACAGCGGCGCGGACACATCGGACCGCTTGCGGCAGGCTTTCAGGATCGATTCGATCCCGTCCGTCTTGGCGCCGTCCACCACGACGATCCCGTCGCTGACGCCCGCGGCCTCGGCGATCAGCCCCTGGCACTGCGCCTTGGCCCGCGTGGCAAAGACCAGCGCCGCCCCGTAGCGCCCCTCGGGCGCCAGCACACAGTCCCATCCGGCGGCCTGGAACGCCTCCCAGTCGGGCCGGAACCGGGTGATGATCTGCGTGCGGTCCTTCGGCAGCGCCGACAGGTCCGCCCCCGTGCGCGGCGCGAACACGGCCACCCGCGCGCCCTCGGGCCACGCGATCGTGCCATCCTCCACGGCCAGCGACAGGCGGGATGCCGTGCTCACCCTATTCCTTTTCCATGGTGCATTGCAGCGGATGCTGGTGGCGCCGGGCGAAATCCATCACCTGCCCCACCTTGGTCTCCGCAATCTCGTGGCTGAACACGCCCACGACCGCGACGCCCTTCTTGTGCACGGTCAGCATGATTTCGAACGCCTGCGCGTGATTCATGCCGAAGAACCGCTCCAGAACCGCCACGACGAATTCCATCGGGGTGTAGTCGTCGTTCAGCAGCAACACCTTGTAAAGCGGCGGCCGCTTGGTCTTGGGCTTGGTATCGACCACCACGGCGGCATCGCCGTCGCCGTCATCGTCCTTGCCCGACATGATCACCTGGTGCTGCATCAATCCCCGTGCTGCGTATGGCGTTTCGTGAGCGGTTTATATAACTTCCATGAAGCGTCTGAAAAGGGGGCGCGTCGGGGGCAAGGGCCGCAATGACGCAAAATCTCACGACAATCGCCTTCGATGCCGACGACACGCTCTGGCACAACGAACGGTTCTTCAAGCTGACCGAGGACAGATTCGCCGATCTCCTGCGCGATTACGTCGAAGGGCACCACCTGGCCGAGCATCTTCTGGCCGCCGAGAAACGCAATCTCGGGCACTATGGCTTCGGCATCAAGGGCTTCACCCTGTCGATGATCGAAACCGCCATCGACGTCACCGACGGCCGCGTGCCGGCCTCGGTCATTTCCGAGCTCATCGCCGCGGGCCGCGAGATGCTGGAACATCCCATAGAGCTTCTGCCGCATGCGCGGGAGGCGGTCGAGGCCGTGGCCGACACCCACCGCGTGCTTCTGGTGACCAAGGGCGACCTTCTGGACCAAGAGCGCAAGCTGGCCCAGTCAGGGCTGGGCGACCTCTTCGACGCGGTCGAGATCGTGTCTGACAAGACGCCCGAAATCTACACCCGCATCTTCGACCGCCACGGCACCGGCGCGGCCCATGCGCTGATGGCCGGCAATTCCCTGCGCTCGGACGTGAACCCGGTGATCGCCGCCGGCGGCTGGGGCGTGCACGTCCCCCACGACCTCACCTGGGGCTACGAGGTGGACGACGCCCCCAAGGACGTCACGCGATTTCGCAAGGTGAAGGATCTGGGCGAATTACCCGCGCTGGTCGACGCGATCGGATGAAACCGTGCGAAAGCGCGGCCCAGCCGAATGCGTAGGGTGGGTGAAACCCACGCGCCACTCCCGTAGGGTGGGTTTCCAACCCACCAAACCCCAACGCGCACTCCTGCCCCAGAACCGCCATCCCGCGCTCTGCCGATCGCGCGCGCCCATTCCGCAAACGCCGCGAATCTCGCCCAGGCCCTCTGCCCTGATCGGTCAAAACGTAGGGTGGGTGAAAACCCACGCGCCGCACCCGTAGGGTGGGTTTCCAACCCACCAAACCCCAACGCGCACCCCTGCCCCAGAACCGCCGCCCCCGGTCTGCCAATCGCGCGCCCCCATTCGGCAGGCGTCTCGAATCTCGCCCAAGGCCTCTGCCCTGCTTGGTCAAATCGTAGGGTGGGTGAAAACCCACGCGCCACCCCCGTAGGGTGGGTTTCCAACCCACCGCACCCCTACTCCAGGACCGCCGCCGCCTCGATCAACCCCGCGCCGCCCTTGTTCTGCAACAACACCGCCACCGGCGCGTCGCCCCCGGCCTCGGCGCTGACGCGCAACGGGGCGGCCCCGTCCCATACGCCCAGCACCCGCATCTCGGTCACCACGTTGGCATAGCTGATCGTCCGGCCCGCGTTCTCGCCGCGCTTGATATGCACCGTGCTCTCGGGCCGGAACCGCACCAGCTGTACCGTCAGCGGCCCGTCCAGCGCCTTCAGGCTTTCCGCCTCCACCAGCACGCTGTCGCCTTGCCGCGTGAGGTCCAGCGCCACCGTCTGCGGCAGCCGCCGGTGCCGGTCGATCACGTCCACCACGTCCATGGGCCGGTTGCCCACCACGTCGTCGGCCCCGTTGATCACCATCTGCGGCGTGTAGATCACGTTGCGCTCCGCCATCTTGGCATAGGCCCTCTGCCGCTTGGTGTTCGCCGGGCTGGCAAAGCTGTCCTTCCAGCCGATGTAATCCCAGTAATCCACGTGCATCGACAGCGCGATCACGCCCTCGTGGCCCGCCACCTTGTGAAAGAACTTGTCCGCCTCGGGACAGGACGAACAGCCCTGGCTCGTGAACAGTTCCACCACCACCGGGCGGCCCGTTTCCTGCGCCATCGCCGGTGCCGCGAAAAACAGCACAAGGGCCGCGACCCCCGTGAACACTCTGCTGAAATTCATGTCTGGCGCTCTACTTCATTGTTCGTGACACCGCTTCTGAGTATTCATCCCGGCATGAAACTGCCAATCAAGGTTTCGAGAGAGTCGCGTGAAAACTGTAACATTCATCAATTGTGTGCAATAGTATACAAAACCTGCCGACCCCCTCTTGAACGACTCCGCGGATTCGGTCAGAAGCAAGCCAGACAGTCCTGCCTTCATACGTGAAAGGATATCCAACAATGCCCATTACCGTCGGCCACGACTCCTCCAACACCCGCAAGACCCTGAAGGTCGGCGACACCTCCGTCGCCTACTATTCCATCGCCGCCGCCGAAGAGGCGGGCCTGGGCGATTTCTCCAAACTGCCCGCCGCGCTCAAGGTGGTGCTGGAAAACATGCTGCGTTTCGAAGACGGCAAGACCGTCACCACCGACGACATCAAGGCGTTTTCCGACTGGGCCAGGGATGGCGGAAAGGGCACCAAGGAACTGGCCTATCGCCCCGCCCGCGTGCTGATGCAGGACTTCACCGGCGTCCCGGCCGTGGTCGACCTCGCCGCGATGCGCGACGGCATCAAGGAACTGGGCGGCGACGCGCAAAAGATCAATCCGCTCAACCCCGTCGACCTGGTGATCGACCACAGCGTGATGATCGACGAATTCGGCAACCCCCGCGCCTTCCAGATGAACGTCGACCGTGAATACGAGCGGAACATGGAACGCTACCAGTTCCTGAAATGGGGCCAGGGGGCGTTCAACAACTTCCGCGTGGTGCCGCCGGGCACCGGCATCTGCCACCAGGTCAACCTCGAATACCTCGCCCAGACCGTCTGGACCGACGAGGATCAGAACGGCGAAACCGTGGCCTATCCCGACACGCTGGTGGGCACCGACAGCCACACCACCATGGTCAACGGCGCGGCCGTCCTCGGCTGGGGTGTCGGCGGTATCGAGGCCGAGGCCGCCATGCTGGGCCAGCCCATCTCGATGCTCATCCCCGAGGTCGTCGGCTTTGAACTCAGCGGCAAGATGGTCGAAGGCACCACCGGCACCGACCTCGTGCTCAAGGTCGTGGAAATGCTGCGCGAGAAAGGCGTCGTCGGCAAGTTCGTCGAATTCTACGGCGACGGGCTCGACACCCTGCCGCTGGCCGACCGCGCCACCATCGCCAACATGGCTCCCGAATACGGCGCCACCTGCGGCTTTTTCCCGATCGACGACGAAACCCTGCGCTACCTGCGTCAGACGGGCCGCGACAAGGACCGCATCGCGCTGGTCGAGGCATATGCCAAGGAAAACGGTTTCTGGCGCGGGTCGGATTACAACCCGGTCTATACCGACACGCTGCATCTCGACATGGGCACCATCGTGCCCGCCATCTCCGGCCCCAAGCGCCCGCAGGACTACATCGCGCTCGACAAGGCCGCGACGGCCTTCCACGAATACGTCAAGGGCATCCGCGAGGGCAAGGACGCCGGCCCCGACACAGAGGCCCGCTGGGAGGCCGAAGGCGGCGCCCCCGAGCCGCGCGACATTCCCGGAAACGAAGGCCACCACCGCAAGGGCTGGTACACCGACGAGGACGGCAACAAGCACCAGCTGCATGACGGCTCGGTGGTGATCGCCTCGATCACATCCTGCACCAATACCTCGAACCCCTACGTGATGATCGGCGCCGGCCTCGTCGCCCGCAAGGCGCACGAGCTGGGCCTGACCCGCAAGCCCTGGGTCAAGACGTCGCTCGCGCCCGGCAGCCAGGTGGTGTCGCACTACCTCGAGGCGGCCGAGCTTCAGGACGATCTCGACGCCATCGGCTTCAACCTCGTGGGCTACGGCTGCACCACCTGCATCGGCAACTCCGGCCCGCTGGACGAACCGATCTCCAAGGCGATCAACGATTGCGACCTGATCGGCGTCTCGGTGCTCTCGGGCAACCGCAACTTCGAGGGCCGCATCTCTCCGGATGTGCGCGCCAACTACCTCGCCTCGCCGCCGCTGGTCGTGGCCTACGCGCTGGTCGGCGACATGAATGTCGACATCGCCAAGGATCCGCTGGGCCAGGACAAGGACGGCAACGACGTCTACCTCAAGGACATCTGGCCCTCGCAAAGCGAAATCGCCGAGCTGGTCGAAAAGACCGTCACCCGCGAGGCGTTCCAGTCGAAATACGCCGACGTCTTCAAGGGCGACGAGAAATGGCAGGAGGTCGAAACCTCCGACGCCGAAACCTACGACTGGCCGCCGCAATCGACCTACGTCCAGAACCCGCCCTACTTCCAGGGCATGAGCAAGAACCCCGGCACGATTTCCAACATCGAGGGCGCCCGCGTCCTGGCGCTGCTGGGCGACATGGTCACGACCGACCACATCTCGCCCGCGGGCTCGTTCAAGGAAACCACCCCCGCCGGGGAATACCTGCGCGAACGCCAGGTTCCGGTGCGCGAGTTCAACTCCTACGGCTCGCGCCGCGGCAACCACGAGGTCATGATGCGCGGCACCTTCGCCAACATCCGCATCAAGAACGAGATGCTGGACGGTGTCGAAGGCGGCTACACCAAGGGCCCCGACGGCGAACAGACCTCGATCTACGACGCCGCCATGGCCTATCAGGACCAGGGCACCCCGCTGGTGATCTTCGGCGGCGAGCAATACGGCGCCGGCTCCTCGCGCGACTGGGCCGCCAAGGGCACCGCCCTTCTGGGCGTCAAGGCCGTCATCGCCGAGAATTTCGAGCGTATCCACCGCTCGAACCTCGTCGGCATGGGCGTGATCCCGTTCGAGTTCACCGGCGGCGACACCCGCAAGACGCTGGAGCTGACCGGCGAGGAAGAGGTCTCGATCCACGGTCTGGACGACATCAAGCCGCAGGCCGAAGTGCCCTGCACGATCACCTATAAAGACGGCACGACGAAGGAGATCACCCTCAAGTGCCGCATCGATACGGCGATCGAGATCGAATATGTCGAACACGGCGGCGTGCTGCACTACGTCCTGCGCAACCTCGCGCAGGAGCCGATGGCCGCCGAGTGAGGCTTTTCGGATAACAGACACGAAGGGCGGGGATTTCCCCGCCCTTTGCATTTCGCGGTGCACCTCATGGTCGCGTTTCGGGCCGGCCCGATATCCGCTCGGCGGGACCAGGCGGACATGCCAGCCCCTCCGGTGCTAAGCTGGCTTCGAATCCGGAGTGCTGAAAATGACCGTCAAACGCATCGTTTCAAATATCGCGGCATCCGAGGTCGAAGACGTCCAGAGGTTCTACGCCGACCTCTTCGGGTTGAATGTCGTGATGAATCATGGGTGGATCGTGACCCTGGCGTCCGACGAAACGGCCCGAACGCAGCTCAGCATAGCGACGGAAGGTGGGTCGGGCACTGCGGTACCCGATCTCTCGATCGAAGTTGAGGATGTCGATGCCGTCTATCAACGCGCCAGGACCCTCGGTCATGCAATCGAATACGAGCTCACAGATGAACCTTGGGGGGTCCGGCGCTTCTACCTTTTCGACCCCACCGGAAAGCTCCTGAACATCCTGTCACATCCGGCTTGACCGGCGGCGGACCGGGCGCGAACCGGACATGGCGGCCTTCCGATAGCGGGTCATGCACGGTAGAAGACCCTCATGCAGGAAACCGCCCATCACGCAGAACAGATTCAACCGGCTTTGCTGATCTTGCACCGTCGTCTCGGCAAGGCGCTGCTTGGTGTGTACCTGCATGGATCGGCCGCGTCCGGCGGTCTTCAGCCGCAGAGCGACATTGATCTGCTGGCAGTGGTTCGGTCAGAGCTGACCGAGAGCCAGCGCACCGGCCTGCTGCTGGACTTGCTGCACCTTTCCGGACGCCATCCTGCCGTGCCGGGAGGCGCCCGCTGCCTTGAGGTGATGGTGTTTTGCCAAGCCGACCTCAACCGCAATGACTACCCGGCGCGAGCGGAGTTCGTCTACGGAGAGTGGCTGCGGGAGGCCTTCGAGGCCGGTGAAATGCCGAGGCCTGAACGTGACCCCGAGTATTCCCTGGTTATCGCACAGGCCCACCAAAAGGCCGTTCCGTTGTTCGGACCGCCGAGCAGCGAACTGCTGACGGACGTTTCGACAGAGCATGTCGAACAGGCCATGCGCGATTCACTTCCGGGCTTGGTGGAGGGATTGCACGGGGACGAGCGGAATGTCCTGCTGACGCTGGCGCGGATGTGGCACACGGCCAGCACTGGGGCGTTCGTCACCAAGGATGCGGCCGCCGAATGGGCGGTTCCGCGTTTGTCCGGCTCAGATGCCAGGGCGCTCGATCATGCGCGACGCGCCTATCTCGGCGAGGTCACGGACGATTGGAGCCGCCAGGGCGATACAGTCCGAGAGTTGGCGGGGCGCATGAGCGAGACCATCACCAATTCAATGTAGCGAGGATGGACCCGAAGCGGACATAGCGCTCCGAGCCCCTTGCGCTCATTTGCACCACGAAAGGCAAGGGGCTGGGACACTCCCCCAGCCCCTCAGAAAAATGTTGATCAAGAAACCTCGGACCCAAATGCGTGTCCGGGGTTTCCCGTGAACGTTGAATGGCGGCAATGAGCCCTTGTGAGACATTGGGTTCGAGCACCCAGCCGGTTAACAGCCGCGCAGCGGCCCGGCCATCGTCAGCCCCTCCCTTGGGCTGGCGATTTGGCTGAGGCTGGGCGCAACGATCCTTCCGAGGATGTGTTTGGCAGGCATAAAGTGCTTCAGAATTTCCGTCGGAACGCCACCCCAGGGGCTGACGCTCGCCTCCGTTGTGAACGGCAGCAAAGTCCCGCGTTGCGGTCATTCGGCTCGAAGAATTCTTCGGGCGAGATCGAACGTGCTCGTCGGTAGCATCATCTGACACAAAAAAAGGAACACCGCCCTGCGAGGGCGGTGCCGAGAGAGCATCCACATTTACCCTAGGGGCTGGGGGCTATCCCCACCCATTTCATTTACCGTCCAAGCCCTCCGATTCGACGCGCCCGGAGTCTTGAAAAGACTCCGACCCGATTTCTTTTCAAGAAATCGACGCCTCGCGAACTCCGGCGCTCACCCTCCGGTCCGGCGGCCGCGCACCACGCGGGCCAGCCTCGGAATCACCAGACCCGTTCCTGTTTCATAGGGCGCATGAAACGCCTCGAACGCGTCCCGGAACGCCGCGCGCCGCTCCTCGGGCAGGGCGCCATGTGTCGCCGCCACGGGGCCGAAACCGCTGACATATTCGTGCCAGACCGTCGCCGTGTCGGGCGCATAAAGGGTTGTCACCTGCTCCCGGCTCTCGAATTCGAACAGCCCGGCCAGCGCGTCGCGCAACCAGTCCGGTCTTCCCCAGTCGAAGGGCGAGGACGCCGGCGGCGGCGCGTCCGACCAGGCTCCGACCAGCGCGAAGAAGCGCGCGATGTACCCGTCCGGATCATCCGCCCACGTCGCCAGCGCCAGCCGGCCGCCCGGTCGCAGCACCCGCGCCATCTCGGCCACCGCCGCCCCCGGATCGGCCGCGAAGATGACACCGTAGGTCGACATCACCCCGTCAAAGCTCGCGTTCTCGAACGGCAGCGCCTCGGCCGCCGCCTCCCGAAAGACCGGCTGCGGCTCGCACCCGGCCGACAGCGCCTCGGCCGCGCTCAGCATGCCGGGCGCGATATCCACCCCGGTGACGCGCGCCCCCCGCAACGCCGCCAGCCGCGCAGCCCACCCGGTGCCTGTCCCGATATCCAGAACGCGCTCGCCGGGCCGGGGCCAAAGCGCCTGCACCGTATGCCCGATCGTATCGGACAGCCCAAAGGAAATGCCGTCATAGGCTGTGCCGGTCTGCCCCCACATCCGTGCCTCGGGGCTCAGGGTCCGGGAGTCCATCGCAACCTCCTGTCCATTGCCGTGTCGACAGGATGCCATCCCACCGGCCCACCCGCTACTCCACGATCTGTAGTGTTCAAGTCCGGGCGCCTGCGCTATCCTGTCCCCGACCGGGAGGGCCAGAATGAAGGGGTACGGCCAGTTCTGTCCCATCGCCAAGGCCGCGGAAATCTTCTGCGAACGCTGGACCGCGCTGGTCATCCGCAACCTCGGCGCGGGCGCCGAACGGTTCAATGACATCCATCGCGGCGTGCCGCACATGTCCGCCACCCTGCTGACCCGCCGCCTGCGCCAGCTCGAGGCCGAGGGCCTCGTCCAGCGCCGCCGCAGCGGCACCGGCAAGATCTGGACCTACCACCTGACCGAGGCCGGGGCAGAATTCCTGCCGCTGGTCGGCGCGCTCGGGGTCTGGGGCCAGCGCTGGACCCGACGCGCACTGGCAGAGGGCGAACGCGACCTCGGCCTTCTGATCTGGGGGCTGGAGTATTCCGTCGATGCCGGCGCCTTCGGCCCGCGGCGCCGCGTCCTGCGGCTCGACGTCTGCGATCAGCCCCGGCACAAGCGCTATTACTGGTTCGTCTGCGACGCGGGCGATCTCGAGCTCTGCGTGTCGGACCCGGGCGGAGATACCGATCTCTATCTCGGCGCCACGCTCGAAACCCTGATCCAGGTCTATCGCGGCGACATCGCCCTCGGTGCGGCCATCGACAATGGACAGCTGGTCGCTGACGGTCCGCCGAACCTCCTGCGCCGCCTGCCGCGGTGGTTCAATTTCGATACCATGGCCCGGACACCGCCCGCGACCGGCGGACTGACCGGCGGGCCGGCCTCTCCCGCCGGCGCCGGACCGTCCTGAACCCCGGCACCTCGCGCCGGTCTGCACGCTGCGGCCAACCCTCCCCTTGCCGACACCCCCCACGGCCCGTATCTATGACCCAACACCCCTCAAACCCCGGGAGAGACAGATGTTCAAAGGACTAGGCCAGCTCGGCGACATGAGCAAAATGATGAAGGCCGCGCAGGAAATGCAGACCAAGATGGCCGAGCTTCAGGAAGAGATGCACAACATCACCGTCACCGGCGAATCCGGCGCGGGCCTGGTCAAGGCCGTCTGCTCCGCCAAGGGCGAGCTCAAGAGCCTCGACATCGACCCGTCCATTTTCAACTCCGACGACAAGGAAGTGGTCGAGGACCTGATCCTCGCCGCCATCAAGGACGCGCAGGCCAAGGCCTCGGAAAAGGCGCAGGAAGAGATGGGCAAGCTGACCGAGGGCATGGGCCTGCCCGAAGGCATGAAGCTGCCGTTCTGAGGCGCCCCCCGCGCTCATGAACTCCACCCGCGACATCGACGCCCTGATCGAGATGATGGCCAAGCTGCCGGGCCTCGGCCCGCGCTCGGCCCGCCGGGCGGTGCTGCACATGATCCGCAAGCGCGAACTTCTGCTCTCGCCGCTTGCGGACCTCATGGGCCAGGTCGCCGTCACGGCCCGCGAATGCATCGTCTGCGGCAATGTCGGCACCACCGAAACCTGCGATATCTGCCTGTCTGAAAAACGCGCCAATGGCATGATCTGCGTGGTGGAGGACGTGGCCGACCTATGGGCGATGGAACGCGCGGGCGTCTTCAAGGGCCGCTACCACGTGCTCGGCGGCACGCTCTCGGCGCTCGACCAGGTCGGCCCCGAACAGCTTCGCATCCCGCGGCTCGTGGACCGCATCGAGACGGATAACATCACCGAGGTCATCCTGGCGCTGGCCGCCACCGTCGACGGCCAGACCACGGCGCATTACATCGCCGACCAGCTCGAGGACCGCGTCACCCTCACCTCGCTGGCGCAAGGCGTCCCCATCGGCGGCGAGCTCGACTATCTCGACGACGGCACCATCACCGCCGCCCTCAACGCCCGCAAGGCGCTCTGACCCGACCTGTCCCCAACATCCCGTAGGGTGGGTGACAACCCACCACTTTGGTAGGTGACAACCCACCACTTTGGTAGGTGACAACCCGCCACTCCGATGGGTGAAAACCCACGCCCCCCCACACCATGACATCGCCGAACAACACCACCCGCGCCATCCTCGTCATCACCCTCGCCGTGGCGGCCCTCGCGCTCGGCGACGCGCTCATCAAGCTCTCGTCGGGCGCGATCTCGCTCTGGCAGATGTTCATCCTGCGCTCGGCCCTCGTACTGCCCGTACTGCTGGCCCTCATGGCGCTTTTCGCGCGGTCGGCCTTCGCCCTGCGCCACCCCGGCTGGACCGGCCTGCGCAGCCTGGTCCTCGTCGCCATGTGGGTCGCCTATTATGCCGCCCTGCCGCATGTGCCCCTGTCGGTCGCGGCGGCGGGCTATTACACCTCGCCGCTCTTCATCACGCTCTTCGGCGCCCTGGCCACCCGCAGCCCCGTCGCCCCGCGCCACTGGCTCGCCGTCGCCATCGGCTTTGCCGGCGTGCTCCTGATCCTCAAGCCCACAGCCTCGGGCCTGTTGGCCTACGCGCTCCTGCCCCTGCTGGCGGCCATGCTCTATGCCGTCGCCATGCTGATGACCGGAACGCGATGCCGGGGCGAGCATCCGCTGATGCTCTCGGCCGTGCTGAACGTCGCCTTCATCCTGGCGGGCGGCTTCGCCTTCGGCCTGCTGCCGGCCCCGACGGGCACGCCCGCGCCCTTCACCGCTGCGTGGACAGCGCTCGACGCCGCCGACTGGCGCACCATCGCGGTCCTCGCCACTGCCATCCTGATCGGCAGCATCGGCGCCGCCTATGCCTACCAGAACGGCCCGCCCGCCGTGATCGGCACGCTCGATTTCACCTATGTCGGGTTCTCGGCGCTCTGGGGCTGGCTCATCTTCACCGAACGCCCCGACGCGCTCTCGTCGCTCGGCATCGCGCTGATCGTCGGCGCGGGCCTGCTGGCCATCTCGCGTCCCGCACCCAAGCCCGCCCCGCCCCGGACCTGATCCGGGGCCTCACGCCCGCAGGTCTTCGCGCGGCGGCGCGCCGAACTTGCGCGTGTATTCCCGGCTGAACTGCGTCGGGCTCTCGTAACCCACGGCGAACGCCACCGACGAGACGCTCTGCCCGCCCAGCCGCAGGTGCTCGCGCGCCTGCAACAGCCGCATCTCCTTCTGGTATTGCAGCGGCGTCGTCGCCGTCACCGCCTTGAACCGTGCGTGAAAGGTCGACCGGCTCATCCCCGCCAGACGCGCCAGCGCCTCGGTCCGCACCGGCTCGGCCACATGCGCCCGCAAATGCGCGATCACGTCCGAGATCCGTCCGGCGGGCCCGTCCGCCAGCAATGCCCGCAACGTCGCCCCCTGCGGGGACACCAGCAGCCGGTAGTGGATTTCCCGCTGCACCAGCGGCCCCAGCACACCGGCCTCGCCCGGCCGCTCGACCAGGTCCAGCAAACGCGCGAACGCATCGCATAGCGGGTCATCCGCCTCGTGCAGTGTCATCGCACGTCCCGTGCCACCGGCCTGGTCCCCGTCCACCTCCGGCACCAGTTCCCGCAGGATCGACAGGTCCAGCGGCAGGATCAGCGCGATATAGGGCCGGTGCGGCGTCGCCTCCACGATCCGCGACACGATGGGCACGTCATGGCTCACCACCAGCATCCGCCCGGCAGAGGCGCGCACACCGCCGCCCTGGGTGCCGGTGTCCTTTGCGCCCTGCAGGACGAAACACACCAACGGCTCATAGATCATCGCCTCCAGCGGCGACAGCGCCGGACGCCGTGCGATGGCCAGCCGCGCCACGCCGGTATCGACCGTGCCATCGGCCACGCCCGCCGCCGCGCAGACCCGCTCCGCCGCGGCGATCTTCCTGTCCATCGTCATCTGCGCCTCCACGCTCCGATCCGGAGTTTTATGGCATGTTTCGCGTCCCGCGCCACCGCCCCTCCCATCGCTTCCGGAGGATCAGGCAAGTCTTCCGGACAATCCGGCAGGCACGGGGGCGAGGCCCGGTGCATATCCCTGCCATCCAAACCAACACGGACAAGGAGTGTCACAATGACCGACAGAATCGCATTCATCACCGGCGGCAGCCGCGGCCTCGGGCGCAGCATGGCGCTGAAACTGGCCGAGGCCGGCATCGGCGTGGTCTTCACCTACCTGGGCAACAAATCCGCCGCCGACGCCACCCTGGCCGAGATCGAGGCGGCAGGCGGCACCGCCGCGGCCCTGCAACTCGACGTCGCCGACACCGCCCAGGTCGCCGCCCTGCCCGACCGCCTGCGCACCACGCTGCGCGACACCTTCAACCGCGACACGATAGACCACCTGGTCAACAATGCCGGCACCGGCGTCTGGTCGCTCTTTGCCGACACCACGCCCGAGCAACTCGACGCGCTATTCGCCATGCACGTCAAAGGTCCCTACCTGCTGACGCAAGCCCTGCTGCCGATGGTCGAGGATGGCGGCAAGATCGTCATGATCTCCTCCGGCCTCGCCCGCTTCGCCCTGCCCGGCTACTCGGCCTATGCCGCGATGAAAGGCGCGGTCGAGGTCATGACCCGCTATCTCGCGCAGGAACTCGGCGAGCGGCGCATCTCGGTCAACACCATCGCCCCCGGCGCGGTCGAGACCGATTTCGGCGGCGGCGCCGTGCGCGACAACCCCGAGATCAACCGGATGATCGCGGACAACACCGCCTTGGGCCGCGCCGGCCTGCCCGACGATATCGGCGGCGCCGTCGCCGCCCTGCTGGCGGGCGAGACGCACTGGGTCACCGCGCAGCGGATCGAGGTTTCCGGCGGCATGAAGATCTGACAGCGCAGCGGACCCACCACGAAAAACGCCTGCCGGATCTTCTCCGGCAGGCGTTCCATGATCATCGTCTCGTCAGGCGCCCCCTCGGCCAGGGCCTTACGCCTTGTCGTCATCCTCGTCGTCGTCACCGTCATCGTCGGGCAGGTTGAAGAAGGTCTCGGCGTCGTATTCCTTTTCCTTCTCTTCCTCGCCGGCGGTGTCGTCCCCGCCCAGGCTGAACGTCTCCAGCCCCTCGATGGCCGTGGGCATCCGCGGCTCGGCATCCGACTCCAGGCTCTGCTCGGTCGACAACAGCTTGCGGCGCTCGTCATCGTCCATCGGCTGGCCTTCCTTGGCCTTCTTCGCCGCGGCCTTCTGCACGGCGGCATCCAGCTCGGTCTGTTTGCACAGGCCCAGCGCGACGGGGTCGATCGGCTGCATGTTGGCGATATTCCAGTGGGTCCGCTCGCGGATCGTCTGGATCGTCGGCTTGGTCGTCCCCACCAGCTTGGCGATCTGCGCATCGGCCAGCTCGGGGTGGAACTTCACCAGCCACAGGATCGCGTTCGGCCGGTCCTGCCGCTTGCTGAGCGGGGTGTACCGCGGCCCGCGCCGCTTTTCCTCGCCCACGGCGGCGGCGTTGAACTTCAGCTTCAGCTTGTGCAGCGGGTCCTTCTCGGCCTTGTCGATATCGTCCTGCGTCAGCTGGTTGTTGGCGATCGGGTCGAACCCCTTCACGCCGGCGGCCACGTCGCCATCGGCGATCCCCTGGATCTCCAGCTCGTGCATCCCGACGAAATCGGCGATCTGCTTGAAACTGATCGTGGTGTTGTCCACCAGCCAGACGGCGGTGGCCTTGGCCATCAACGGTTTCGACATCTTTCAAAGACTCCTTCACGCATATCTTTCCCCTCGCCTGAAACGGCGGTCCCGGGGGCCGGGACGGGTTCTCGTTGTCGGGGAACTTGGCGGCTATATAGTAGCCTCCGACGCAAAAAGAAAGAGCGAACATGCGCGCGTTTCTCGCCCTGCTTTTCTCCGCCACCGCGGCCCTGGCCGAGGGCGACCGACCCGGCGAATTCGACTATTACGTCCTCAGCCTCAGCTGGTCGCCGACCTGGTGCGCCCTCGAAGGCGACGACCGCGCCTCGCCCCAATGCGACGCGGCGCAGGACCACGGCTGGATCCTGCACGGCCTCTGGCCGCAATACCACCGCGGCTGGCCCGAACACTGCCAGTCGCCCGAACGCCCGCCCTCGCGCGCAATGACCAACGACATGGCCGATATCATGGGCACCTCCGGCCTGGCGTGGTACCAGTGGAAGAAACACGGCACCTGCTCGGGCCTTTCGGCTCCCGCCTACTACGCCCTTGCCCGCGAGGCTTACGGCCGCATCACGAGGCCCGAGGTCTTCCGCAAACTGAAAGACCCCGTCAAACTCCCCGCCTCCGTGGTCGAAGAAGCGTTCCTCAAGGCCAACCCCACGCTTGAACCCGGCGGCATCACCATCACCTGCCGCGCGGGCCGGATTCAAGAAGCCCGCATCTGCCTCTCCCGAGACCTCGCCCCGGTCCCCTGCGGCCGCGACGTGATCCGCGACTGCAGGCTGGACGACGCGCTCTTTGATCCGATTCGGTGAAAAACCACTGCTAAGTTGACGCTTAAAAATTATTAGTAGTATGCCCGCCAACACGAAATGCCCGTTTCAGATCAACATGTAGATGCGAACCTTAAGGGAAATACCGCATATTGTGCGGACAGGATATCCACAAAAAGATACAACTTGGCGCCGTATGCGACGAGAAATATCCTTCGTTCATCATCTAGCGTCCAAGATAATTGAAACAGCTAGGTGTAGTGGCGGCATAGGGAACGTTGGACCGAACCCTATGCCTGATGAAGCTGGACCGTTTCGCCGCAAGCGTCTCAGTTTCTGAAACCAAGCTGCGATCGCCTCCAAATCACAGGGCGAGTGTAGCTTGGGGCTGCGGTTCACGCAACGCGGCAAAAAGGAGTTTTCCATGAGGAAGTCTTCACCCAAACTGACTGCAAGCGAAGCCGCCAAAATCAAGGCGCTTCTGAAAGAAACCGACTGGAACCACGCCCAAATCGCTGCCCACCTCGGCGGCATGAATCAAGGCCGCATTTCCGAAGTCAAAACTGGCAAGCGTTTTTCCGAGGTCGCGCCTTGCAGCTTGCAGGAGGCCATGAAGCCATAAACCTTATTGGGTAGGGTCGAGAGGCCCTACCCTATCTTGTTTTCAATATTTCGAGCCGGGTAGCAGCTTTCGCTGTTTCCAAGATGCTGCACCTTCGCCTGCCACCCCCTCAAAGCACCCGCAGCACCAGCACCACAACCGCCACCGGCACCAGCAGCACATGCAGCACCATGTCGAACCAGTTGCTGCTGCCCCATCCCATCACCCAGGCCAGCTGCCCCAGCACCGCCACCCCCGCCAGAAACCAGTTCCCCGTCACCAGCGCATAAAGGCACACCGCCAGCACCATCCCCGCCACCGGCCATGGCGCATAGCCCAAACGATACACATCCACCGGAATCACCCCGAACGCGCAGGCCAGGAACGCCACGTAGGCACACAGGAACACCGCGATCTCCACGCCCGAGAACCCGGGAACCTCGACGCCCATCGACACCGCCACATGCCGCAGCGCCAGCGCCGGCAGCATCACCCCGAACGGCGCCAGAACCGCCACGGCGCCACTCACCGCCACGGTATCGCGCCACAAGACGCCGACCAGAACCGCGGCCACCAGCGCCAGCCCGGCGGCCAGCGAGGACGACAGCACCAGCCCGCCAAGCGCGAACACCACCCAGCCCAGCACCACCGCCACGCCCAAACTCGCCCCGACGCCGCTCATTGCGCCGCCACCCAGGCACCGTTCAGCACATGCGCCCGAAGCCCCGTCTTGTTCCCCACCGAGTAGGCCAGCGCGATCTCTCCCCCGTCCAACCGCCGCAACATCGGGTACCGCGCCCCGGCCCCGTTCGGCTCAAGCTCCCGCAGGACACGCCAGCTGTCCCCTTCATCGTCCGACACCAGCAGCCGCAATCGGTCTCCCCCCTCGGGATCGTCATTCGCCGCCATCAGGATACGCCCGCCCCCCAGCGGCAGCGCCGCCACCGGCGCGCTCCGGTTCGGCATGTCCGAGGGCACCACCTCCGACCACGTCTTCCCGCCATCCTCGCTATGGCTCACCAACAGCCGCCCCGACGGCGCGAAATCCCGCAGCCACGCCACCGCCCGGTTTTCCCCCAAGGCCACCACCATCGGCTGGATCGGCTGACCCGCCCCCGCCATCCGCGCCGTGTCACGCACCCGGCCGTCACGCCCGAACCGCAACAATACCCCATGCGCCGCGCCCATCTCGAAATAGGCCGGCAACCCCATGCTCCCGTCGGCAAATTCCACCATCGGCGACTTCACCAGGTGCGAGCGGTTCAGGAAAGGCGACAGGTTCAGCTTGGCAGCCCGCACAGGCCCGCCCGCCCCCATCTCCACGTCCGCAACCGAGGCCATGGCCCAGCCGCCCACCGACACCACCGTGGCAAAGACATGCCCCGCCTCGGCCTCGTTCTCCACCGTGTTGCCCAGCGTCACCACCAACTGCGCCGGGTCCATCGCACGGCCCAGCGCGCCCCGCGTGATCCGCACATCCCGGCCCGCCTCGGCCCATCCCTCCGACCCGCGCCGGAATGAGGCCCCGTGAATATCCACATCCGCCTGCGCCTCCGCCGAGCCTTCGAACCACAGCACGTCAAAGCCCCCGTCGGTCACCACCACCGACGCCGAATGCGCCTGTCCCGCGGCGACATCGTACTGAAATACCGTCTCGAAGCGCGGCGCCCCCGTCTCCGGCACCGCCTCCGGCACCGCGAACCGCCAGACCGGCGGCACATCCCGCGCCACCGCCCAGGCGCTCAGGCCCACGCTCAGCGCCATCAGGCAAAGGATCACCACCTGCGCCACGCCCATCGCCTCAGCTTACCTTCAACACGATCTTGCCGATGTGATCGCTCGTCTCCATCCGCGCATGCGCCGCCGCGGCCTCCGCCAGCGGAAACTCCGAATCCATCACCGGCGCCACCCGCCCCGCCTCCAGCAAAGGCCAGACCTCGCGCCGCAACGCCTCTGCGATCCGCGCCTTGGCCAGCCCGCTTCGGGGCCGCAGGGTCGAGCCGGTGACGGTCAGCCGCCGCGTCATCACTTGGGTAAAGTCCATCTCCACCTTCGGCCCCTGCAAAAAGGCGATCTGCACCAGCCGCCCCTCATCCGCCAGCGCGGCAATGTTCCGCGGCAGGTAATCGCCCCCCACCATGTCCAGGATCAGGTCAGCACCGCCAAGTGCCCGCATCTCCTCCACGAAATCCACCGCGCGATAGTTGAACGCCGCCGCCGCGCCCAAGTCCTCGCACACCCGGCATTTCTCATCCGACCCCGCCGTCGCGAACACCCGCGCGCCCCGCGCCACGGCCAGCTGTATCGCCACCGTCCCGATGCCGCTCGACCCGCCATGCACCAGGAACCGCTCACCAGCCGTCAACCGCCCCCGGCCGAACACGTTGGTCCACACGGTAAAGAACGTCTCCGGCAGGCACGCCGCCCGGTCCATCGCCATGCCCCCGGGCACCGGCAGGCAATGCGCCGCATTCGTCACCACGGCTTCGGCATACCCGCCTCCCGGAACCAGCGCACAGACCCGGTCGCCCGCCTGCCATCCGGTCACGCCCGGCCCAAGCGCCGCGATCTCGCCCGACACTTCCAGCCCCGGCAACCCGCTCGCCCCCGGCGGCGGATCATACATCCCCGCCCGCTGCAACGCATCGGGCCGGTTCACCCCGGCATAGGCCACCCGGATCACAACCTCGCCATGCCCGGGCTCCGGCCAGTCCCGCTCGGCCAGCGCCAGCACCTCCGGCCCGCCCGGCGCGGTGATCTCGATAACCTTCATCCTGTCCGGCATGATCTTTCCCCCGTCGCCCCGTCGTACCAGCCCCCCCGGAAAAAGCAACAAACGGCGCCCGCAAGCACCGCTCCGAAGGGCCTCCAAGACCCCACCTCTTCCTCTGGCCAAAAATATCCCCGCCGGAGGCTCCCGCAGATGCCACCGGGCGCACCGCCAGCCTCCACGTAGGGTGGGTGACAACCCACCGCTCCCACAAGGAAAAAACCCGCTACCGCGTCCAGCGCCCCGGCAAACCGCCGGTCCGCCCCGGCGCGGGCTTGCGGATCTTCGACAATACCGCCAGCGGCCCCGCCATCAGCCCGCTCACGACCCGGTTCTCCCGCGCCTTCGCCTTGACCTTCTCGATCTGCATCACGTCCTCGATCCGCCGGTCCAGGAAATCCCAGGTCCGGGCGTGGCCCTCGCTCTCGTCGCCCAGCCAGTACAGCACGGTCGACGAATAGACCCCCGACAGGGTCGCGCGCTTGGTGTACCAGTTCACGTCGTCCGAGGTGTCGCCCAGCGCCTCCCAGATCCTGTCGCAGGTGCCCCAGATCGCCCTGGCCCCGTCCAGCGCGTGATGCGGCAGCGCAAACAGAGTTACCCCCCGGCGCACCAGTTCCTTGTCCTCGACCGCCTCCAGCCGAAAGCGCACGGCGGCCGCCACCCGCGCGCTATAGCGCATCCGCCCCAGGTCCTCCTGCTCCATCCGCGCCAGCATCGCCGCGTCGCCTTCCTCGTGAAAGGCCAGCGCCAGGTCCACCGCCCCGCGTGGACACGCGGCCCGCGCCACGCCCATGGAAAGCCCCGCATCCTCAGCCGCGGCGCGGAACGTGGCCTCGCTCCACCCGTCAAAGGCCACATGCGGTTTCGCCGCCTCCAATAGCTGCGTTTTCACGTCGGGATCACTCATTCCGGGGCTCCTTTTCGTGCTGCGCCCGTGTCGCGCGTCTGCGCCTAGACAAACTAGAACGGCTTTGCTATACGGCCACTTCCTGCAAATTATGCAACTTTAACCTAGAAAGGTGGTGACAACCACATGCAGGTCAGTGTTCGCGACAACAATGTCGATCAGGCGCTTCGTGCCCTGAAAAAGAAACTGCAGCGTGAGGGCGTTTTTCGCGAGATGAAGCTTCGGCAACATTTCGAGAAGCCGTCCGAGAAAAAAGCGCGCGAAAAGGCCGAGGCTATCCGCCGCGCCCGCAAGCTCGCACGCAAGAAGGCCCAGCGCGAAGGTCTCCTCTGAGACCCGCCGCCAGGGCCACACGCATTGTCATGACGACCCCCGGGCACCCGCTTCGGGGGTTTGTCTTTATTTCAGGGGGCACTCCCCCGTTTTGGAATCAGACGCCCGCGCCTATATGATGGCGCAACGCCAACCCGATGAGACGTGCCATGACCGAATCTGCGCCCATCACCCAGGATGTCCTGACCATCCCCCGCAAGCTGCCCGAGGGGCCGATCAACCTTGTCGGCCTCACCCGCGACGCCCTGCGCGACACCCTGATCGCCCACGGCACCCCGGAAAAGCAGGCCAAGATGCGCGTGAACCAGATCTGGCAGTGGATCTACCAGTGGGGCGTGCGCGACTTCGCCGCCATGACCAACCTCTCCAAGGCCTACCGCGCCGAGCTGGCCGAGAAGTTCGTCATCGAGCTGCCCGAGATCGTCGACCGCCAGGTCAGCGCCGACGGCACCCGCAAGTACCTGGTGCGAATCGCCGGCGGCCACGAGGTCGAAACCGTCTACATCCCCGAGGAAGACCGCGGCACGCTCTGCATCTCCTCCCAGGTCGGCTGCACCCTCACCTGTTCCTTCTGCCACACCGGAACGCAGAAACTGGTGCGCAACCTCACGGCCGGCGAAATCATCGGCCAGGTCATGCTGGCCCGCGACGACCTCGACGAATGGCCCAAGCCCGGCGTCGGCATGGGCACCGACGGCCCCCGCCTGCTCTCGAACATCGTGCTGATGGGCATGGGCGAACCGCTCTACAATTTTGAAAACGTCCGCGACGCCATGAAAATCGCGATGGACGGCGAAGGCATCGCGCTCTCGCGCCGCCGCATCACGCTCTCGACCTCCGGCATCGTCCCCGAGATCCACAAGACCGCGCAGGAAATCGGCTGCATGCTGGCCGTCAGCTTCCACGCCACCACCGACGCCGTGCGCGACAAGCTGGTGCCGATCAACCGCAAATGGAACATCGCCGCCCTCCTGGATGCGCTCCGCGCCTATCCCAAGGCGTCCAATTCCGAGCGGATCACGTTCGAGTATGTCATGCTCAAGGACGTCAACGACAGCGACGAGGACGCCCGCCGCCTGGTGCAGCTGATCAAGGGCATTCCGGCCAAGATCAACCTGATCCCGTTCAACGAATGGCCCGGTGCCCCGCATCAACGCTCCGACTGGGACCGGATCGAGAAATTCGCCGACATCATCTACAAGGCCGGCTACGCCTCGCCCATCCGCACCCCGCGGGGCGAGGACATCATGGCCGCCTGCGGCCAGCTCAAATCCGCCACCGAGCGCCAGCGCAAGTCCCGGCGCGAGATCGAGGCCGAGGCCGGCCTTTGAATTTCATCGCATCCCGGGCTTGACCCGGGATCGCCGCCTCTCTTAAACCCCCGGACCAAGCCCGGGGGATCATTGAGCCGACCTCCCTGCCACCCGCCATCCCGCCCGCATTCGATCCACCACGCACAAACTGGAATACCCGATGGCCAAAGACGTCGAGCTGCTGCTCTGCCCCGTGAACCTGCGTCACCTCGAAACCAACACCCGCGCCTATGACGAGGCCGTCTCGATGGCCAAACGCCGTCGCGCCAAGCTCATCGTGGCCACCGTCGCCCCGGAAATGGAACGCAACCTCAACATCCGCGACTCCGAGGCGTACTGGTCCCAGCAGCTGGCGAAGTTCCTCAGCGACAATCCGCCCGATGGCGTCCAGGTGGAAACCGTCGTGCGCAAGGGCGCGATCCACCGCCAGATCGTCAAGCTCGCGGACGAGCGCAAGGTCGACGTCATCGTGATGAACTCGGCCAACCCCAAGGTGCAGGACTACCTGCTCGGCACCACCGCCAGCCACGTCGTCACTCACGCCAAGTGTTCGGTCTACGTGGTCCGCGGCTGACGCGCGCACCGGGACCGGCACGGCCACGGGCCCGCCGGTTTCCCCCCGACACCGGGTGTTCGATCCTGATCCGACCGGCCATGGCGTCGCGGTCGTCCTCGGCCCCGACGCGGCCTTGCGCGCAAGGCCAAGGTTGCTGTCACGGCTCACAGTGCTAAGTCTCCGGCAAATCGAAGACCAGCACTGGACGACCCATGTATCTTTTGACCCGTATTCTGCTTGTGGCCGCGCTCGGCCTGTTTTTCCTCACCCCTGCCAGCGCGCAAGAGGCCAACGTGCCCTCTGCCGAGGCACAGCAACTCATTGATCTGCTCGAAAATCCCGAGGCCCGCGACGCGCTGATCCAGTCATTGCGCGGCGCGGCCGAAACCACCACCGCCAACGAGGTCGTCGATCCCCAGGAAGACACCTCGATCGGGCGCCAGCTGGCCGATTTCACCAAGTCCTTCTTCGAGACCGCCGCCACGTCCGTCGGCTCCGCCCTGGGCGCGGTCATCGCCCTGCCCACCACGCTCATGGCGCTCGACGGCGGGCAGCTTGACGTGTTGTGGGAGGCGCTTCAGGCGCTGGCCGTGGTCATCGTCGTCACCGTCGGCGCCTACCTGGTGCTGCGCGCCGGGGCGCGGCTGATCTATCGCCGCATGGGCGACAAGGCCCATGACTGGGGCTTCGTGCGCACCCTCGCGGTGGTCATCGCCACCTGCCTCATCGACATCCTCGTGGTCCTCGCGGCCTGGGGCCTCGGCTATCTCGTCGCGCTTTATCTTTACGGCGAAACCGGCGTCATCGGCGTGCGCCAGACGCTCTATCTCAACGCCTTCCTGCTCGTCGGACTGGCCAAGGTGGCCATCCGCGCGGTTCTCGCACCCTCCACGCACGAACTGCGCTTCGTCGCCATCTCCGACCTCGCCGCCCGGCGCATGTCCTCGTGGTTCGGTGCCATCGCCTCGGTGATCGGCTACGGCCAGCTCCTGATCGTCCCCATCGTCAACCGGCAGGCCTCCTATGCCGCCGGGCGGGGCATCTCGACCCTGCTGGCCTTCATCGCCATCGCCATGGCGGCCATCCTGGTGGTGCGCTCGCGCAAGGACGTGGCGGGCTGGATCCTCGGCCCCGCCCCCGAAGAGCGGCCCAGCGCCCTGCGCTTCATCGGCCGCAACTGGTACATCCCGGTGCTGCTCTACCTCGCGGGTCTCGCCGTCATCGTGGCCGCACGCCCCGACGGGCTGATCCTGCCGCTGCTGATCAGCTCGGCGCAGGTGGTCGGCATCATCATCCTCGGCGTGCTGATCTCGGGCGGACTCTCGCGCTTCGCGGTGCGCGGCATGCACATGCCGATGAACGTCAGCAGCCGCATGCCCACGCTCGAGCCGCGGATCAACTCCCTTCTGGGCCGGGTGATCCAGGTCGTGCGCGTCTTCATCGTGATCGGCGTGCTGGCCTTCGCGCTCGACGCCATCGGCCTGTGGGACATCTCCGGCCTGATGCGCAGCGAGTTCGGCGTCTGGGCCGCCGGCGCCATCATCAGCATCGCCTTCATCCTGCTGGCCGGCGCGATCCTGTGGCTGGCGCTGGTGTCATGGGTCGACTACCGCCTGAACCCCGAGTTCGGCACCGCCCCCACCTCGCGCGAAATCACGCTGCTGACGCTCCTGCGCAACGCCGCCACCATCGCGCTCATGGTCATCATCGTGATGTTCGTGCTGGCCGAGCTTGGGGTCGACATCGCCCCGCTCATCGCCTCGGCCGGTGTGCTGGGTCTCGCCATCGGCTTCGGCGCGCAGAAGATGGTGCAGGACATCATCACCGGCATCTTCATCCAGTTCGAGAACGCCATCAACGTGGGCGACGTGGTCACCCTGGGCGGCACCACCGGCACGGTCGAGAAACTGACCATCCGCTCGGTCACCCTGCGCGACGTCCACGCCGTCGTTCACCTCATCCCGTTCTCCTCCGTGGACATGGTGTCGAACTACGTGCGCGATTATTCCTACTTCGTCGCGGATGTGGGCATCGCCTACCGCGAGAACGTCAATGACGGCAAGGACGCCATGGTCGACGCCTTCGAGGAACTGCGCGCAAGCGAAGCCGGCGAAAACATCACCGGCGACCTGGAATGGTTCGGCGTCCAGTCCCTCGGCGACAGCGCCGTGGTGCTGCGCGCCCGGATCAAGACCGTGCCGGGCACGCAATGGGGCACCGGCCGCGCCTTCAACGAGATCTGCAAGCGGATCATGGACGAGCGCGGCATCGAGATCCCCTTCCCGCACCAGACCATCTATTTCGGCGAGGACAAGAACGGCGCCGCCACCCACCTGCGCCTCGACCGCGCGGCGGATGATGCCAAAACGATCGAGGGCTCCAGCCAGGCTCCGGCGCAGGACACGAAGAAAACCCAGGATCCCCATCTCGACATGGAAGACGACGCAGACCTCTGACGGGGGCGGCACGCACAATACGGTCGGCCGCATTTTCCACGCGGAAAATGCCCCGGAAAATGCGCATTTTCCGGGCGCGGAAATCTTGAAATTTCCGCACCGCCCCGTGCGGTCCGTCAAGCCGCCAAATGTGCGAAAATCGCACCGTCGTCATACCCCCCGGATACCGACGCGATACCGACGTCCCGTTTCGGCGTCCCGACCCGCCGTTAACCATTCTGTCAGCAATTTGCAGAAATCTTTTCCGCGCCACATTTCGGCACGATTGTTGCCACGCGACGTGATTATCGCTGTTTCATCAACCTATTTGTGGAAGGGTAGGAAACGATGGGACTCGAAACCAAGAACGACATCCGCAATTTCGTCATGCGCGAACGCCAACGCTGCGTCTCCGACCGTGAATGGAAGTTCCGGCTGCGCGGTTACGGCTTTGCCATTCGCGACACCGACGAGGGCCGCATGGTCACCTCGCTGACCGGCCGCGGCGATCTCTGCACGCTGGGCGCCGGCGCCTGATACCGCCGTTACAGGGTTGAATTTCCGCGCCGCACGGTATTCGCTGTGTCAAAGCGGAAAGGACACCCATGACATCCTATCTCGGCGTGATCGGGGGCTCGGGCCTCTATGAAATAGAGGGCCTGCAACACCCCGAATGGGTCACGGTGGACACCCCCTGGGGCGCGCCCTCCGACCAGGTCCTGACCGGCATGCTGGGCGACACCTACATGGCCTTCCTGCCCCGCCACGGGCGCGGCCACGTCCATTCGCCCACGACGGTGCCCTACCGCGCCAATATCGACGCGCTGAAACGCATCGGCGCGACCGACATCGTCAGCGTCTCCGCCTGCGGCTCGTTCCGCGAAGACCTGGCGCCCGGCGATTTTGTCATTGTGGATCAATTCATTGACCGCACCTTTGCCCGCGAGAAATCCTTCTTCGGCCAAGGCTGCGTCGCCCATGTCAGCGTGGCCCACCCCACCTGTCCGCGCCTCGGGTCCGCCTGCGCCGCGGCCGCCCGCGCGGCCGGCGTGACGGTCCATGACCGCGGCACCTACCTCGCCATGGAAGGCCCGCAATTCAGCACGCTGGCGGAATCGAAAATGTACCGCGAAAGCTGGGGCGCCGACGTGATCGGCATGACCAACATGCCCGAGGCCAAGCTCGCCCGCGAGGCCGAGCTTTGCTACGCCTCCGTCGCCATGATCACCGACTATGACAGCTGGCACCCCGATCACGGCGAGGTCGACGTCACGCAGATCATCGCCACCCTTCTGGGCAATGCCGACAAGGCCCGCGACATGGTCGCCCGCCTGCCCGGCCTGCTGGGGTCCGAGGACCGCGAGCCCTGCCCCCATGGCTGCGACCGCGCCCTCGAACACGCCATCCTCACCGCCCCCGAGGCCCGCGACCCGGCCCTGGTCGCGCGTCTCGGTGCCGTCGCGGGCCGCGTCCTTTAGAAAGGCTTAACCCGATGCCCCTAGACCTCTGGCTGACCTTCGTCGCGGCGACTCTCGCGCTTTTGTTCATCCCCGGACCGACCGTGCTCCTGGTCCTGTCCTACGCCCTCAGCCAGGGCAAGCGAATCGCCGTCGCCTCCGCCACCGGCGTCGCTTTGGGCGATTTCGTGGCGATGACCGCGTCCCTTCTGGGGCTCGGCGCATTGGTGCTGGCCTCGGCCACGCTCTTTACCGTGCTGAAATGGATCGGCGCGGCGTATCTGGTATATCTCGGCATCAAGCTCCTGCGCAGCGCCCCCAGCGCCGGGCTGGGCCAGGTCGCCACCGGCCCCAAACCCGCCAGCGGCGTCTTCTGGCACGCCGCCGCCGTCACCGCGCTGAACCCCAAATCCATCGCCTTCTTCATCGCCTTCGTGCCGCAATTCGTCAGCGTCGACAGGGCCTTGGCCCCGCAATTCGCCATCCTGATCGCCACCTTCGTGGGCCTCGCCTGGCTCAACGCGCTGATCTATGCGCTCCTGGCCGACCGCCTGCGCCAGACCATCGGGCGGCCCTCCGTCATCACCTGGCTCACCCGCGGCGGCGGCGCGGCGCTCGTGGGCATGGGCGTCATGACAGCCGCCCTGCGCCGCACCGCGTGAGCGCCGCGCCCGGCACCGTCCTCGTCCTCGGGGCCGATGGGTTCATCGGCCGCCACCTCGCCTTCGGCCTGCGCGACGCGGGCTGGCACGTGCTCGCCTGCGCCCGCCGCACCGCGCGCCTGAAACGCATGGGTTTCAACACCTTGCAGGTCGATCTCACCGACCCGCAGGCCCATCGCCCCGAGTTCTGGCGCAGCCGTCTCACCGGCGTCACCCACATCGTCAACAGTGCCGGCGTCCTCGACGCCTCCGAGGCGCTCTACACCGCCGTCCACGTCACCGCTCCCGAGGCGCTCTACACCGCTCTCCCCGACGCGCAGGGCTTGCTCATTTCCGCTGTCGGCATCGACGGCGCCGACACCGACTTCGCCCGCTTCCGCCACGCGGGCGAGAAAATCGCCTCGGATCATGACGTTACCATCCTCCGCGTCGGCCTGGTGCTGGGCGAAACCTCCTATGGCGGCTCCTCGCTCGCCCGCGCTCTGGCCGCCCTGCCGGTCTTGACCCCGGTCGTCGGCGACGGCCAGCAGGTCTTCAACCCGATCCACGCCGCCGACTTGGCCCGCGCCGTCGATCACCTGCTGCGCCATCCCCCCGGTCCCGGCCCGCACGACATCGGCGGTCCCGAGACGGTGACCCAGGCCGGGATGCTGCACTCCCTCCGCGCCTGGTTCGGCCTGCCTTCCACCCGCCTGCTGCGCCTGCCTGTCGGGCTTGCCAAAGCCATGGGCCGGATTGGCGACGCCATGCGCCTCGGCCCGATCTCCGCCACCTCGGTCGCGCAACTCCAGAACGGCGTCCTTGCCGACCATGCCAGGCTGACCGAGACCCTGCCGGAGAAACCCCGCGGCTTCTCAACCTTTCTCGCTGCACGTCCCGCCGGCACGCAGGACCTTTGGCACGCCCGGCTCTACCTCGCCCGCCCGGCCCTGCGCATCGTGCTGGCCCTTCTGTGGCTGGCCTCCGGCCTCCTGGGCCTCTTCCTGCCACGCGCCGATTTCCTGCCCCTGATCCCGGACACGTCCCTGCCCGACGCAGCCCTCGTCGCGATGGCCCGTCTGGGCGGCGTCTTGGATCTCGCCCTCGCCGCCGCCCTTATCCGAGGCTGGCGCCCCCGATTGGTCACCTTGCTTCAGGCGGGGGTGGTCCTCTCCTACACCCTCGCCTTCACCATCCTTGCCCCGGGCCTCTGGCTGCTGCCCCTGGGCGGTCTGCTCAAGAACCTGCCCATCCTCGCCCTCATCGCGATCCACGCCATCCTCGAAGACGAGCGCTGACGATGGACCCCTACCTGATCACCAAGTGGCTCCATATCCTCAGCTCCACCGTCCTCTTCGGCACCGGCATCGGCACCGCGTTCCAGATGGTCTGGGCGATGCGCACGGGCCGGGTGCAGACGATCCACTCGGTCGCCTCGGGCGTGGTCGTGGCCGACTGGCTCTTCACCACCCCCGCCGGGATCGTGCAGCCACTCACCGGCCTTGCCCTCATCCACATGGCGGGCTTCGACCCCTTCGCACCCTGGCTCCTGGCGACCTACGCGCTCTACATCCTGGCCTTTGTCTGCTGGGCACCCGTGGTGCGCCTGCAGATCCGCATCCGAGACCTTGCCGCCGAGGCCCTGCGCACCGACGCCCCCCTGCCGCAGGCCGCGCACCGCGCCTACCGCCTCTGGTTCGCCCTCGGCTGGCCCGCCTTCGCGGCGCTGACATGCGTCTTCTGGCTGATGGTCACGAAACCCGCGCTCTGGTAGGCGCGTCAGCTGTTCTTCTTGATGAATTTCCGGATGAACCCGCGGATTTCCCGCGCCGCGCTGGTGTCCATCTCCTTGCACAGCTCGATGAACGTGTCGCGGTCATCCTTGTTCAGCCGCAGGATCAGCTGGCTGTCCTTCTTCCCGGCTTTCTTTTCGTCACTCTTGGCCACGCGAACTCCTGCCTAGCGTTTTCCGTCACCGGCTTGCCAAGGTATATACAAAGCATATGCAGCATTGGCAAACCCTCTTGCGTCTCAATTCCCTGGCCTCCGAAACCCTGCCGATCCCAGCCAAACCTTGCGATTTCGCGCCAGTTGCGCCAAACGCAAGGGCGGACAGGCCCAACCGGAGACACCGCCATGCCCAACGCGAAAACGGTCAAGGATTACATCCGCACAATCGTCGACTTCCCGCATGAGGGCATCATGTTCCGCGATGTCACCACGCTCTTTGCCGACCCGCGCGGACTGCGCCTTGCGGTGGACCAGTTGCTGCACCCTTACGCCGGTATGGCAATCGACAAGGTCGCGGGGCTCGAGGCGCGCGGCTTCATCCTGGGCGGCGCCGTGGCGCACCAGCTGGGCAAGGGGTTCGTGCCAATCCGCAAGAAGGGCAAGCTGCCCGGCAAGGTGATTTCCGAGGAGTACCTGCTGGAATACGGCGAGGCCATCGTCGAGATCCACGACGACGCCATCACCCCCGGCGAAAAGGTCTTGCTGGTCGATGACCTTCTGGCCACCGGCGGCACCGCCGAGGCGGGTATCAAGCTGATCGAACGGCTGGGCGGCGAGATCGTCGGCTGCGCCTTCGTCATCGACCTGCCCGAACTGGGCGGGCGCAAACGGATCGAGGCGCTCGGCATGGACGTCCACACCCTCTGCGAATTCGACGGGGCCTAAAGCTCTTCGTACCAGTCGTCGATGATCTTCACCGCCTCCTCGGCGCTTTCGACGAACTGGAAGAGGTCAAGGTCCTCGGCGCTGATCGTTCCGGCCTCCGACAGCGCCTCCCAGTTGATGATTTTGCGCCAGAATTCCTCGCCGAACAGCAGGAACGGCACACGTTTCATCCGGTCGGTCTGGATCAGCGTCAGCGCCTCGAACATCTCGTCCAGCGTCCCGAACCCGCCGGGGAAGCAGCAGATCGCCTTCGCGCGCATCAGGAAATGCATCTTGCGGATGGCGAAGTAATGGAAGTTGAAGCACAGCCCCGGCGTCACGTATTCGTTCGGCGCCTGCTCGTGCGGCAGCACGATGTTCAGTCCGATCGACGTACCACCCGCATCCGCCGCCCCGCGGTTGCCCGCCTCCATTACGCCGGGCCCGCCGCCCGTGGCCACGACGAACTCGCGCCCGTAGCTCTGCATCGACTTCTCGGTCAGCATCTTGGCGAAACTGCGCGCCTCGTCGTAGAACCGCGAAAGTTCCGCCAGCGTCTCGGTCCGCGCCGTATCCTTGACCGCCGGTTCGGGAATCCGCGCGCCGCCAAACAGCACCACCGTGCTCTCGATCCCGCGTTCGTTCAGGATCATCTCGGGCTTCAGCAGCTCCAGCTGCAACCGCACGGGCCGCAGCTCGTCGCGGCACAGGAAATCGTCGTCGGCAAAGGCCAGGCGATAGGCCGGCGCACGGGTCTGCGGCGTGTCGGGCACCTGCTCGGCGGTGTTGCGATCGGAATGCGCGTCCCGAAACTGGCTATTGCGGTCGTCTTTCATCCTGAACTTCCCTGTTGGGTTCGTTTTTCCACCCGTATAGGGTTCCACGCGATTTGCCTAGATACGGGGCATACAGGAAAGGCTTGAAATGGACTGGAAAACCGAGATCGCCGCCGCGAAATTCCGCATCGCTCCGTACCTGCGCCGCACCCCGGTGGCGCAGGTGTCGGGCTTCGGCCTCGACCGCCCCATCGAGCTCAAACTGGAGCACACCCAGCACACCGGCAGCTTCAAGCCGCGCGGCGCCTTCAACACCCTTCTGTCGCAGGACGTCCCCAAGGCCGGGCTGGTCGCGGCCTCGGGCGGCAACCACGGTGCCGCCGTGGCCTATGCCGCCGCCAAGCTGGGCCACCGTGCCCGCATCTACGTGCCGGAAATGGCCGGCCCCGCCAAGATCGCCCTGATCCGCGACCAGGGCGCCGACTTGCACGTGGTCGAAGGCGCCTATTCCAATGCGCTCGATGCTGCCCGCGAATACGAGGCCGAAACCGGGGCGATGCAGATCCACGCCTACGACGCGCCCGCCACCGTTGTGGGCCAGGGCACCTGCATGGCCGAGTGGGAGGACCAGGGGCTGGAGGCCGATACCGTCCTGATCGCCGTGGGCGGCGGAGGCTTGATCGCCGGCGCGCTTGCGTGGCTCGACGGGCGACGCAAGGTCGTCGCGGTCGAGCCTGAGACCTGCGCCGCGCTGAATGCCGGACTTGGGGCCGGCAAGGCCGTCGATGTCGAGGTCTCGGGCGTCGCGGCCAACGCGCTTGGCGCGCGGCGCATCGGGTCGATCTGCCTCGACCTCGCGCAAACCCACGACGTGACCTCCGTCACCGTCAGCGACGACGCCATCACCGCCGCCCAGCACGCGCTCTGGAAAGACGCTCGCCAGCTTGTCGAACCCGCCGGCGCCACCGCCCTCGCCGCGTTGAGCAGCGGCGCCTACCGGCCTGAAAAAGATGAGCGAATAGCGGTCTTGGTCTGCGGCGGCAATCTCACGCCGGACCCCTTATCGGCGGATTGACGCCCGTTTTCCCGCTTTGCCGAAACGACCGGGAACGCTCTTGGAATTCGCCGCGTTGAGGCGTCAGATTGCCGGCGGACATTCCGTCTGCATGGCACGCCCATGTGAGTGAGGAGGATTTCCTAATGAAGACCCGAATTCTGAGCCTGACCCTTGCCGGAACTCTCGGCGCAGGCGCCGCCATGGCGGATGTCGACGCAACCGCCGTGACCGACCTGAACCTGCGCGCGGGCCCCAGCCCGGCGCAACCCGTGATCGCCGTCATCCCCAACGCGGGCGCCGTAAGCATCCAGGGCTGCATCGAAGCCAGCTCCTGGTGCGAGGTCAACTACAACGGCACCCAGGGCTGGGCCTATGGCGACTATCTCGCCGCGTCCACCGATGCCGGTTCGGTCCGCGTCATCGAGAACCGCAGCGCGATGCAACTTCCGACCGTGACCTATGACTACAGCGAAGCCGACACCGTCGCCGCTGGCGGTGCCATCGGCACGGTGGTCGAAGACACCTACGTCACCCCGATCACCCCGCCCGACAACACGGTTGTCTACGTGCGCGACAACCCGGTGGAGCCGATCTATCTCGACGGCGAAGTCGTGACCGGCGCACAACTGCCCGCGGCCGTGACGCTGCAACCCGTCCCCGATACCGAGTATCGCTACGCCTATGTGAACGGCGTGCCGGTGCTGGTGGAACCGGCAGAGCGCCGCGTGGTCTACGTGGTGCGGTAACGCCGCCTCCCGACCCCTTGTCCCTCGGCGGGCGCCCTCGAGCGCCCGCCTTTTTCATGCGCGCACGGCGGAACCTGCCGCGAATGACCGGCGTCGCGTCGCATTGCGATCCCCCCCGTCCGCCCGTATAGGGCATTTCAGCACAACACGACCTGCCAAGGGGAGCACGCAACAGATGTCCAACGCACAGCTTGAAACCGCAATCGAGTCCGCATGGGAAACCCGCGACCAGATCACGCCCTCGACCGGCGGCGAGACGCGCGAAGCCATCGAGGCGACGCTTGACGCTCTCGACAGCGGCAAGCTGCGCGTGGCCGAACGGCAGGACAACGGCGACTGGCTCGTCAACCAATGGGCCAAGAAGGCCGTGCTGCTGGGCTTTCGCCTCAAGGACATGGAACCGCAGGCGGGCGGCCCGCAAGGCAGCACCTGGTGGGACAAGGTCGACAGCAAGTTCAAGGGCTGGGGCGACGCCGAATGGAAGGCCGGTGGGTTCCGCGCGGTCCCCAACTGCATCGTGCGCAAATCGGCCTATATCGCCCCCGGCGTGGTGCTGATGCCCTCTTTCGTGAACCTCGGCGCCTACGTGGACGAGGGCACGATGGTCGACACCTGGGCCACCGTCGGCTCCTGCGCACAGATCGGCAAGGGCGTGCACCTGTCGGGCGGCGTCGGCATCGGCGGCGTGCTGGAACCGATGCAGGCCGGTCCCACGATTATCGAGGATAACTGCTTTATCGGTGCCCGGTCCGAGGTCGTCGAGGGCTGCATCATCCGCGAAGGCTCGGTTCTGGGCATGGGTGTCTATATCGGCAAGTCCACCAAGATCGTCGACCGCGAAACCGGCGAAGTCTTCATGGGCGAGGTGCCGCCGTATTCCGTGGTCGTTTCCGGCTCGATGCCGACCAAGAACAACCTCAACCTCTATTGCGCCGTGATCGTCAAGCGGGTGGACGAAAAGACCCGGTCCAAGACCGCTATCAACGAGCTTCTGCGGGACTGATAGTGCTGGACCTGAAGGAAGAGTTTAACGCATTTCGAGACGAATGTGTGGACCTAGCCATTCTGATCAACACATTCGACCGTCTTTTCGGTGACGCTCAGGCGAAGTCCGCACTCGGACGAATTGCGCCTCAGTTTTCGAACGATTTGAACAGATGGATGATCGAACTCTACATTTTGAAATCCTACCGTTTGCTTGATCGAGAGGTAGGGTTTGGGAGAAAGAACTTGTCAGCGAAGTACCTGGGCTCCCGTTTAGAGGATGCCAAGTTACTTACATCGGAAATTCAAAGACTTCTCAGTAAGCTAGACGAGTACAGGCAACTGATTCATGCGGCGCGCAACCGACTAGTAGCGCACGCCGACCTTGAGCAAATTGTCTTGAAGGTAGGATTGGGCGAGCACAGTGAAAAGCAGGCACTGGATTTTCGGAAGAACCTCCAGGACTTTTGTGATGCGGTCGGCCGGGCAATCGGTGTCGGGCCCACCGAGTTTATAAATATA
Source organism: Roseovarius atlanticus (assembly GCF_019802205.1). Lineage (GTDB taxonomy): Bacteria > Pseudomonadota > Alphaproteobacteria > Rhodobacterales > Rhodobacteraceae > Roseovarius > Roseovarius atlanticus_A. The sequence continues at coordinate 364,287 of NZ_JAHVHQ010000002.1, forward strand.
TCACCGGGAGATGTGTCGGATCTTCTGCATCATTTAAAGTACTCTACCAGACACTCTGGATAGAGCCGAAGGATGAAACCGATGGCTGAAAAGAAACCCTCGAAACAGCAGGTCTTTACCCTGCTGGTCGAGATCGGGCGCAAACAGGGCGACGGTCTGCCCGACACCGCCACGGGTGCGGCCCTCGTGATCTATGCGTCGGGCGTGGACGAGGCAGAGGCGGTGCGCGAAACCGTGGCGATCCTGAAACAGGCCGACACCGCGCCCCTGGATGTCTCGGGCTACGGCACACTCGACGAACGCCTCGCCGAAGGCCACGAGATCGGCGAGGACGAGCGCGACCTCATGCAGCGCGCGCTCGATGAAAACGCCGTCATCGTCGCCCAGATGACGCCCTTTTACGACTAGACTGCCGCGTGGCTCAGGCCGCGCGGCTGGTGGCCAGCGTCACCGCCTCGAAGGGCTTCAGCACCGGCCAGACCGGCTTGGCATGTTCCGGCAGACGGTTGCGGTCGAACGACGCCAGCACGCTTGCGGCAATGGCCGCTGGCTTGCGCCGCAGCCGCCCGATATAAAGGCTTTCCAGCGCGCATCCCGCCGCCAGGACGGCCTCGTGCCCCGGCAACAGCAGATGGTGATAGGTCACAAGGTCCGGCCCCTTGGCGTGAAAGGCGGAGCGGTCGTTCACAAGGTGCCGCGCCGGCACAAGAACCGCCTCGCGGCCGAACATGTATTCGACCTCGCTGCCGTGCATTACCAGCCGCTGCTGCGGAGAGACCACGATGTCCTGCGTCAGCTTGAAAAAGGGCGCCCGCAGGCGGATGGGCCGGAAACTGCCCCGCGCGGGAACCGTGCGCTTGACCACCTGCAACACCGGCACGCGCTGGCCGTCATCCGTCAGCACCACGTCGCCACGGCGGATCTCGCCCGCCGGACGCTCGCCCCGGTCCGTCATGATCGGCACCTGCGCGGTCAGTGCGGGCAGCGGTCCCACAGGCTCGATCCGGTCGGACAGGGCCAGGAACATCACCTCCTCGTCCACCTCGAAATTGCATCCATGGGCAAAGACCGCGTTCAGGTCGTCGATCGGCAGGGGCAGCGTGGCAGTCATCGCCACGGTGTGCACTTGGTCGGATTCAGGCCGCTCCAGCGTCAGCCGGGCCCACCCTTCGGTGCTGTCCCAGGAATAGGTCAGGCGCAGGATATCCAGCCGCCCGTCGCCATCCACCGGCAGGGTTGCGTGGCAGATGTCGTCGCCCTGCGCGTCCACCAGGACGATACCGCCCTGCGGCAACGCCTGGATCGAAAACAGGCCCGGCATCGGCCATGTCCGGCGGAACGCCAGCATGGTCTGCGGCCGTATATCAGCCGAGATGCGGCTCTCGACCACCAGGCTGCCACGGTGCAGCACCCGGTCCGCCCCGGTTTCCGTCAGTCGCGGGTCCGGCTTGAACCAGCCATCGTTGCGATCACGCAGTCCGATCCATCCCATTGTCACGCCACCCATTTCTTTGAAAGTATCTGCGCCTCGAAGCCGCGCAGCATCCGTCTTGCCGCAGGGCTGTAGCCTTCGGCGGTTTCGGGGTCGATTTCGGGGAACAGGGTGCAGATCTCTTGCAGCACCTCGGCCTCGAAACTGTCCTTGATCTGCGGCCCGGGCAGAAAGCTCTCGGTCGGCAACCCTTCGGACACGATCACCTGATGCCGGTCGAACAGCAGGTGAAAGTAATCGACGGTGTCGACCTCGACGCGCCGCACGCTGCGGTCGTTGACCAGGTCCTTGGCCGCCACCAGCACCTCGCGCTCGCCGAACAGCAGCTCGGCCAGGCTGTCGCGGATCAGAACCCGGTGCAGCGGCGAAAGCCACAGTTCACCATGCGCGCCGAACGTGTTCGCCAGAATGCGGATCGGGGCGTACTGCCCCGTTCCGGCAACCTCGCGATGGCCGATCCAGCGCACCGGCTGCAACCCGTCGTCGCGCGTCATGACCAAATCGCCCACGCACAGGTCCTCGACCGCGACCTCGCCGCGCTCGCACCGGATGCGCGACCCGCGCACGAAACACGGGATCGAATTCAGCGTGACAAAGCCGGTATCGCTCTGCCCGTTCGCGCTTTCGACCGTGTAGGTAAAGTGGACTTCCTCGACGTCGCCATCCCCCACGACCGTAAGGGTGCCGTCCGCGTTCAACTGCACCGTCTGTCCGGTGGCCAGCGTGACCGTGCTGCCCGCAACGACGTTCTGCCCGTTGATCTGCGTGATCGTCAGCGCACCGGAGGTGTTGTTCACGTCGTTGTCCAGAACATCCAGCGTCTTCGACCCTGTCGGATACAGCTTGGACACATCGTCCAGCGCCACCAGCGTCGTCTGCACGCTGTTGCCCGCGATGATCAGCGTCGAGTCGTAATTGGCGTCCGTCACATCCGCGATACCGATCCGGATCGAGTTCACATCGCCCGAATTTACCGGAATCGTCAGCGTCATCGTGACGGTGAAGCCGTCCATTTCGGTGTTGTACTGGTCCGAGCTATTGTCGACGAAAAGGTTCGCGTTCGACCCGGCATTCAGGTTGTTGGGGTCGATATCCCCGTCCCCTACGCTCAGCGGGACCTGGGTGCCGTTGATCCAGACTCCGACGAAGTCCTGAAAGGAACCCACCGCGTATTCGGGGAACTCTTCCGAGGCGAAGACGAACTGCATCGTCATCACGTCACCCGTCGGGATGAAGTCCACGTCCAGGAAGGAGGCGTCGTAGGTATTTGTCCCAGCCGCCGCGTTGAACATCGGGTCGTTGTTCGGCCCGCTCGAATTGGTCGTGGTCTGACTGGACTGGTTTGAATCGTTCGACCACCACCAAGTCGAATTGGTGAATCCGTTCAGGTCCCCTGTCGAGAACATCACGCCGGTATCCGACGGCATCACACCCGGCGAGACCGAGTTGCCTTGCGTGTATATCCCCGAAGAATCGTTGTCGCCGGTGTAAGAGGCGCTGATCACCTGAACACCGTCACCAAAGATCGTCTCGGCCATTTCTGTTGCCGACGCACGATCGTCTATAGGGATTTCAACGCCCCTGACCATACTGCCCACCTCATGTACGTCCAAGGTCAGCGCACGCCAAGAATCGGCTTTTCCGGTGGTCCGGTCTGACACGTCGCGGCTTGTTTTTATGTGCCTGCTTGCGTGTCGGGCGATCTGCCCAGCTGCTCTTTTGCCCTGCCTCGGGTCATTTATTAAGGATCGGTTACCACGTTTTTTTCGCTTTGTTAAGAAATACCGTCACCGACCCCGTTCCGGAGGCAAAGTTTTTTCCCGGCGCGGGTTTGCGGTTACAGACCTTGCAGGCTAGATCTGTCGAAAGTTCACAGGATAGACCTCCATGCCACAAGACTCCGCCCCCATCGACCCCGTCGACCTGACCGCACAACTGGTGCGCTGCGCCTCGGTCACCCCCAAGGAAGGCGGCGCGCTTGTGTTGCTGGAAAAACTGCTGTCCGAGGCGGGCTTCACCTGCACCCGCGTGGACCGGGGCGGTATCGCCAATCTCTTCGCGCGCTGGGGCGAGAAGGGCGCGGCCCGCAGCTTTGGCTTCAACGGGCATACCGACGTCGTGCCGGTGGGCGATGCCGTGGCCTGGACCGCCGATCCCTTCGGCGCGGAGATTCGTGAGGGCCAGCTTTGGGGCCGCGGCGCCACTGACATGAAATCCGGCGTCGCCGCTTTCGCCGCCGCGGCAATCGACTTTGTGGGCACCACGCCGCCCGAGGGCGCGATCCTCCTCGCCATCACCGGCGACGAGGAGGGCGACGCACAGGATGGCACCGTGGCCCTGCTGGACTGGATGGTAACCGAGGGCGAAGCGATGAGCGCCTGCCTCGTGGGCGAGCCCACCTGCCCCGAAACCATGGGCGACATGATGAAGATCGGCCGCCGCGGCTCGATGTCGGCGTGGATCACGCTGACCGGCGTACAGGGGCATTCCGCCTACCTGCACCGGGCGCTGAACCCGCTTCCGGCAATGGCACGGCTGGCCGACCGCCTGTCCAGCCACGTGCTGGACGACGGCACAGATCATTTCGACCCGTCAACGCTCGCCGTGGTGACCATCGACACCGGCAACCCGGCGACCAACGTGATCCCCGAAAGCACGCGCATGACGGTCAATATCCGGTACAACGATGCCCATAGCGGTGACAGCCTGACCAGGTGGCTGCAATCCGAGCTGGATGCGGTCTGCGACAGCTTCGGCGTCACCGGCGAGATGACGGTGAAGAATTCCGGCGAAAGCTTCCTCACGCCGCCGGGGCCGCTTTCGGACCTCGTGTCGAGCGCGGTTCAGGCCGAGACCGGCCAGACGCCGGTCCTGTCGACCAGCGGCGGCACATCCGACGCGCGCTTCGTCAAGGATCACTGCCCGGTGGTGGAATTCGGCCTGGTGGGCCAGACCATGCACCAGGTCGACGAGCGGGTGGACATCGCCCATATCGAACAGCTCAAGGCGATCTATGCCCGCGTGCTGAAAGACTATTTCGCGTGATCCGCCGCCAGCTGGTGGTGATGCTGAAAGAGCCCCGGCCGGGCCGGGTGAAGACCCGCCTGGCCCGCGACATCGGGCAGATCGCCGCCACCTGGTGGGTCCGTCACCAGACCGCCCGCCTCCTGCGCCGCCTGCGCGACCCTCGCTGGGACCTCGTGCTGGCCGTCGCCCCGGACGCCGCCGGCCTGACCAGCCGCGCCTGGCCGGATGATCTTGAACGTATGCCCCAAGGCCCCGGCAACCTCGGCGACCGCATGGCCCGGGTGATGCGCACACGCCCGCCCGGTCCGGTCTGCATCATCGGCGGCGACATTCCCGGCATCACCCCCGCCCATATCGCCCGGGCCTTTGCCAGTCTTGGCCGGAACGACGCGGTCTTCGGCCCGGCCCCCGACGGCGGCTACTGGCTGGTCGGAATGAAACGCACCCGCGCCGTGCCCGCGAGCTTCCTGCAAGGCGTCCGCTGGTCCACCGAACACGCGCTGGCCGACAGCCGCGCAACACTACCGGACGCGCGGATCGGTCTGGTCGACACTTTGCAGGATGTGGACACGGCGGACGATCTTCGCGCGCCGTAACCCGTTTCGCCGCGGGCCAATCCCGCGTCGACCGGCTGGGGGTTTCACCCCCAGACCCCCGAGAGTATTTTCGGCAAGAAAAAGCAGGCGCTCCGGCGCATGCCGGCAATCTTCGCATGGAACGCCCCCCGCCTTCGTGCTACGTCCCGAAGCATGAGCGAGTTGCCTTCCAAATCACAGGTCCTGCAATGGATCTCGGACAATCCGACCCTGACCTCCAAGCGGGACATCGCCAAGGCGTTCGGCATCAAGGGCGCGGCGCGGATTGACCTCAAGCGCATCCTGAAGGAGCTGGAGGCCGAGGGGCACCTGGAGAAGCGCAAGAAGACCTATCGCGACCCCGACAAGCTGCCGCCCGTGAGCGTGCTTCAGGTCAGCGACCAGACACCTGACGGCGAGCTGCTGGCGCGCCCCCTGGAATGGCACGGCGAGGGGGTCGAGCCTGTCGTCCTGCTGATCCCCCGCGCCAGCGATCCCGCGCTCGGCCCCGGCGACCGCATCCTGGGCCGCCTGCAGGAGGTCAAGGGCGAGGCACATCACTACGAGGCGCGGCTCATTCGCCGGATCGGCACCAACCCGCGCAAGGTGCTGGGCGTCTTCAAGAAAACCGCCGAGGGCGGGCGTATCCTGCCGATCGACAAGGGCGACGGCAAGGAATGGCTGGTCGCGCCCTCCGCCACCGGCGGCGCCAAGGACGGCGAGCTGGTCGAGGCCGAGCAGGCCGGCCCCAAGGGCCGCATGGGCCTGCCGCAGGCCCGCATCCTCGACCGCCTGGGCGACCCGACCGCGCCCAAGGCGGTGTCCCTCATTGCCATCCACCAGCACGGCATTCCCGACGATTTCCCGGATGATGTCATCGCCGAGGCCGACGCGCAGAAACCTCAAGGTTTGAAGGGCCGCGAAGACCTGCGCGACCTGCCGCTCGTGACCATCGACCCCGCCGACGCCCGCGACCACGACGACGCCGTCTGGGCCCATCCCGACGACGACCCCAAGAACGAAGGCGGGCACGTCATCTGGGTCGCCATCGCCGACGTCGCCTGCTACGTCACCCCCGGCTCGGCCCTCGACGCCGAGGCCCGCAAGCGCGGCAATTCCAGCTATTTTCCCGACCGGGTCGTGCCGATGCTGCCCGACCGTTTGTCGGGCGACCTCTGTTCCCTGCACGAGGGCGTGCCGCGCGCCTGCATCGCCGTGCGGATGCAGATCGACGCCCATGGCGAGAAAATCGGCCACCGCTTCGTGCGCGGCCTGATGCGCTCCGCCGCCTCGCTCACCTACCAGGACGTGCAGGCCGCCCGCGATGGGAACCCGAACGACAAGTGCGGCCCTCTCATGGACGAGGTCATCACCCCGCTTTACGAAGCCTTCGCTGCGCTGCAGGAGGCCCGCGCCAACCGCCAGCCGCTCGATCTGGACCTGCCCGAACGCAAGGTCGTGCTCAGCGACGAAGGCAAGGTAACCTCCGTCAACTTTGCCGACCGCCTCGATGCCCACAAGCTGATCGAGGACATGATGGTGCTGGCCAACGTGGCCGCCGCCGAGACGCTGATCGCCAGGAAATCCCCCCTCCTCTTCCGCGTCCACGAGGAACCGCCGCCAGAAAAACTCGACACCCTGCGCGACGTGGCCGAGGCCGCGGGCCTGACGCTGGCCAAGGGGCAGGTGCTGAAAACGTCGCACCTCAACCAGTTGCTGCACGGCGCGGCGGGCACCGACCACGTCGAGGTCATCAACCTCGCCACCCTGCGCTCGATGACGCAGGCCTATTACGCGCCGTCCAATTTCGGGCATTTCGGCCTCGCGCTGCAATCCTACGCGCATTTCACCTCGCCCATCCGGCGCTATGCCGACCTGATCGTGCACCGGGCATTGATCTCGGCGCATGGCTGGGGCGAGAACGGGCTTTCAAAGGCCGACGAGGAACGCCTGCAAAGCACCGGCGAGCACATCTCGGAAACCGAGCGCCGCTCGATGATGGCCGAGCGGGACACCAATGACCGTTACCTCGCCGCCTTCCTGTCGGAACGCGTGGGCGAGGAATTCACCGGGCGGATCAGCGGCATCGCCAAGTTCGGCGCCTTCGTGCGGCTGGACGAGACCGGCGCGGACGGCCTCATCCCGATGCGCGCGCTGGGCAACGAGTATTTCCACCTCGACCGTGATCGCGGCACCCTGATGGGGTCCGATACCGGCATTCTCATCGGCCTCGGACAGCGGGTCGTCGTCCGCCTCAGCGAGGCGGCGCCGGTGACGGGCGGCCTCGGGCTCGAACTGATACGGCTCGACGGCAAGGCGATCACCCCCGCCGGCCCGGACGCGCCCCGCAAGGGGCGGGGTCGCGGCGCGCCCAAGGGCGGGCGCGGCGGGCCCAAGCGCAAGCTTGCGCGGGAAAAGCACAAGGCCGACAAGACCAAGCGCAAGGTCTCGCGCAAGCGGCGTTAAATGCTCCCCAAAAGCCAGACCATGTAAACACCGTAGGCCGCCATCAACACGGCACCTTCGCGCCGGTCGATCCGCGCCCCCGTAAAGGCGAACGCCACGAACAGGTGTGCCGACCCCAGCAGCACGGCCAGGTCGACCCCTGTGATGGGGAGCGGTGCAGCCATCGGCACCACCAGCACGGTCGCCCCCAATATGCCCAGAATGTTGAAGATGTTGCTGCCGATGATGTTGCCGAAGGCCACGTCGCCCTGCCCTTTGCGCGCGGCCAGCACCGAGGTCACCAGCTCGGGCATCGACGTGCCGATGGCCACCACGGTCAGCCCGATCACCGCGTCGCTCATCCCCAGCATCTGCGCCAGTCCCACGGCCCCCGACACGAGAAACCGCGCCCCGGCCAGGATCACCACCAGCCCGATCAAAAGCCCCAGCGCCGCACGCCCCGCCCGCACCGGCGCTTCCGGCAGCAGGTCGCCCTCGGCCGCGTACACCTCGCCCGCCGCCGTCGGCCCCTTGCGCTCTGCCATGAAGGTAAATGCCAGGTAGGCTGCCAGCGCCAGCAAGAGCCCCAGCCCGGCCACGCGCCCCATCTCCCCGCTCAGCACCAGCGCCGCGCAGGCCAGCGTCGCGCCCATCATCACGGTCCCGTCCCGTGCCAGCGCCCGGCGCGCCACCAGGATGGGCGAGATCAGCGCCGCGATTCCCATGATCAGCAGCGTGTTGCCGATATTGCTGCCCACCACGTTGCCCAGAGCAATCCCCGGCGACCCGACCCAGGCCGCCTGCAAGCTGGTCACCAGTTCCGGCGCGGACGTGCCGAATCCCACGATGGTCAGCCCGATCACCAGCGGCGACACGCCCAGGCCCCGGGCCAGCTGCACCGCGTTGCGCACCAGCAACTCACCACCAAGGACCAGCCCCGCCAGCCCGGCGATCACGAAGACGATATCCAATTCGGGTAACTCCAATCCCGCGCAAAAGGCGCGTTGCAGGGAATCTGAGCAGGCTCCGTGCCACTTCAAGATAGCGCCGGAAAGATTCCGCTGGCGTGACAGGTTCATTGCGCCTGATGCCTGGAAACCCTGCTGACAAAAACCGTCACCATGTGGCATCATACTCCGCGCCATGACCCGGACCGAACGCCTTTTCAAACTGATGCAGGCCCTGCGCATCGTGCCGGCCCCCGCCACGGCGCAGGCGCTGGCGGACCGGCTCGACGTGACCGCCCGCACGATCTATCGCGATATCGACGCCCTGCGCGGGCTTGGCGCGGTGATCGACGGTGCGGCGGGCTTCGGCTATCGCCTGATCGAGGATGCCGCCCTGCCCCCGCTCAATTTCGACGAGGACGAACTGGAGGCGCTGGTGCTGGGACTGCGCGAAGTGGAAGAGGTGGGCGACAGCACACTGGCCGAGGCCGCGCAATCGGCGCTCGCCAAACTGCGCGCCCGCCTGCCTCAGACTCAGGCGCACCGGCTGGATCACGCCGTCCTGTCGGCCCACCGCTTCACCCCCCTGCCGCAATCGGGCGTCGACACCGCCCGCCTGCGCCGCGCCACGTGGGAGGAAAAGACCATCCGTTTCGACTATTCCGACGCCGAGGGCCGCGAAACCACCCGCGAGGTCGACCCTCTGTCGGTCGTCCTCATGCAATCCTCGCTCTGCCTTCTGGCCTTCTGTCACCTGCGCGGCGATTTCCGCGCCTTCCGCCTCGACCGGATGCGCGGGCTGGACCTTACCGGCGCGTCCTTCCGGCCCCGCCGCGCGATCCTGTTGCGCGAATGCCTTGCCGCCATGACCTGCGACACGGGCCAGGAAACGGCCTGATCACAGGCGACACTTCGCCCGGCCACATGATTGAACGCTTTTGAAACAAACTGTTTCAGGCTATGCTCCGATCAAACCCAGCAAAAAGGGGCGAGCAATGTTTGTCAGGTATTTCTTTCCAGTTCTGGGCGCGGCCCTTCTGTCCGGCGGCGCGGCGGCCACGGCCCTCGAATCGTCGATCCGGCCCGTCGCGCGTCCCGCAGCCGCTACGGCCGCCACGCCGACCCCGCAGGTCACCCGCGTTTCCGTATCCACCAGATCGCTACGTCCCAAGCTGCGCCCCGAGGCACTGAGCGACAGCACGGGCGAGGCGCAGGTCACCCGCGTCTCCAACCCCGCCTTCGACAACTGGGTCCGTTCCTTCCGGGGCCGCGCCCTGTCGCGCGGGATCAGCGCGCGGGTTTTCGATGCGGCCTTCCAGGGCATCAACTACAACGCCGACGTGGTCTCGAAAGACCGCAACCAGGCCGAGTTCAAGCGCCAGATCTGGGACTACCTCGACAGCGCCGCCTCGCCCGAACGCGTCAGCATGGGCCAGCAGGCCCTGCGCCGTCACCGCCGCGCGCTCAACCGGATCGAACAGGCCTACGGGGTCGAGGCCGAGGTTGTTACCGCCGTCTGGGGGCTGGAAAGCAAGTATGGCACCCGCATGGGCGACATCCCCGTGATCGAGGCGCTCTCGACGCTGGCTTTCGACGGCCGCCGCGGCGACTTCTTCGAAAAACAACTGATGGCCGCGCTGAAGATCCTGCAGAACGGCGACACCACGCCGCGCAACTTCACCGGCTCCTGGGCCGGCGCGATGGGTCACACGCAGTTCATTCCCACCTCCTACGAGGCCTATGCCGTGGATTTCACCGGCGACGGCCGCCGCGACATCTGGTCGAACGACCCCTCCGACGCGCTCGCCTCCACCGCCGCCTATCTGAAACGCTTCGGCTGGCGCAAGGGCATGCCCTGGGGCGTCGAGGTGCGCGTGCCCAACGGCGCCCGCTTCGGCAACACCAGCCGGATGCCTTCGCAATGGGCCGCCCAGGGCGTCGTCGGCGTCGATGGCCGCCCGGTGCGCGACTACGGCTCGGCCCGGATCATCCAACCCGCCGGACCTGCCGGCGCGTCCTTCATGGTTTTCGCCAATTTCGACGTGATCAAGCGCTACAACAATGCCGACGCCTACGCCATTGGCGTCGGGCACCTGTCGGACCGCATCAAGGGCGGCCCCGCGATCCAGGCCAGCTGGCCGCGCGGCTATACCCCCGTCAGCTTCGAGGAGCGCAAGGAAATCCAGCGCCGGCTCAAGCAGATGGGCTATCCGCTCGAAAAGATCGACGGCATCATCGGCCCCAACACCGCGAAGTCGATCATGGGCTTCCAGCAAAGCGCCGGCATGAAGGTCGACGGCTACGCCTCGCGCGAGGTGCTCAAACGCCTGCGCTCGCGCTGACCACGTGCACCCGCCCCGGAACGCGCAGCGCGCCGTCCGGGGCCTCGAACTCTTTCAAGGCGTCGCGCAGCTTCTCCGCCACGGCGGCATACTCTTCGCGCCCGCCACCCATGTCCTTGACGATCCGCCCCGCCGGCCCCTCGCGAGCGGCGAAGGTGGCATTCTGCTCCAGGTCGCCGATGGGCGTCAAAGTGATCTCCTCGGTGGTCAGGCCGATCCCGTCGAACCCGGCCTGCCCCAGAATGTCTCGCACATAGTCCGCCTCTGAAAACGCCATCGGCCCCGGCGCGCGCGGGTCCTGCGGCGGCGGCGCGCCGACCACGGATTTCGCCGCCTCGGCGGGGACACGGAACCACGGATTGCCCGCCATCCCGGCCCAGCACACGAAGGTCATGCGCCCGCCCGGTTTCAACGCGCCCCGCATGTTGGCGAAGGCCGCCATCGGGTCGTCGAAGAACATCACGCCGAAACGCGACACAAGGTGGTCCGCCGCCATGTCCCCGAACGGATGCACCTGCGCATCCGCCAGAACACAGGTGGCATTTGCGACGCCCTCCGCATCCAGCCGCTGACGGGCCAGATCCAGCATCGGCCCCGACACGTCCAGCCCGGTCACGTGGCCAGCCTCGCCCACGATCTTCGCTTCGGCGATCAGGCCCGCCCCGGTGCCGCAGCCGATATCGACGACCTTGTCGCCCGCCTGCAACCCGGCGCGGTCCAGCAGCAGGTCCAGAACCGGCGCCATCAGACCGTCGAACATCGCCTGTTCCCGCACCCAGACCTCGCCCGCCTTGCCGGACCAGTGATCCGCCTGCTCGGTGTTGACGATCCCGCTCATGACGCGCGTCCCGCCGCCATCACGCACAGGATCTCGAACATGATCGACACGCCCAGGAACGCCGTGTTGCCGCTGGCATCGAACGGCGGCGAGACCTCGACCATGTCCGCGCCCACGATATTGACGCCCTCAAGCTCCCGGCACACCTGCAACGCCTGATACGAATTCGGCCCGCCCACCTCGGGCGTCCCGGTGCCGGGCGCGAAGGTCGGATCGACGAAGTCGATGTCATATGACACGTAGGTGGGCTTCTCCCCCACGATCTCGCGCGCCTCGGCCATTACGTCGGCCACGCCGCGCTCGAAGAACTCCTCAATCAGGATCAGGCGGATGCCCTCGGCGCGGGCGAAATCGCGGTCCTCGGAATCGTACATGCTGCCCCGCAGCCCGATCTGCACCACGCGCTTGGGGTCCAGGAGGCCTTCCTCCACCGCGCGGCGGAAGGGCGTGCCATGGGTATACATCTGCCCGTTGAAATAGCTATGGAACAGGTCTGTATGGCTGTCGAAATGCACCATGCCAAGCGGCCCGTCCTTGGCCACCGCGCGCAGCACCGGCAGGCTGGTCAGGTGATCGCCCCCCGCCGTCAGCGGCATGATCCCCGCATCCACCACGCCTGTGTAGAACGTCGTGATCCGCTCCATGCTGTCGGCGATATCGGCGGGGTTCGGCCCCACATCGCCCAGGTCGGCGCAGTTCAGCGTCTCGAAGGGGCGCATACCGCTGACCGCATGCTGCGCCCGGATCATGGTGGACGCATCGCGCAACTGCCGCGGCCCGTGCCGAGGCCCGGGGCGGTTGGTCGTGCCGCTGTCCCACGGCACGCCGATCACGCCCACGTCCACGTCGCCATAGCGCGCATGATCGGGCAGCACATAGGGCAGCCGCATGAAGGTCGGAACGCCCGCGAATCGCGGCAGCTCAAAGCCCGAAACGGGCTGGAAGAACGGGTCACTCATGTCTTTGTCTCCAGTCTCTTGCGGGCCCTCACCGGCCCATCCCCCTGCGCCTCGATCCGCGCGATGGCCTCGGCCATCGGCTCATAGGCCACGGCCATGTGATGCGCATTGGCATGTAACAGCGTCTCGGGGTCAACCACCCACGCCACATGCCCCTTCCAGAACAGCAGGTCGCCGCGCCGCAGCGCAGCCCCCTCGGGCAGGTCAACGCCCAGTTCCGCCGCCTGCATGTCGCTGTCGCCGGGACACGCGATACCGCAGGCAAGGCAACCCGCCTGTACCAGCCCCGAGCAGTCGATCCCCAGCGCCGAGTTCCCGCCCCAGACATAGGGCGTTCCGATCAACCTCTCCGCCACGTGCACCGGATCGGGCTCGACCGCACTGGCCACGCGCAAATGCGTTGCCGGCACGTACATCCGGCCCTCCGGTGCAAAAATCTCGGCCCAGCGGCCCTCGGTGCCGGTCACGCTCACCCAGGCCCCCAGGCTCAGTATCAGATGCTGGGTCTGCGCCTTGAAATCCGGCTCCCCCAGAGCATGGGTCATCCGTGCCTGCACCACGTGGTTCGGTGGCCCCTTCGGCACAGCAAGATCCCCCGCTGCAAGATACCCGGCATACCCATCGCGCAGCGCATAGCCGAACACCCAGCCGTCCCGCTCTTCCAATAGGCGCACGCCCTCCCCGAAAACCAGTTCGCGCTCGCGCTTGCCGTCCGGCTCTGACAGGATCGGCGTGACCGGCACGATCACCTGACGGTCGTCGCCCTCCACGAACAGTTCCGCCTCGACCTGCCCCAGCAGCCCCGCATCGGCCACGCGCCCGTTGGAATGCAGCCGCCGCCGGTCGGTCACAGCGCCAGCACCTCGGGCAAAGCCTGCAAGAGCGCCCGCGCACCCATGCCGACCCCGCCCTTGGGCCGGCCCGGCGCGGCGCTCTGGTTCCAGCCGTAGATGTCGAAATGCGCGTAGCGCGTGCCCCCCGCAAAGCGCCGCAGGAACAGCGCCGCCGTGATCGCGCCCGCAAACCCGCCGCTCGGCGCGTTGTCCAGATCGGCAATCCCCGGCTCGATCATCGCCTCGTAGGGCTCGTGAAACGGCATCCGCCAGACCGGGTCCGCGACCTCGGCCGCCGCGGCGTCCAGCGCGCCGGACAGCACGCCGTCATCGGTGAAATAGGGCGCGATATCCGCCCCCACCGCCACCCGCGCCGCACCCGTCAAGGTCGCCATCGAGATCATCAGGTCCGGCTCGGCCTCGGCCCCAAAGCTCAGCGCATCGGCCAGCACCAGCCGCCCCTCGGCATCGGTGTTGTTGATCTCCACCGTCTTGCCGTTCCGGGCGGTCAGGATGTCGCCGGGCCGGAACGCATTGCCGCCGACCGAGTTCTCCACCGCCGGGATCAGCACCCGCAACCGCACCGGCAGCTTCAGCGCCATGATCATCCGGGCCAGCCCCAGCACCGTGGCCGCCCCGCCCATGTCCTTCTTCATCAGGCCCATGCTGGCCCCGGGTTTCAGGTTCAGCCCCCCGGTGTCGAAACACACGCCCTTGCCGACCAGCGTCAGGTTCGGCCCGGTGTCGCCCCAGCGCATGTCGATCAGGCGCGGCGCCTGGTCGGCGGCGCGGCCCACCGTGTGGATCATCGGGAAATTCTGGTCTAGCAGCGCCTCGCCGCGGATGACCTCGATCGCCGCGCCCTGCTCCCTGGCCAGGTCGGCGCAGGCCGCTTCCAGCTCCACCGGCCCCATGTCCGAGGCCGGCGTGTTGATCAGGTCGCGCGTCAGTGCCTCTCCGGCCGCAATCGCCTGTAGCCGGGCCGCGTCGACGCCCTCCGGGGCCACCAGCGTCGCCTTGGCGGGTTTCTGATCCTTGTAGCGGTCAAAGGCATAGCCCGCGAACAGCCAGCCCAGCGCCTCCTCGGCGGCCCGTTCCTGCGCCAGCCCCTCCAGTCGATAGACGCCCTCCGGCAGGTTCGCGGCCTGCGCCGCCAGGTGGAATCGCCCGCGCTTGCGCGCGGCCCCTGTGCCATAGCCCGCCAGCGCCATCACCGGCGCGCCATTGCCGTCGGGCACCAGCAGCGACTGGCCCAACCCGCCGGTGAACCCCGCCGCCTGCACCCAGGTCGCGACGGTGGCAGACTGATCTGCCAACCAGCCCTCCAGCGCGTCCTGTTCGATCACGTGAAGCGGAAGGGCATCGGCCCCTTCCGGTGCAAATTCAAGCGGCATGGCGCATGTCCCGGGATGATTTCGTTCCGGCTCAGCCTAGCCTTAAGCACCGTACCTGCAAGGGCTCAGACGGAATAATCCTGCACGTCCCAGATTTCATGCAGCGATGTCTCGCCGATCCGCAATAGCCGCGCAAGCGTGGCCGCGATGGCCACCTTGTCATGCAGGTCGATGCTTTGCGTCACGTCGCGGGCCACCCGGGCCAGCTTGCACATGCCGATCTGCTCGGCGATAGCGATCAGGCTGCGGGCGCTCTTGCGCATGTCCTGCACCTGCTCCTGGCGAAAACAGCGCTCCGTGTGCGACAACCGAACCGCCAGTTCCTCCAGCGCGCGGCAGACAACGTCCTCCGCCCCGGCCTCACCCAGTTGCAGGTAAAGCTGCTCCAGCCGGTTCTGATCCAGGTGAACGGCCTCGGACTGCTTGAGTAGGGTTATTCTTTCCACGGTCTTTCCCACGATTCCATGCCCCCGCGACAGGCCGGACCTTGCGGCCGAAGACTTCCCAAATGGTTTCCGCACCGACCAATTTGTGTCTCGAATTCTTCTAGAATTCGGATTATCAACCGACCGTCCGGAAAAAAGCTATCAGGCGCCGCCATGAAAAACACACGTCCGCTCCCAAGCTACCTGGTCCAACGCTACCGGGGATGGAAGGCCACGAAATACCAGGACAACCAGGCCTGGTACCGCCACCTGGCGCAAGAGGGGCAGCACCCCCGCGCGATGGTAATCTGCTGCTGCGACAGCCGCGTGCACGTCACCGCGATCTTCGGCGCCGACCAGGGCGAGTTCTTCCTGCACCGCAACATCGCCAACCTCGTGCCGCCCTTCACCCCCGACGGTCAGCAGCACGGCACCTCGGCGGCGGTGGAATACGCCGTCACCGCGCTGAAGGTCGCGCATGTGATCGTGCTCGGTCATTCCAACTGTGGCGGCGTGCGCGGCTGCGACGCGATGTGCTCGGGCGACGCGCCCGAACTCAACGACAAGACCAGCTTCGTGGGCCGCTGGATGGACATCCTGCGCCCCGGCTACGAGCGGGTGAAAAAGATCAAGAACACCGACGAGCGTGTCGCGGCCCTGGAAAAGCAGGCCGTTCTGGTCAGCCTGGAAAACCTCGTCACCTTCCCCTTCGTCGCCGCAGCCATCGAGAGCGGCCACCTTACCCTGCACGGCCTCTGGCACGATATCGGCGAAGGCGTGATCGAGCATTACCTGCACGAGGAAAAAGGGTTCGTTCCGGTCTAGCCACCGTGGGCCGCATGCACCGTTCCCTTGGGGTCGGTGCATGCGTTCTTTAAGGGGGCCGCGAACCGTCTCAGTGCAGCACCATTCCGTCGGGCCATTCGATCGTGTGGCTCAGTCGGATCTCCTGCGTCTCGCCGGCAGCAAGGTCAAACTCCCACGCCATCACCCCGCGCTTGTCGTCGACCCGTTCCTGCGCCGGGCTCGGGGTTGCCTCCCACGTGATCTTCAGGTCGTCCTGCTCGGAAACCGGGACCCGGTCCAGCACGCGCAGGGGCCAGGCTTCGCCGGTCAGGTTCTCGACCTCGATGCGCACCGTCTCCTGGATCCGGTTGGATTTCGAGATCACGCCGCGATCCCCCTCGGCCCGGTCCTCGACAGTGCGCGTCAACCGCAGCCCGTCGATCGGGCCAAAGGACAGTTCCGCCTCCTCGCCCGCCGGGATCATGTCTAGGTAACGCTGCCCCACGAACCGCCCGTCCAGGTAAAAGCTCGCCTCGGCGGTCGGCAGGATCAATTCGCCCATATCGTTGGTAAAGCTTGCCACAAGGAACGCGCTGGGATCGTTCAGCGGCACCGCCTTGGCAACGGTCTCGGCCTGCGTTTCCAGCGTGCCCAGCGCCAGGCGCACCCGGTCTGCCCCTGTGGCGACGTCGACCGTGCCGGGATAGCTGTAGGTCACCGACAGCCCGTCGAAATCCGCCGAAGCGACGATCGCTTCAGGCGAGACGGCCAGGGCTTCTTCCTTCGCAGCGCCTGCGGCCATGTCGGAGTCCGCAGCGCTGCGCGCCAGCGGCACAGGGTGCATCGGCGGCTCTTCGTAGATCCGGCGCAGCCACGGCCAGACCTCGCTTGGCGCCGTCTGCTCGGTGGGGCGCACGGTCGACAGGGTCAGTTCCGCCGCCTGCCAGTTCTCGCCCGTCGACTGCGACACGTACGCGCCGCGCTCCAGCGTCAGCGCACCGCTGCTCCGGTCCAGCCGCAGGTCATAGACCGGCTCCCATCCGGCGGCATCGGTGTTGTAGGTCACGGTCAGCACGCCCTCGGTTGCGGCCTCGGCGCTGACGGCCACGGCCAGCATCGCGCGGTCCTCGTCCTCGGGCACCAGCGCGGCCTCGGCCTGTTTCGCGCGCTCAAGCTCTTCTTCCAGGTCCTCCAGCGAGCGCGCGAGGGCTTCGGCCCGACGCTCGGCATCCTGGGCCGCGCGCAGCGCCGCCAGGGTCTCTTCCCCGATCATCGACGACAGGTCGCGCAGGGCGGCGATGTCCAGAGCGGTCACGCCCTCGCCTTCGCCCAGCTTTTCCAGGAACGCCACCCGCGCCCGGGCCGCCTCCGCCTCCAGCCGGATCGTCTCGACCGCGGCGCGCGCGTTGCGCAGTTCGTCCTCCAGCCGCTCGACCTCGGCGCGCGCGGCCTGCAACGCGGCGGTCTCTTCCTCGGTGCGCGGCGGCACGAAATCGCGCCGCGCCGTGACGCTGCCCATGGCCGCGCCCTCGACAGCCACCCGGACCGAGGCCAGCGGCGTCGAGCGCGGCAGATCCGTCAGGATCAGCTGATGCTGCCCCGCCGGGATGCTGTACGGCACCTGCCGCGTGATTGTGGCGCCTTGGGGATAGAGCGTGACCGCATCCACGTCACTCGACAGCGCAAAATCTTCGGCAAGCGCGGGAAACGGCAGGGCGGCAAGGATGATAAGGGAAAGCGAACGCATGATGTTTACTCCAGGATAGTTGGCCGGATGATCGGTCTCTGATGGGACGCGTGCAAGGGCGCCGTTCTTGGCAGCACCAACAAATTTTTTTCGCAAAAAGAAACCGCGCCGCCCTTTGCAAAAGGCGGCGCGGCCAGAGTTTCGATGCAATGTAAAGGGCTTAGCCCTTCTGCAACACCCGGTTGCCCAGCGTCTCGGCGATCTGCACCGCGTTCAGCGCCGCGCCCTTGCGCAGGTTGTCGCTGACGCACCACAGGTTCAGACCGTTCTCGATCGTGCTGTCCTGCCGGATCCGGCTGATGAAGGTGGCGAAATCGCCGACGCATTCGATCGGCGTGACGTATCCGCCGTCCTCGCGCTTGTCGACGACCATGATCCCCGGCGCCTCGCGCAGGATGTCGCGCGCCTCGTCCTCGTCCAGGAACTCCTCGAACTCGATATTCACCGATTCCGCGTGGCCGACGAACACCGGCACCCGCACGCAGGTCGCCGTGACCTTGATCTTCGGGTCCACGATCTTCTTCGTCTCGACCACCATCTTCCACTCTTCCTTGGTCGATCCGTCCTCCATGAAGACGTCGATATGCGGAATGACGTTGAACGCGATCTGCTTCTGGAATTTCTTCGGCGGCACCTCGTCCGTGGGGTTGTAGATCGCCTTGGTCTGATCCCACAGCTCGTCCACGCCTTCCTTGCCCGCGCCAGAGGTCGCCTGGTAGGTGCTGACCACCACCCGCTTGATCTTCGCGCGGTCATGCAGCGGCTTCAGCGCCACTACCATCTGCGCGGTCGAACAGTTGGGGTTGGCGATGATGTTCTTCTTGGAATAGCCCGTGATCGCCTCCGGGTTCACTTCCGGCACGATCAGCGGCACATCCGCGTCGTAGCGGTAGAGCGACGAGTTATCGATCACCACGCAACCCGCCTTGGCGGCGATCGGCGCGTATTTCTTCGTCGCTTCGGAGCCGATGGCAAAGAGCGCCATGTCCCAGCCGGTGAAATCGAACCCCTCGATGTCCTTGGTCTTCAAGGTCTTGTCGCCAAAGCTGACCTCTGTGCCGATGGACCGGCGGCTGGCAAGCACCGCGATCTCGTCGACAGGGAACTGGCGCTCGGCCAGGATGTTCAGCATTTCGCGGCCCACGTTGCCCGTGGCGCCCGCGACGACGATCTTGTAACCCATCTTGGGAAATCCTCTTCGTTTCGGGTCTCTGTGCGCCGCTCATACCGCAGTGCAGCACGATGTTAAAGGGATTCGAGGCGTCACGCCGCTGTCATTTCGATATTTCTAGAAATATAGCTTGCAACGGACCATCATTTCGATAATGCTAGAAGTATGAAACAGACATCGATTCCCGAACTCGACCTTGCCCTCGCGGCCTCCACCTTTGCGGCACTTGGGTCCGAACAACGCCTGGCCGTGCTGCGCACCCTTGTCCGTGCCGGCCCCGAGGGCCTGCGCATCGGCGAACTGGGCGCGCGTGCGGGCGTCACCGGATCGACCCTGACCCATCATATGAAAATCCTGTCACAGGCCGGTCTGGTCCGGCAGGAGAAACAGGGCCGCAGCATCCTCTGCGCCGCCGTCGCCTATGACGAGTTGCGCACGTTGGCCGATTTCCTGCTCCGCGAATGCTGCGCCGACAGCAACTGCCCCCACGAGGATCACTATCATGGCTGACATCACCGCCCCCACCCTGCGCCGCAGATGGGCCAACCTCGACAAGGCCTGGCTGGCGCTGGCGCTGATCCTCGCCGCCGTGGCGGTGCTCGATCCGCCGCAATTCTGGCCCACCGTCACCTTCACCGCCGGCGCGCTGCTGCACACCGCGCCTTTCATCGTCTTCGCCGTCCTCGCCGTCGCCTACATGAAGGCCACCGGAGCCGAGACCCTGCTGGCCAAAGCGTTCGAGGGCCGGCAGGTCCGCATGATCTTTCTTGCAGCGATCCTGGGCGGTCTTTCCCCCTTCTGCTCGTGCGAGGTCATTCCCTTCATCGCCGCCATGCTCGCGCTCGGCGCGCCGCTGGGGGCTGTCATGGCCTTCTGGCTGGCCTCGCCGCTGATGGACCCGGCGATGTTCCTCATCACCTCCGGCACCATCGGCTGGGATTTCGCCGTGGCCAAGGCCGTCGCGGCGGTGGGTGTCGGCCTCATGGGCGGCTTTGCGACCATGGCGCTGGCCCGTTCGCCCCTCTTTGCCGATCCCCTGCGCGAAAACCGCCAGCCCGGCGGCTGCTGCGGCACGAAGAAACCGTTTCAGGGCCGCCCCGTCTGGCGCTTCTGGTCCGACCCGGACCGCACCGCCACCTTCCGCGAGACCGCCATCGACAACGGCATCTTCCTGCTGAAATGGCTGACGCTCGCCTACGTGATCGAGGCGGTGATGCTGAAATACATCCCCGCGGACGCCATCGCCACGGTTCTGGGCGGCGACGGCATCGGCACGATCCTTCTCGGGGCCCTCGTGGGCGCGCCCGCCTACCTCAACGGCTATGCCGCCGTGCCGCTGGTCGACGCCCTGCTGGCCCAGGGCATGAGCCAGGGCGCCGCCATGAGCTTCGTCATCGCCGGCGGCGTCAGCTGCATCCCAGCCGCCATCGCGGTGTGGGCGCTGGTCAAGCCGCGCATATTCTTCGCCTATTTTGGCTTCGGCCTCACCGGGGCCGTGCTGGCGGGCATGGCGTGGCACGCCGTCGCCTGACCCTGCGAACCCCTTCATCTCAACCAAGCGGCGCGAGAGCTTCCCCCCTTTCGCGCCGTTTCCTCGTTTTTTCTTATCAAGCACACAAATTTGCCCCGATTTGTTGTCATATCGTGGACAATTCCGACATAATGTGCGGGATCAAGACCAACACGGTCTTAAGAAAACCTCGCTAAACGAGGGCAAGAGCAGCGACGGAGCCCCTGGATGCTCGAGTTCGACAATGTCAGCAAGTCCTTCTGGACGGGCACGCAGCGCAAGGTGATCCTTGACCGCGTCTCGTTCCGGGTGGAACTCGGCCGCTCGCTCGGCATCCTCGCGCCCAACGGCACGGGCAAGACCACGCTGATCAAGATGATGGCGGGCCTGGAAAAACCCGACGAGGGCGAGATTCGCCGCGGCTGCCGCATCTCGTTTCCGCTGGGTTTCATGGGCGGTGTCATCAGCCGCGTCTCGGCCCGCGAAAACGCGCGTTACATCGCCACGCTCTACGGGCTCGATCCCGATTACGTCGAGGCGTATTGCCGCTATGTCTGCAATCTGGGCGAATATTTCGACCAGCCGCTCGGCACCTACTCGACGGGCATGAGATCGCGCTTCACCTTTTCGTTGATGCTCGCGCTGGATTTCGACATGTACCTCATCGACGAGGGCATGCCCAGTTCCACCGACGTCGAATTCAACCGGCGCGCGGGCGACATCCTTCGGGAACGACTGCGCACGACCACAGTGGTGATCGTATCGCACCAGCCCGCCACGCTCGAGAAATTCGCGCAGGAGGCCGCCGTCCTGATGGACGGAAAACTGCATATGTTCGACACCTTGGAAGAGGCAAAACAGCTCTATGACTACGAAACCCAAGGCTAGAAAGTTCCGCATCCGCCGCACCTCCGGCGGCAGCGCCCACGCCGCCGCCCCCGGCCCGGAGACCCCCGCCGAGGAGGTGCCGCAGACGCCGGACACCACGCCGCCGCAGCCCCCCGCGGACCACGCCGACGCGCCCCGCCTGCACGAGGGCGAGGTGACATCCGCCCGAGAGGTTTCGGTGTCTCAGAACATCGATGACATCCGCAAGGAGGGCCTGACCGGGCGGCAACTGCGCATGGCGCGGCGCATGGCCCAGAAACACGGCCTCGCGCCGACATCCGACTTCGACGCGGTCCGCCTGCTGCGGGCCCGTGGCATCGACCCGTTCCAGGGCTCCAATATCGTCCAGCTTGTGTCGGCGGGGGAAAACACCCAGCCGGCCCAGACCGGCGACGAGCGCATCCAACTGCCCCAGACCGTGCCGGTAGGTCAGGTCGCCCTGCCCTCGACCGAGCTCAGCCCGGCCGACCGGCGCGCCCAGGAAATCCAGAAGATCCAGCGCGACATCGCCTCGCGCCGTCGCAAGAAGATGCTGCTGCTCGTCTCGCGGCTGGCGGCCTTCGTCATGCTTCCCACGCTGATCGCGGGGTATTATTTCTACAACATCGCCACGCCGATGTACTCGACCAAGTCGGAATTCCTGATCATCACCGCCGACGGCTCGGGCGGTGGCAAGGGGGGCCTCGGCGGCCTTCTGCCCTCGCAATTCGCCACCGGGCAGGATTCCATCGCGGTCCAGTCCTACCTTGAATCCAAGGATGCCATGCTGCGCCTGAACGAGGATGTCGGCTTCAAGGCCATGTTCAGCAGCGACGAGATCGACCCGATCCAGCGGCTTGATCCCGACGCCACCAACGAAGAGGCCTACAAGGTCTACCAGAAATACGTGAAGCTGGGCTATGACCCGACCGAGGGCGTGATCCGGCTGGAGGTCGCCACCGCCGACCCCGAAACCAGCCGCGAGTTCTCTGAAAAGCTGATCGAATATGCCGAGGAAAATGTCGACTCGCTCAGCCAGGAGAAACGTTTCGACGCCGTGAAAACCGCCGAGGCCGCGCTGGAAGAGGCCAAGGAAGAACGCCGCGCGGCCCAGCGCCGGCTCGTCGAGTTGCAGGAAGGCTCGATCCTCGACCCCGAGGGCGAAATCGCCAATATCCGTCAGCTGATCGGCAATGTGGAATTGCAGCTCCAGGAAAAGCAGCTGGCGCTCAACACCCAGCTTGCCAACGCCCGCCCCAACACCGCCCGGGTCGAGGCGCTGCGCTCCGAGGTGCAGGTCCTGTCGCGCGAACTCGCCAAGCAGAACGCCCGCCTGACCGAGGCGACGGAGGAACGCAGCTCGCTCGCCAGCCAGGCCGCCGAGATCCAGATGGCGCAGGCCGACCTCGCCACCTCCGACCTGGTGCTGCAATCCGCGCTGGAAACCAAGCGCCAGTCCGAGATCGAGGCGAACAAGCAGGTGCGCTACCTGACAGTCGCGGTGAAACCCGTCGCTTCGCAGGATCCCTCCTATCCGCGCAAGTTCGAGAACACTTTGCTTGCCTTCCTGGTCTTCGGCGGTATCTACCTGCTCTTGTCGCTCACCGCGTCGGTCCTCAAGGAACAGGTTTCGTCGTAACACATGAAAACAGTTGAAATCGCAGACCTGCGCGTCGGAAACGACGCGCCACTCACCGTCATCGCCGGCCCCTGCCAGCTGGAAAGCGCCGATCACGCCCAGATGATCGCGGGCCGGATGAAAGAGGCCTGCGCCGCCGCCGGCGCGCAATACGTCTTCAAGGCCTCCTTCGACAAGGCCAACCGCACGTCGGTTACGGGCAAGCGCGGCCTCGGCATCGACGAGGGGTTGAAGGCCCTGCAATCGGTCAAGGACGCGCTCGGCGTGCCGGTCCTGACGGATGTTCACCTGCCCGACCAATGCGCGCCCGCGGCCGATGTGGTCGACATCCTGCAGATCCCCGCCTTTCTCTGCCGGCAGACCGACCTGCTGCTGGCCGCAGGCCAAACCGGCGCGGCGATCAACGTCAAGAAGGGCCAGTTCCTCGCCCCCTGGGACATGCCCAACGTCATCTCGAAGGTCGAAAGCACCGGCAATACCCGCATCCTGCTGACCGAACGCGGCACCTCTTTCGGCTACAACACCCTCGTGGCCGACATGCGCGCCCTGCCCCAGATGGCCGCCACCGGCTACCCGGTGGTGATGGACGCCACCCACTCGGTGCAACAGCCCGGCGGCAAGGGCGGCAGTTCCGGCGGCCAGCGCGAATTTGCCCCCGTCATGGCCCGCGCCGCCGTCTCCCTGGGCATCGCCGCCGTCTTCATCGAGACCCACGAGGCGCCCGACACGGCACCCTCGGACGGCCCCAACATGATCCCGCTGGATCAGATGCCCGCCCTCTTGCAGAGCCTCATGCAATTCGACAGGCTCGCCAAGGAAACCCCCTGCCGGATCGACGCAAATTGAAGGTATCTCCGTGACCAAACCCGCTGCCGACGTGACCCAGAACACCTGGGAATTCCTCCGCGACCCGATGATCACGCCCACCGGGTTCCGCGAATACGACGCCCGCTGGAAATACCCCGACGAGATCAACCTGCCCGGCATCACCGCCCTCGGCCTCGGCCTCGGCACCCAGATGCGCCGTCGCGGCATCGACCCGGTGATCGCGGTCGGCAACGACTACCGCGACTATTCGCTCTCGATCAAGAACGCGCTCATCGTCGGCCTGATGCAGGCCGGCATCCACGTCAAGGATATCGGCCCGGCGCTCTCGCCCATGGCCTATTTCTCGCAATTCCACCTCGACGTGCCCGCCGTCGCCATGGTCACCGCCTCGCACAACCCGAACGGCTGGACCGGGGTCAAGATGGGCTTCGACCGCCCCCTCACCCACGGCCCCGACGAAATGGGCGAGTTGCGCGACATCGTCCTGAATGGCGAGGGCGAACCCCATTCGGGCGGCGGCTACGAATTCGTCGAGGGCGTGCGCGAGGCCTATCTCGACGACCTCGTCGGCGACTTCAAAATGTCCCGCAAGCTGCGCGTCGTCTGCGCCACCGGCAACGGCACCGCCTCGGCCTTCGCGCCCGAACTGTTCGAGCGTCTCGGCGTCGAGGTCGTCCCCTCGCACAACAGGCTCGACTACACCTTCCCCAACTACAACCCCAACCCCGAAGCCATGGAAATGCTGCACGACATGGCCGCCTCGGTGAAGGACTCGGGCGCCGATTTCGCGCTCGGCTTCGACGGCGACGGCGACCGCTGCGGCGTGGTCGACGACGAGGGCGAAGAGATCTTCGCCGACAAGATGGGCGTCATCATGGCCCGCGACCTTTCCAAGCTGCACCCCAACTCCACCTTCGTGGCCGACGTCAAATCCACCGGCCTCTTCGCCGCCGACCCCGAGCTGCAGAAGAACAGCGTGACAGCCGACTACTGGAAGACCGGCCACAGCCACATGAAACGCCGGGTCAAGGAACTGGGCGCGCTCGCCGGGTTCGAAAAATCCGGCCATTACTTCCTGGCCGAGCCGGTGGGCCGCGGCTACGACTGCGGCATGCGCGTCGCGGTCGAGATCTGCAAGCTGATGGACCGCAACCCCGACATGTCCATGTCCGACCTGCGCCGCGCCCTGCCCACCACGTGGTCCACGCCAACCATGTCGCCCCATTGCCCCGATACCGAGAAATATCAGGTGCTCGACCGGCTGGTGCAGAAACTCGTCGCCAAGCATGAGGCCGGCGACAGCTTTGCCGGCCAGCCGATCAAGGAGGTCGTCACCGTCAACGGCGCGCGGGTCATTCTCGAAAACGGCAGCTGGGGCCTGGTGCGCGCATCGTCGAACACCCCAAACCTCGTCGTGGTCTGCGAAAGCGCCACGTCCGACGAGGAAATGCGCGCCATCTTCGCCGAGATCGACACCGTCATCCGTACCGAACCGTCGGTCGGTGAGTACGACCAGAAAATCTAGGCGGACTGGCGGCGCACGCTGTCTTCGTTGATCGGGGACCAACCCCCAAACGCAGGTTTAATTGGGGGCCAGCCCCCAAACGCAGGTTTAATTGGGGGCCAGCCCCCAAACCCCCGGAGTATTTCCCGAACAGTGAAAGCCGCCCGCCTTTCATCCGTTCTGGAATACCCTCGCCCGAGCCATCAAGCCTTCACGCGCTCTGATTTCGGGTCGTACATCGGACGCAAAGACGCCTCCGCCTTCACCCGCGTCCCCGCCACGTCGATCTCGTAGCTCGAGGCCAGCACCTGCTCGGCGCTTTCGCCCTTGCACGGCACATATCCCATCCCGATCGCCCCGCCCAGGTGATGACCATACGCCCCCGAACTGAGATAGCCCACGATCTCCCCGTCCCGCAGCACGGGCTCGTTATGATAGAGCATCGGCTCGGGATCGGTCAGCCGGAACTGCACTAGTCGCTTGGCCAGCCCTGCCTCCTTCTTGCGCAGTACCGCATCACGCCCGATGAACGATGGTTTCGAGGTCTTCACCGCAAAGCCCAGCCCCGCCTCCAGCACGTGATCCTCGCAGGTGATGTCATGCCCGAAATGCCGGAACCCCTTCTCGATCCGGCACGAATCCATCATGTGCATCCCGCAAAGCTTCAGCCCATGCGCCTGCCCCGCCTCGTATAGCGTCTCGAACGCATGCCCCGCCATATCGGCACCGATGTAAATCTCCCAGCCCAGTTCTCCGACGTAGCTGACCCGGTGCACACGGGCGAGCCCCATGCCCAGTTCGATCTCCTGCGCCGTGCCGAACGGGTTGGCCGCGTTGGAGAAATCATTCAGGCTGACCGCCTGCATCAGTTTCCGCGCATCCGGCCCCATCACCGCCAGCACGCCTTCGCCTGCCGTCACATCGGTGATCACGACGTTGAAATCGCCCCGGTGTCGCTCCATCCAGGTCTGGTCCGCCAGCCGAGTCGCCGCCGGCGTCACCACCAGATACGCCGTCTCGCTCAGCCGCGTCACCGTCACGTCCGCCTCGATCCCGCCGCGGTCGTTCAGGAACTGGGTGTAGACGATCTTTCCATTCGGCACCGAATAGTCGCCGCCACCCACATGGTTCAGGAACGCCTCCGCATCAGGCCCCTCGACCCGGATCTTGCCGAAGCTCGACATATCGTACATGCCCACGCCGGTACGGATCGCTTTATGCTCTTCGGCGGCATTCTCGAACCAGTTCTGCCGCCCCCAGCCATAGCGATACTCCCGCTCCTGGCCGTCCTTGGCGAACCAGTTCGCCCGCTCCCACCCGGCGATCTCTCCCATCACCGCGCCCTGCTCCAGCAGGTGATGATGGAAGGGCGAGCGCCGCACGCCCCGCGCCGTGCGTTTCTGCAAATAGGGGAAGTGATCGGCGTAGAGCAGCCCCAGCGTCTCCTTCGAGCGTTCAAAAAGGTAGTGCCGGTTCCCCTGGAACGGCTGCATCCGGGCAATGTCCACGTCGCCCAGGTCGAATGGCTTCTCGCCGCTGTCCATCCACTGGCTCAGCGCGTGCCCCGCGCCGCCCGCGCTTTGAATCCCGATCGAGTTGAACCCGGCAGCCACCCACACATTGTCCATCTCCGGCGCCAGCCCCAGGTGATAGGCATCATCCGGCGTGAAACTCTCCGGCCCGTTGAAAAACGTATGTATCCCCGCCTCGGCAAGCATCGGCATCCGGTTGCAAGCCGCTTCGAGGATCGGCTCGAAATGGTCGAAATCCTCGGGCAGCTGGTCGAACTCGAAACTGTCGGGAATGCCGTTCATCCCCCAAGGCTTGGCGTTCGGCTCGAACGCGCCCAGCAGGATCTTGCCCGCGTCCTCCTTGTAATAGGCGCATTCGTCCGGCACCCGCAGCACCGGCAATTGTCCCAGCCCGTCGATGGCCTCGGTGACGATATAGAAATGCTCGCAGGCGTGCAGCGGCACGTTCACGCCCGCCATGCGCCCCACTTCGTGGCCCCACATGCCAGCACAATTCACGATCATGTCGCAGGCAATATGCCCCGTCTCGCCGCCCGCATCGGCAGCCCAGTCCACGCCCGTCACCCGGCGGCCATCCCGCGCGATGCCGGTGACCTTCACCCGCTCCTTAACCAGCGCCCCGTTCTGCCGCGCCCCCTTGGCCAGCGCCAGCGCGATATTGGCCGGGTCCGCCTGCCCGTCCGTCGGCAGCCAGACACCCCCGGTCACGCCATCGAGGTTGATATGCTCGTATCTCTGCTTGATATCGTCCGGCGACAATTCCTCGACTGGCACGCCAAAGGCCCGCGCCATGGCCGCCTGACGGTTCAGTTCCTCGCGCCGCTCCGCCGTCAGCGCGACCGAGATCGACCCGCCCTGCCGCAGGCCCGTCGCCACGCCGGTCTCGTCCTCCAGCCCGCGATACAGCTCCGCCGAATACCGCGCCAGCTTGGTCATGTTGGCACTGGCCCGCAGTTGCCCGATCAGCCCCGCCGCGTGCCATGTCGTGCCGCTGGTCAGCTGCTTGCGCTCCAGCGACACCACGTCCTGCCAGCCCAACTTGGCCAGGTGATAGGCCACGGAACAGCCCACCACGCCGCCACCGATGATCACCACGCGGGCGTGCTTCGGAAGATCACTCATCCCCTGTCTCCTTGAACGAGGCGTAAAGATTTTGCCACTGGTTGGTCATCGGCCCCACCGTGCGCCATTCGACGTGCAAGTCATCGCGCTCGAAATGCCGGTCCACCCAGTCCTCGACCGCCTGTGGCCGAGACATCGAGAAATTGCTCGCCCCGATCTCGAAAAGCGGCAGGTCCGCGTCGATCTCGCAGGCGCGCCCGAATTCATCCTTCGCCTGCACCTGTAAGCGGTACCTGTCGGGCGGCACATGGCTCAGCGAAAGTTTCAGCACATCCGTCGACCCGAATGATCCCTCCTGGATCGCCGCCGGCGCCTCCTGCACATCAGGCGCCCTGTCCCAGTCGAAATCGACCGTCACACCGTCCAGCGCGCCCCGGTCCCGGCTGGCCAGATCGGCCTCCCTGATCGTCAGCCATTCCACGGTGATCGCCGGTTCCAGAAGGTACGCCATATCCGCGTCGCCGCTTTCGTCCGGGATTTCCTGCGCCCGCGCCGCGATCATGATTTGCAGTTGGACGCCCTCGGTCTCCTGCTCGTTCTCAAAACTCTTCCACAGGATGAACTTCGCATGGCTCACCTCGAAATCCAGCCGCCCGAACTCCGCGGCGTCATAGCGGAACCGCCCGCTCGCCGGGACCATGCCGGGGGGCAGCGTGGCGTCGGTCATATGATCTCGTGCCCCGCCGCCTGCAAACATCGGGCAATTTCCGCAATATGCGCCGGCCCAATCTCGCAGCAGCCGCCCACGATGGTGGCCCCCTGCGCGACCCAGCCCATGACATATTCGGCATAATCCAGCGGCCCCATGTCCTTGCGCTGCTCCAGCGCGTCGACGGTGGGCGCATCGCCCAGAAAGCCTTCGCTGATCTCCGAGAACCCGTTGCCATAGGCGCCGAACGGCACGCCGAACCCCTTGATCACGTCCAGCGCGGCCCCGATCACCTCGGGCCGCGAACAGTTCACCAGCACCGCGTCCGGCGCATGTCTTGCGACGGTCTCCGCCAACGCCTCCACCGGCTCGCCCGAGCGCAAGCGCGTGCCGTCATGATCGTCCACGCTCACCGCCAGCCACACCGGCAGGCCCTGCCCCGTCACGGCCCTCAGCGCGCCCTCGGCCTGATCCACCGACGACATCGTCTCCAGCAGGAACAGGTCCACGTGGTCCTTCATCAAACCGACCGGCTCGGCATACATCTTGGCGGCCTCGGCGGGGGGCGGGCAGGTCTCGGGCTTGTAGGACTGCACCAGCGGCCCGATGGCCCCGGCCACCCGGCCCTTGCCGCCACTCGCCGCCCGGGCCCGGCGCGCGGCCCGCACCGCGGTGTCGGTCAGTTTCCCGATCTGCTCCTGCAACCCGATCCGCTCCAGCCGGTCGCGCAACACCGCATAGGTGTTGGTCGTGGCCACCGTCGCGCCGGCGGCGAAGTATTCCAGGTGCACCTCGCCCACCAGCTTGGGATGGTCGATCATCACCTGGGTCGACCACAGCGGCGTCGCCCGGTCGCCCGACCGTTTCACCAGCTCCTGCCCGATCGAGCCGTCCAACAGCGTTACCTGTGCCATGTCTTTCCTTTCGCGCCCTTGTTCAGATGTCGATGCCGTCCGGGATCAGCACCAGCTTCCCGGCATGCCGCTTCGACATGAACTCTTCCTGCGCCCTGTCAATCTCCTGCATGGGAAACGTCTTGGCGATCAGCGGTTTCACCGCCCCCTGCCGCACCATCTCGACCAGCCGGGCAAAGACCGCACGCGACTGGAAAGTGCAGCCGTGGATCGTGATATCCCGCAGGTAGATGCGCCGCAGATCCGCCTCCACCACCGGCCCGGCGATGGTGCCCGCCACCGCGTAATGCCCGCCCGGCCGCAGCGCGTCGATCAAGGCGCCCCAGCCCGGCCCGGCCACCAGGTCGATCACCGCGTGGAACGTGTCGGCGGGCGGCACGTCGTCCCGCCCGATCACCGCCACCGCACCCGCATCGCGCACGCACTCGGCCTTGGCTGCCGAGGCCACGCCGGTCACCTCCGCCCCCAGCGCCGTGGCCAGCCGCACCGCCGCCAACCCTACGCCACCGGAGGCGCCGGTGATCAGCACCTTCTGACCGGCCGCAACCCCGGCCCGGTCCAGCAGCCCCGCCGCCGTACCGAAGGCACAGGGAATCGCGGCCAGTTCCACGTCGCTCAAAGGCGCGTCGCTCACATCGTAGAGATCCCCCTCGGGCACCACGCAAAACTGCGCGAACGCGCCATCGATTTCCGACCCCAGCGCCTCGAACCCCACCGGGTTGTCGTCGGTCGGGCGCGGCTGGTTGATCGGGCAGATCACCCGCATTCCCACGGCCACCGCGCTCACGCCATCGCCCAGCGCCACGACCTCACCGCACAGGTCCCCGCCCTGGATCAGCGGAAACTCCAGCGCTCCGGACCAGCCGCCCGCCTCGACCCCGTCCTGCAGCTCGCCCGTCGCGCCCTTCACGTCGGCAGAGTACCAGCCTTCGCGCGTGTTGATGTCGGTGTTGTTCACCCCCGCCGCCAGCACCCGCACCAGTACCTCTCCCGGTCCGGGCCGGGGCACCGGAATGTCGTCGCGCCATTCCAGCGCCTCCGGCCCGCCGTGACGGGTCAGGTAAACGCCGGACATGGTCTCGGGAAGGGTCATCGTGCCGCCGCACCCCTGTCGAGGTCCTTCAACCCCAGGAGCACCGCCGCCCCGACCATCAGCGCGCCCGAGACACGGTTGATCCAAACCCCCGTCAGCGCCTTCACACGCCCCAGCGTCCGCGTCGCCGCCCAGCCCCACAAGAGCAGCACCAGACCGTCCACCACCAGGTAGGTCACGCCCAGCACCAGCAATTGCGGCAGGATCGGCGCACCCGCGTCGATGAACTGCGGGAACAGCGCCCCGAAGAACACCACCGCATAGGGGTTTGCCGAGGAGGTGACAAAGCCCTGCCGAAAAAGCCGCCCCTTCGCCACCGCCCCCGGCGCCTCGGACGCGCCCCGCGTCAGCATCAATCGCAGCCCGATCCAGACCAGGTACGCCACCCCGGCCCATTTCACGACCCACAGCGCATCTGCATTCGCCGCGATCACCGCCGTCAGGCCGAACGCCGCCAGCGTCATCTGCACCGCGTTGGCGCTCAGGTCGCCCGCAACCGTCGCCAAGGACCGGCGCAGCCCGTGCCGCAGGCTGTTGGAAATGATCAGCAACTGGCTGGTATCCGGCGGCGTCAGGAAAAACGCCGCCAAGACGCCAAGGTAGATCAGGTAGGTCTCGATACTCATCGTCTTTCCTTTCGTTTGTCCGTCCCGGGCTTGACCCTGCCTGCCCCGGGCTTGACGCGGGGGACCTCTAGCTCACGCCGTCAGCCTTGCATTCTCCGGATCCCAAAGCGGCTGATCCGGCTGCACAACCGCCTTGCGCCGCTCGCCATAGATCTCCACTTCAAGCTCCGTGCCGGCCGTCGCCACGTCCGTCCGCAGCATCGCCAGCGCCACGCTGGCGTTCACCCGGTAGCCCCAGGCGCCGCTCGTCGTCTCGCCCACGATCTCGTCCCCGCTCCAGATCGTCGACATGTAGGGCGCGTCCACCTCCCCCGCGTCGATGATCAGCGGAGCAAAGGCTTTCTTCCGGCCTTGCTGCTTCTCCGCCAGCAGCGCCGCCTTGCCGGTGAAATCCTGCGCCTTGTCGAACTTCACGAACCGCTCCAGCCCGGCCTCGAGCATCGAGTAATCGGTGCTCAGGTCGCCCTTCCACGCCCGGTACCCTTTCTCGATCCGCAGACTGTTCAGCGCATACATCCCGAACGGCTTCGCGCCCGCGTCCAGTATCGCCTCGTAGATCGCCGGCATCTCGGCATTCTCCGCATGCACCTCCCAGCCCAGCTCGCCGGTAAAGCTCACCCGGATGAGGAAGGCAGGCCGCCCCGCCACGGTGCAATGCTGATGGCTCAGCCACCCGGCCTCCAGATCCGCATCGCTGATCCCCGCCAGCACCTCGCGGCTCTTCGGCCCCGCCACCAGCAGTGCCGACCGCTCGGTCGTCGTTTCCGTCACGGTCACACCGTCAGGCACGCTCCCGCGGATCAGCTCCCCGTCATGCCACTGCGCCGTGGCCGCGGTGATCAGAACGAAATCGTTCTCCGCCAGCCGGATACAGGAAAACTCCGTCACGATCCGGCCTTTCGCGTTGGCAACGTAAACCAGGTTCATCCGCCCCACCTTGGGCAGCCCCCCGGTCACGAAGCCGCGCAGCCAGTCGTCGGCCCCCGCGCCCTCGACCCGGAACCGTGAAAAGCCCGGCAGGTCCAGCACGCCGCAGGCATCGCGCACCGCCTCGCATTCCTCGCGGATGCGCTGCTCCCACGGCCCCTTGCGGTTCCACGTATGGGTGCTGTCCTCCGACGTGTCGTCGCCCGGCTGAGCGAACCAGTTCGCCCGTTCCCAGCCATTATAGGCCCCCATCACGCCGCCCAGTTCCAGCACGCGCCCATGATTGGGCGACAGCTTCTTGTCGCGCCCCGCCGGCCATTCGTGCCACGGGAAGTGCATGGCGTATTCGTTGCCGTAGACCTCCATCCCCTTGGCCACGCAGTAATCGTAATCGGTGTAATCGGTGTACCGCCTCGGATCGACCGCCCACATGTCCCACTCGGGCGCACCGTCCACGATCCACTCGGCCAGAACCTTGCCCGCGCCACCACCCTGCGCGATCCCGAAGGTAAAGACACAAGCCTCGAACGCGTTTTTCACCCCCGGCATCGGCCCCAGCAGGGGCAGCCCGTCGGGCGCATAAGGGATCGGCCCGTTGATGATCCGGCTGATCCCCGCCGTACCCGCCACCGGCACCCGCTCCATGGAATCCGCCACGATATCCTCGATCCGCTCCAGATCATCCGACCACAGCTGAAAGCTGAAATCCTCGGGCATCGGGTCCGATGGCTCGGCCCAATGCGCCCGGCAATTCGGCTCGTAGGGGCCGATGTTGAACCCGTGCTTCTCCTGCCGGAAGTAGTAGGACACGTCGACGTCGCGCAACAGCGGCAGCTTGCGGCCGGTCTCCTTGCTGTGCGCCTCGATCGCGGGGATCTCGTCGGTCAGCACGTATTGATGGCTCATCACCATCATCGGCACCGTCCGCCCGCCATAGGGCTTGAACCACTCGCCCACTTTCTGGGCATAATACCCGGCCGCGTTCACCACGAAATCGCAGGCGATATCGCCCTTGTCCGTATGCACGATCCAGCCGTCGCTATCCTGGGTCACCCCGGTGGCCGGGCAAAACCGGGCGATCGTCGCCCCCATGTCTCGCGCGCCCTTGGCCAGCGCTTGTGTCACCTGCGCCGGGTCGATATCGCCATCGTTCGGGTCATAGAGCGCGCCCACAATGTCATGCGTCTCGATGAACGGATACCGCGCCTTGATCTCGTCGGGGGTCAGGATTTCCAGCTCCATCCCCTGGTGCCTGCCCATGCCGCGGGCACGCTCGAACTCCTGCATCCGCTCCTTGGAATGCGCCAGCCGGATCGACCCGGTCTGGTGATAGTTCATCGGGTAGTCGACCTCGTCCCCCAGCCGGGCATAAAGCTCGGTGGAATACCGCTGCATGTTCATGATGCCCCAGCTGGTCGAGAACGTGGGCACGTTCCCCGCCGCGTGCCAGGTGCTCCCGGCGGTCAGCTCGTTCTTCTCCAGAAGAACGCAATCGCTCCAGCCTTTTTTCGCCAGGTGATACAGCACTGAGCACCCCACGACGCCCCCGCCGATGATGACCACTTTCGCCTTTGTCGGCAGATCAGCCATTTTTCTTGCCTCCCAAGTAAGACGGCCACCAGCGCGCCGCCCGTTTTCCATCATTTCCGTCCGCAGTGACCGCCCCGGCAGCCCGGCCAACGACGCACCAGGGCACGTCCCGGCTCACGCCTGCCCTGCCTGCGGCAACCCGTCCGCGATGTCGTAATAGTCGCCCCTGTCCGCGACAAAGATATGCCCCGCCATCGCCCCGCCCGAGGGCGCGTCGATCAACCCGGCTTCCAGGCTCGTCCAGCCGTCGGGATCCTCGAACCACAGCTTCGTGCCGCAGCGTCCGCAAAAGGCGCGCACCGCGCCGCTCTCGTGGACGAACCGCGTCACGTAGCCCTGCCGGACCCAGCGCAGCGGCACATCGTCCACGTCCACGCTGGCGGCGTGGAAACCCGAATACTTCCGGCACTGACCGCAATGGCACGCCGTCACCGGCCCGGCCGCGCGGTCAAGCTCGAAGGCGTTCGCGCCACACAGACAGGACCCGGTGATCATTTCTGCGGAACCCCGTCCGCGATCTCGTAGTAATCCCCCTTGTCGGCGGTGAAGATATGCTTCTCCAGCCGCAGCCCCGTGGGTCCGTCCAGCGCCCCCAGGGCAAAGCTCATCGTGTCCTCGTCATGCGCCTTCCAGAACAGGAACGCCCCGCAGGTCGCGCAGAACCCCCGCTTGGCCTGTGGCGTCGCCTCGTACCACGTCACCTCGCCGGTGATCTCCAGGTCCGTCTCCGGCACGAAGGCCGACGACCACACATGCCCCGATTGCTTGCGGCACTGCCCGCAATGACAGGCCGACACCCCCTGCGGCGCACCCGTCACGCTGAACCGGATATTTCCGCACAAACAACTTCCCTCAAGCATTCTCACCTCCACTGAACCGCGCGAACTGCGGCAGCCCGTCGCCGATGTCGTAATAATCGCCCTTGTCCTCCAGAAAGACATGCGCCGTCATCTTCAGCCCATGCCCCGGCTCCAGCGATGCCGCGGCAACCACCGTGCGCGGCGCATCTTCCGGCTTCCAAAACAGGCCGGTCCCGCAAATCCTGCAAAATCCCCGCCGCGCCGTGTCGCTGGACTGAAACCAGGCCAGCCCATCGTCGCGCTCCATCACCAGGCCCTCGTCCGCCACCGAGGTCGCCGCCCAGTAAAACCCCGACTGCTTGCGGCACTGCCCGCAATGGCATCCCAGGATGTCCCTGGCCATGCCCTCCAGCCGGAACGCCACCGCCCCGCACAGGCACGCGCCCTTGATCATCTCACGCCCTCCCCGGCGTCGAAGCCGCGCCCAAGAGCACGCCGTAGATCACGAAACACGCCGCCAGCCCCCGGCGCAGCCACACGTTGAACACCGCCCCCAGCGCCGCCCGGCCCAGCCCCGCGCCCAGCGCGGTGTATCCGATATAGCTCAGCGCGGTCAGGCTCAGCGCGGTGGGAAAGATCACCCACATCTGGCTCCAGATCGGCACGTCCGGCTGCACGAACTGGCTGAAGGCGGCCAGGTATCCCGCCACGCTCTTGGGGTTGATCGTGGCGATGGCAAAGGCCCGCCAGTAGATGCTGCGCCCGTCCGGTTCGGCCACGACCATCTGCCGCCGCGCCATGATCCAGCCGCGTATTCCGAGGTAGATCAGGAACCCGGCCCCGATGAATTTCGCCACCTGGAACGCTTCCGGCGAGGCCGCGATCAGCGCCGTCACCCCCGCCGCCGACAAGGTCAGGAACAACGCCGCCTGCGTCAGGATCGCCGCCACCCCCCACAGGCTGCGGCGAAACCCCAGCGTCATGCCGTTGGTGATGCAATTGACCGCATTGGGCCCCGGCGTGGTCACGAACACCACCCAGAACAGCGCGAAGACGGTCCATCCTTCCAGGCTCATGCCACCCCCCTCAATAGACCGGCGGCGCGATCACCCAGATCGCGACGCACGGCGCGTCATAGGGGTTGGCCCAGGCATAGGTTTCATGCCGGATACGGAAACTGTCTCCCGGCCCGACGCTGAACTCCTGCCCGCCAATGCTCAGGTCCAGCCGCCCGGAAACGACGTAGCCCACCTCCTGCGTCGGTCGCGTGGCCGGGCGCTGCATCTTCGATCCGGGACGGAACGTGGAGTGAATCACCTCGAAATCGTCGCTCAGGTCCGGCGACAACAACTCCTCGATCAACCCTTCCTCGCTCGAACCCATCCGCCGCCGCGAGCCCTCGCGCACGATGATGCCCTGCTCTTCCGCCGGGGCGCTGGCATGGGCGAACAGGAACGACATCGGCACGTCGAACGCGCCAGCAATCGCCCGCAGGTCGGAAATCGACGGCTCCGACAGGTCCCGCTCCACCTGGCTCAGCCAGCCCACCGACCGGCCCAACGCCTGCGCCATATCGCTCAACGTCAGCCCCCGTGACTTGCGCAAGGCCCGCAGATCGGCCCCGAGGCTGCGCATGGCGGAGATCTGGCTCTGTTCCAAAGGGCACTCTTCCCGTGAAATTCTTCGGTCAATTTTCACGCTGCGCGAGTCGCGTGAAAAAATCAATCAAAATTTCACTGTCCCCGAAGTACGCCCACCGGAGGCTTCGCCCCCGCACCGCGTATGTCGGCAAGTCTCTACAGGCGTCCGAACACCATCCTGAGGATCGCGCCCAGCCCGTCGGCATCCGCCGCGTCGAACGCGGCCGGCCGGTCGCTGTCGATATCCAGCACGCCCAGCAACCGCCCCTGCCCGTCGCGCACCGGCAGGACGATCTCCGACCGGGTGGAACTGGCGCAGGCGATATGCCCGTCGAAACTGTCCACATCGTCGACCAGCTGCACCTCGCCGGTCCGCGCCGCCGCCCCGCAGACCCCGCGCGAAAACGGGATCTGCAAACAGCCGTGCCCGCCCTGGTAGGGCCCGATCTTCAACAGCTCCGGCGCCGTCACCCGGTAGAACCCGGTCCAGTCGAAGCGCGCGTCCGCGTGGTGCAACTCGCACACCACCGTCGCCATCAGGGCGACCTCATCGGTCTCGCCCTCGGTCAGCGCCCCGATGGTCTTCGCCAGGTCTTCATAATCCGCACGCATCACGCACCTCCCCCGCCAAGAGTTTTCATGAAAACTCTTGGCAAATCTTTTCCCAAAAGATTTGCGGCCTCAGACCCGCTCGATCGCGATGGCCGTGCCTTCGCCCCCGCCGATGCAGATCGCCGCGACACCACGCTTGAGGTCGCGTTTCTCCAGCGCGTTCAGCAGCGTCACCATGATCCGCGCCCCGCTCGCCCCGATGGGATGGCCCAGCGCACAGGCCCCGCCATGCACGTTCACCTTCTCGCGCGGCAGGCCCATCTCGTGCATGAATGCCATGGGCACCACGGCGAAGGCCTCGTTCACCTCCCACAGGTCCACGTCGTCTTTCGTCCAGCCGATCCGTTCCAGCAGCTTCTGCGCCGCGGGCACCGGCGCCGTGGTGAACCATCCCGGCGCCTGCGCGTGGCTGGCATGGCCCGGGATCCGCGCCCGCACCTTCAGCCCCTGCGCCTCTGCGGCCTCGCGCGAGGCCAGCACCAGGGCCGCCGCCCCGTCGCTGATCGAGCTCGAATTGGCCGCGGTCACCGTCCCGCCCTCGCGGAACGCAGGCTTCAGTTGCGGTATCTTCTCAGGCCGCGCCTTGCCGGGCTGCTCGTCCGTCTCGACCACGACCGTGCCCTTCCGCGTCTCCAGCGTCACCGGCGCGATCTCGCCCGCGAACGCGCCCGACTTCTGCGCCTCCAGCGCCGCGTCCAGCGACCCGATGGCATAGGCATCCTGCGCCTCGCGGGTGAACTGGAACTTCTCGGCGCAATCCTCGGCGAAGGTGCCCATCAAACGCCCCTTGTCGTATGCATCCTCCAACCCGTCGAGAAACATGTGGTCGATCACCTGCCCATGCCCGATCCGCGCCCCGCCGCGCATCTTGGGCAAGAGGTAGGGCGCGTTCGACATGCTCTCCATGCCGCCCGTCACCATCGTGTCGGTATGGCCCAGCGCGATCTGGTCGAACCCGATCATCGCCGCCTTCATGCCCGAGCCGCACATCTTGTTCAGCGTGGTCGCCGGCACCTCCTCGCCGAGGCCCGCCTTGAACCCGGCCTGCCGCGCCGGGGCCTGCCCCTGGCCCGCCGGCAGAACACAACCCATTAACAGCTCGCTCACGGTCGCGGCGCCCGCATCCTTCAGCGCCGCGGCAATCGCCGCGCCGCCTAGGACGCTGGCCTCGACGCCATCGAAATCCCCCTGGAAGCCGCCCATGGGCGTTCGGGCCGCACCCGCGATCACAACCTCTTTCATGCTGACTGTCCTTTCGTCCTTGGGTGCCGCGCCGGGAAAGCTCACGGGGCCAAACGGTTTGGTAAGGAATTGCGCCTAGGCTGCGCGCAACATCCATGTGTCCGGAGGCATCATGCAACTCACCTGCGCCACTCACAACAACATCAACGTTATCACCGTCGAAGACAACCGGATCGACGCCGCCTCCGCCATCCGGTTCAAGGACGAGATGCGCCGCCTCACCGAAGATGGCCCGGCCCACGTGGTGCTCGACCTCTCCGGCGTGGCGTTTGTCGATTCCAGCGGCCTCGGCGCCATCGTCGCCTCGATGAAGCAGATGGGCGACGGCCGGCGGCTCGACCTGGCCGGCCTGACGCCGGACGTGGCCAAGGTCTTTCGCCTGACGCGCATGGATTCGATCTTTGTCATCCACCCCGACATGGCCGCGGCGCTGCAACGCGCGGCGGGCTGATCCGGGGCCGTGGCCGCCACCGCCCCCTCCCTGCCCGACCCGCTGATCTCGTGGTGCACGACAGCGACGAACCTGCACGTGCGCGACTTGGTCGAAAGCCTGGCCAGCCACCTGGACGAGGCCGGGATCGACAGGGACCTGCGCGGCTCCATCGCGCTCGCGGTCAGCGAAGCGCTCAACAACATCACCGAACATGCCTATGCCGACCGCGCGCCCGGTCCGGTCACCATGACGGTCGACCTGCTGCCCGACCGCGTGGACGTGACCCTGATCGACAGCGGCCGCGCCATCCCCGGCCAGGATCTGCCCCCGGCCCACCTGCCGGACAGCGCCGGCCCCCGGTCGAACCTGCCCGAAGGGGGATTCGGCTGGTTCCTCATTCACAGCCTGTGCCGCGACCTGACCTACACCCGAACGTCAGGACAAAACACGCTCAGCCTGCGGTTTCCGCGCTGAAACTCGCGGCGCTGCAAACCGCGCCACCAAATCGCCCAATTCCCATCGCAACGCCGCCCCAAAGCCCCCGCATATACCAACCTGTAGCTGCATATGGCTTCCCTCGGCGCCGCGTTTAACAGCCCCCACCCAGTGCGCGGCGTCGAGGTACTTCTTCTTCCCATCACATTGGCATTCCCGAACGCGCCCCCTAAGGTGCCGCACAGCATTGCAATCAACGGGAAAACCATGCGCGACTTCCAACGTCCCGGCCGCTCGGCCGTCCTCGCCACCAACGGCATGTGCGCCACGTCGCACCCCCTGGCCGCCCAGGCCGCCATCGACATTCTGAAACGCGGCGGCAACGCCATGGACGCCGCCGTTGCCGGCGCCGTTCTGCTGGGCATCTGCGAGCCGCAGATGACCGGCATCGGCGGCGACTGCTTCGCGTTGTTCACCAAGGCAGGCAGCGACGACATCCATGCGCTGAACGGCTCCGGCCGCGCCCCGGCCGCCGCCAGCGCCGCCGACCTGCGCGCCCGCGGCCTCGACACCGTGCCGTTGCATGGGCCCGAAGCGGTCACCATCCCCGGCGCGGTCGACGCCTTCTGCCACTTGTCGGACGCGCATGGCAAACTGGGTCTCGACGCCCTTCTGCAACCCGCAATCCACTACGCCGAACAGGGTGTGCCGGTGGCCCCCCGCGTTGCCAATGACTGGCCCCGGGCCGCTGAATGCCTGCAGGGCCACGGCCTGACCCATTACACCAACGGCGGCCAACCGCTGAAGCAGGGCGAGATGTTCCGCGCCCCCGGACAGGCCGAGGTGCTGCGCCGAATCGCCCGCGACGGGCGCGACGCCTTCTACAAGGGCGAGGTGGCCGACGACATGGTCGCCACGCTCAACGCCCAGGGCGGCGTGCACACCGGCGACGATTTCGCCGCCACGGCCGCGACGCCCACAGATCCCATCAGTGGCAGCTATGCCGGCATCGACCTGGTCGAGCATCCGCCCAACGGCCAGGGCGCCACGGCGATTCTGCTGCTCAACATCCTGGCCCAGTTCGACATCGCGTCGATGGACCCGTTCGGCACAACGCGCGCCCATATCGAGGCCGAGGCGACCAAGCTGGCCTATGACGCCCGCAACCGCTTCATGGCCGATCCCGACCGCACCGCGCGGCTGGATCACATGCTGTCGATGGACACCGCCCGCGCGCTCGCCGCCCTGATCGACCCGAAAAAGGCGATGCCGTCCGCGACTACGCTCAGCGAGGCCGTGCACCGCGACACGATCTACATCACCGTGGTCGACCGCGACCGCATGGCGGTGTCGCTGATCTATTCCATTTTCCACGGGTTCGGCTCGGGTATCGCGTCGGAAAAATTCGGCATCCTGCTGCAAAACCGCGGCGCGGGCTTCACGCTCGAAGAGGGCCACGCGAACGAGATGAACGGCGGCAAACGCCCGATGCACACGATCATACCCGGCATGCTGCGCGAGGGGGGCCGCGTCACCATGCCCTTCGGCGTGATGGGCGGCGCATACCAGGCAAACGGTCACGCGCGCTTTGTCTCGAACCTGCGCGATTTCGGCCTGTCCCCGCAGGAGGCCATCGACGCGCCGCGCTGTTTCCCCGACGCGGGCGAGCTTCGGGTCGAAACCGGCTACGTGCCGGACGTGCACCGCGAACTGGCAGATCTCGGCCACAACGTGGTCGAGGCCGACGAGGCGATCGGCGGCGCCCAGGCAATCGAGATCAAGGAAAACGGGGTCCTCGAAGGCGGCTCCGACCCGCGCAAGGACGGCTGCGCACTGGGCTACTGACGCCGCACACCGGCGCCAAAAAACCGGCATGGGGCGCGGCACCGCGCCCCGGCCTCAGTTCAGTTGGAAATGCAGCGGGTACTGCCCGTCCTCGAACGGGCCGAAAAGGTCAGGAATGTCAGGGTGCCCCACCGGCTCGCCCGAATAGTCGGCGATCAGGTTCTGTTCGCTGACATAGGCCACGTAATAGGTCTGATCGTTCTCGGCCAGCAGGTGATAGAACGGTTGATCCTTCACCGGGCGGCTGTCCTCGGGAATCGAGTCGTACCATTCCTCGGTGTTCGCAAACTCGGGATCCACGTCGAAAATCACCCCGCGAAACGGATGTTTGCGGTGTTTCACGACCTGTCCCAGGTGATATTTCGCGCGTGTCTTCAACATTCTGATAGCCCCTAACGACACACTGTACTGCGTTCAACCGAGTTTTGTCCAATCGCCGTGCGCAATTTCTCGGGAAACAGTCTGTGAACCGCCGTCAGACAGTGCCCCTCTTCCGTCCCGACCCGAAGGCCCAAATCCGGCATTTCCAAGCGCCGAAATTTTGGTTAAACTGGAAAGAAAAACAAACATAGCGAGAGGCAGATGAGCAGACGTCTTCGCACGATTCTATCAATGGTGGCCCTGGCCACCCTGAACGCCTGTGGTGGTGGTCCCAGCGGCCCGCCGCCCGACAATCTGGACAATGCCTGCGCCATCGTGGCGCAGAAACCGCATTACCTGCGGGCCTTCCGCGCGACCGAGCGTCGCTGGGGCGTGCCGGTGCCGGTGCAGATGGCCACGATCTACCAGGAAAGCAAGTTCGACGGCGAGGCGCGCACGCCCTTCCGCTGGACCCTCGGCATCATCCCCATGGGCCGCCAAAGCTCCGCCTACGGCTACAGCCA
Source organism: Roseovarius atlanticus (assembly GCF_019802205.1). GTDB lineage: Bacteria > Pseudomonadota > Alphaproteobacteria > Rhodobacterales > Rhodobacteraceae > Roseovarius > Roseovarius atlanticus_A. The sequence goes on from NZ_JAHVHQ010000002.1 coordinate 405,960, forward strand.
GGCGCTCGACGGCACGTGGGACGAGTACGTGAAGGACGGCAACCGGGCCGCGCGCCGCAACGACATCCGCGACGCGACCGACTTCATGGGATGGTACATGGCGCAGTCGAACCAGCGCCTGGGCATCCCGATGCACGACGCCCGCAACCACTACCTCGCCTATCACGAGGGGCGCACGGGATTCAGCCGGGGCAGCTACAACGCCAAGCCATGGCTCTTGCGCGTCTCGGGAGAGGTCGGCCAGCGGGCCATCGTCTACGATCAACAGCTGCGGGCCTGCGGGCGGCGCTGATGCGCCGCCCCCACCCTCAGCGGTCGGTCTGTGTGAACTTGTCCTTGCCGGGAATGACGAACCTGTCGTTGCCCAGCCGCACACCCTTGGTCAGATCGCCAAGGACAACCGTCGTGCTGCTGCCGCCGCTGTCGTTGATGACCCATTGACGCAGCTCCACCGGGTTGCCGGTGAAGACCAGTTCGATATTGCCGTATTCCGGGTTGGCCGGGTCCTGCGCCCGGACCGTCGTGGTCTTGCCGTCGCTGGTGTGGCCGGTGACCATGCGGGCGCGGCTGAAATCGACATTGCGCTCAAGGATGATCTTCAGCGGCGTACGGTGCAGCGGATAGGCCTCGCCGCCGGTGTTCGACTTGGGGTCGATGATGCCCACCGTGCTGCCATCGGCCACCACCAGCGTCTGTTCCGGCGGGTTGTACTCGAACCGCACCCGCCCGGGCCGCTTGATATAGATCTGCCCCGTGCTGATCGTGCCGTCATCGTTGATCTGGGTAAATTCGCCGGTCGCCGAACTGAAGCTGTTCAGATACTGCGAAATCTCGTTCAACGACAGCTTTTCGGCCATCGCGGGCGTGGCCATCAGGAAAGTCAGGGCCAAAGCAACCATACGCATGAGGGGAAACCTCTCCTTTTTCATTCTCGCCAAAAGATAGGCGCACACACGACGTTATGCGATAGCAATCGGCGCAAATGCGCGTGAACGCCCTTTTTTCCGGTCCAATGCATCAGAACGGCAGAAATCGGATCGCCGCGAAAAGCGCCCCGGCGCTGGCCGCGAAGGCCACCACCATCAGCACTCCGTCCCGCACCGTGATCGCCAGACCCAGAAGCGCTATGGCCGCGAACGGAATGAGCGCCGCGAAGGGCACCACCTCCAGCGGCGGGATCATCGCGCACAGACCCACCACGACAAGCGCCGCCGCAAGCTGCGCCGGACGCCCGGTCAACGCCTCGAGCCTGTGACCGAAATGCCGGTCCATCCACTCTGCGGCAGGGCGCGCCTTGTCGACCGAACGCGCGACCTTGTCATCGGTCACCGCCCTGTTGCCGATCCGGTCCGGCATCCAGAAACTGCGCCGCCCGAAGAGGATCTGCACCGCGATGAGAATCAGAATGATCGCAAACAGTGTCGGCACGCCCGGGATGCCACCCAGGGGCGACGCGCCCAACAGTGCCGTCACGAAGATGATCGGCCCGAATCCACGACCGCCGATCGCGTCGACCACATCCCCGACCGAGACGGTGTCCCCGCCATCGGCCAGGTCGTCGATCTCGTTCAGCAGCGTCTCGGCATCTCCGGCCATTCACCCGTCCTTCTTCGCGTTGGCGTTTTCTTGCACGCCAACGCAACAGACCGGCAAACGTTTCCCCTCGGCCCTTTTCGGGGCGTTATTGCTCGGGCACCAGGATTTCCCGCTTGCCCACGTGGTTCGCGGCACTCACGACACCCTCATCCTCCATCTGCTCGACCAGGCGTGCCGCCTTGTTATAGCCGATGGCCAGCTTGCGCTGGATATAGGAGGTGCTGCATTTGCGGTCGGTGATGGCGATCTGCACGGCCTGATCGTACAGCGCGTCCTCGCCATCGGTGTTGCCGCCCGTCGACAGGCCCAGGACCGCGTCGATCTTGTCGGCCTTCTCGTCCTCGGGGCCGTCCTGCACACCGCCCACGTAAACAGGCGGGCCAAAGGCCTTGAGGTGGTTGACCACCTCCTCGACCTCCTCGTCGCTGACGAACGGCCCGTGACAGCGGGTGATCTTGCCGCCGCCCGCCATGTACAGCATGTCGCCCATGCCCAGCAGTTGCTCGGCGCCCATCTCGCCCAGGATCGTGCGGCTGTCGATCTTGCTGGTCACCTGGAAGGAAATCCGCGTCGGGAAGTTGGCCTTGATCGTGCCCGTAATGACGTCCACCGACGGCCGCTGCGTGGCCATGATCAGGTGAATGCCCGACGCCCGCGCCATCTGCGCCAGCCGCTGGATACAGGCCTCGATCTCCTTGCCGGCCACCATCATCAGGTCCGCCATCTCGTCGACGATGACCACGATGAAGGGCATCTTCTCGGGCGCGAACTCCTCGGTCTCGAACACCGGCTCGCCGGTCTCGTCGTCGAACCCGGTCTGCACCGTCCGGCTGAACATCTCGCCCTTGGCCAGCGCATCGGCCACGCGGCTGTTGTAGCCGTCGATGTTCCGCACGCCCATCTTGGACATCTTGCGATAGCGGTCTTCCATCTCCGCCACGACCCATTTCAGCGCCACCACGGCCTTTTTCGGGTCGGTCACCACCGGGCTCAGCAGGTGCGGAATGCCGTCATAAACGCTCAGTTCCAGCATCTTGGGGTCGATCATGACCAGCCGCAGGTCCTCGGGCGTCAGTTTGTAAAGCAGGCTCAGGATCATGGTGTTGATCGCCACGGACTTACCCGAGCCCGTCGTCCCCGCGATCAGCAGGTGAGGCATCTTCGCCAGGTTCGCCACCATCGGGTCGCCGCCGATATCCTTGCCCAGCGCCAGCGGCAGCTTCTGGTTGCCGTCGCCATAGTCGCGGCTCGACAGGATCTCGCGGAAGCTGACCATCTCGCGGTTGTCGTTGGGCAGCTCGATGCCGATCACCGACCGCCCCGGCACGGTGCTGACCCGCGCCGACAGCGCCGACATCGACCGCGCGATATCGTCCGCGAGACCGATCACCCGGCTGGCCTTCAGGCCCGGCGCCGGTTCCAGCTCGTACATCGTCACCACCGGACCGGGGCGCACGCTGACGATCTCGCCCTTCACGCCATAGTCGTCCAGCACCGTTTCCAGCATCCGGGCGTTCTCCTCCAGCGACTCGTCGCTCAGGTGATGGCGCTGGATATTGACCGGGTTGGTCAGCAGGTTCAGCGGCGGCAGCTCGTACTCGATCTGCGGTTTTTCCTCGAATTGCAGCTTGGGCTGCGCCTCGGCCTGCGCCCGTGCGGAGGGCTGCGGCGCGCGGCGCGGCGGATGCTGCACGACCTTCTTCGGCTCGGCGGCAGGCACCTCCTGGGGGGTCGCGGCGCGGGTATAGACCGGCACCTCCGGCTCCGCCCCGTAGCTGTCATATGCGCCGTAGCCGTCGTCGATCACCTCGTCCTCCGGCGCCGCCTCGACCATCTCCTGCATCGGTGCATGAACCGGCGCATGGGTCGCATCCGGCACGGCGTGCTCCGCGGTCAGCGGCGGCTCGGCCCGCACCGCGCTGCGCGGCGCGGTGTTCAGGATCAGCGGGTCCGGCCCCCGGCCACGGCCACGGGTCAGCGGCGCGACCGTCTCGACCTGCACGGCGGGGTTCTTGCGCACCCGGCTCTTGATGACGTCGGCAATCTTGGCGCTCACGCGGTCGCCGCTCGGCGCGGGCATGTCGGGCATCTCGGACGCCTCGATCAGTTCCGGCTCCGGCGTGCGCTCGGGCCGCCGCATCAGCGACGGCATCCGCGACAACAGCCCGCCGGTCTTTTCCGGCGCCTGGCTCACCTCGTAGCCGGGCACAGCGGTTTCGACCGGCGCGGCATGGCCCTGGTGCCGGACGGCTCCGGCCAGGGCGGGCTCGGCACGGCGCACCCGCGGCTCGGGCACGGCGGCCTCGGCCAGGGCCAGCTCATGGGCCTCGGCGCGTTCCTGCATCCGGCGGTCCCAGCGCTCTGCGGCCTTGGCCTGGGCGGTCTTCGCGGCCCCTGCCGCCACCCCGCCGCTGCGGGCCAGCACGGCGCGCAACGTGGCATAGGTCATGATCGTGCCAACCACCAGGAACCGGGTGATCTGCGACAGTTCCAACCGGCTGAACCCCAGGATGAACGCGCCCAGCGCCACCATCCCCACCGCCAGAAGCAGCGACAACAGCTTCAGCCCGAAGGTCGCGCTGATCGGCAGGAAACCCAGCACCGTGCCCAGCGCCATTTCCCCGAACAGCCCGCCATAATCGAAACTGTGCGACGCCGACCACTCCGCGCTCGGCTCCAGCGACGAGGCATACATCGCCAGAAGCGCGATCCAGATCGGCGCATAGATCAGCCGGCCAATCGCCCGGTCCTGGCCCCGGTGCAGGGCGAAACGCACACCCCACGCCCCCAGGACAATGGCAAGGCCCCACGCGCCCCATCCCACGATCATGAACAGCGGCGCCGCAATCGACGCCCCCATCCGGCCAAGCAGGTTCTGCACCGGCGCGTCCGTCGCGGCCATCCAGCTGGGATCATCGGGGTTGTAGGATGCGATCATCATCGCGGCGGCCAGACCCAGCGCCAGCAGCGCAAGTCCCAGAAGTTCCTTGCCTCGCTTCTCGATCGCCTCCGCCATCGAGCTGTCCAAAAGCGGGTCACGTCCGCGCGTCTGATATGCCATGTTGCCTCTTCCTCGTTAATTATAAAGACAGTCACGCAGCTGCGTCAGGCCGCGTGCCACCTCTTTCTTTGGGGCCACCATCGCGACCCTTATGTATGCATGGCCGGGGTTCAGGCCCCCGGCCTCCTGCGCCAGGTACGCGCCGGGCAGCACCCGCACGCCTGTCTCTTTCCACAGTTTCAGCGCCGCCGTCTCGCCATCCTCGACCGGCAGCCACAGGAAAAACCCCGCCTCGGGGCTCTGGTATCCCGGCACGCCGTCAAAGATCTCATCGGCCAGCTTGTATTTCTCCCGGTAAAGCCCGCGGTTCACCTCGACATGCTTTTCATCGGCCCAGACCTTGGCCGCCGCGTGCTGCAACGGCAGCGGCAGCGGCGTGCCCGCATAGGACCTCAACTGCCGGATCCGCTTCATGCTCTGCGGCCCCGACGCCACGAACCCCGAGCGCAACCCGGCCAGGTTCGACCGTTTCGACAGGCTGTGAAACGCCACCACCCGCTCGGGGTCGGCCCCCATCTCCTTCGCGACTTCCAGCGCGCCCACGGGCGGCGCATCGCGGTAGATCTCCGAATAGCACTCATCGGCGAAGACCTTGAAATCGTGCTTTTCCGCCAGCCCGATCAGCGCCTTCCAGTACGCCGCATCCGCCACCGCGCCCTGCGGGTTGGACGGCGAGCACAGATACGCCACCGTCACCCGGTCCAGCACATCGGCGTCCAGGCTGGCGAAGTCCGGCAGGAACCCCGTCTCGCGCGTCGCCGGCAGGAACATCGGCTCGGCGCCCACACTGAGGGCGGCCACCATGTAAACCTGGTAGAACGGGTTCGGCAGCAGCACGATCGGCTGCTTGCCGTTCTTGGTTTCGGGCGACAGCGTCATCATCGCGTTGTAAAGCCCCTCGCGCGTGCCATTCAGCGCCATCACATGCCGGTCCGGGCTCAACTCCACGCCATAGCGCCGCGATACCCAGTCGCAGAACGCCGTGTTCAGCGCCGGAATGCCCTCGTTCACCGGGTACTTGCGAAACTCCTCCGCATGTCTCTCGATCACATCCATGATCCAGCCCGGAAAATCGTGCTGCGGCTCGCCGATGGTCATGTGGATCACATGACCGCCGGGATCGTGCACGTCCAACAGGGTCCGCAAGCGCGGAAACGCATATTCCGGAAGGTTCGAAAACCGCTCGGGAAACATCAACACTGCCTCTAGGTTACGGGATCGTTGTCGCCCCGTTTGGATCAAATCTACAAAAGCCCCCGCGTTGCGTCCAGCAAAACCAACCGGGGGTCCGGGGATTGTGGCATTTTTGGCAAGAGGTTAGCGGATACCTCTAAAGTAGGCCAAGTATTGTGGCCGGCTTGCATCAGCCGGGCAACATTTTGCGTCCAGTAACGATTTTGCCCGTCAGGCCAGCGCCGCCTCGGCGGCCTTGGCGACCCGCAGAATCCGCTCCTCGCCGAAGGCTTCGCCGCACATCATGAGCCCGCAACCGGGCGTCCCGGTCGGCAGGTTGACGGCCGCCAGCCCCATCAGGTTGCCCACCCGCGTGTTGCGCAACGCCAGCAGATTTTCGGTCACGTAATAGTCGTCGTCGGTCATCAGCCGGTCCACCTCGGGCGGCAGGTTCGGCGCCGTCGGCATCAGCACCGCGTCATAGGGTTTCATCCGTTCCGCCCACTGGAGGCGCAGCGCCGCCAGCAGGTTCCAGCCCGCCACGTAATCGCAGGCGCGGAACTCCCGCCCGGATTCGAACCGTTCCCGGATCGGCTTGAACATCTTGTCCGGGTTGGCCGCAATCACGTCGCCCCAGATGCCATACGCCTCGGACGTGAACAGGATCGCCGACAGCGGCATCGCCTGTTCGGCCTCGGGCGACTCGACCTCCTCAATCCGCGCGCCGGCCGCCTCCAACCGCTCAAGCGCGCTGAAATAGGCGTCCCGCGGCGCGTCGCGGATGTCGTCGAACACCACCGACTGCAACGCCGCAAAGCGCATCCCCTCCAGCGACACGCCCTCCAGGTCCGCCGCCCGCCCGCCTTCCAATGCGGCCAGCACCAGCGCGCAATCCTCGACGCTGCGGCCCAGCGGCCCCACCGTGTCGAACTTCGCGCAAAGCGGCACGACCCCGCCCAGCGACACGCGCCCCGAGGTGGTCTTCAGCCCCACCAGATCGTTCCACGCCGACGGGATTCGCACCGATCCGCCCGTGTCCGAACCGATGCCGCAGGCCGCCAGCCCATGCGCCACGCTCGCCGCCGCGCCAGAGGACGAGCCCCCCGGCACCAGCTTCGGGTCATTGATATTCGGCGGCGTCGCCGTCATCGGGTTCAGCCCCAGCCCCGAAAACGCCAGCTCGCTCATATGGGTCTTGCCCAGGCAGACCAGCCCGGCGGCGGTGGCGTTGCGCAGCACGTCCGCATCCCGCTCCGGCACCCGGCCCTTCAGCAGGCGCGTGCCCGCCTCCGTCGCCGTACCGGCACTGTCAAAGAGGTCCTTCCAGCTGACCGGCACACCATCCAGAGGCCCCAGCCGCCGCCCGGCCTGCGCCCGCGCCTCTGCCGCCTGCGCCTCGGCCCGGGCGCGGTCATGGGTGACCACCGAATAGATCTCGTCCCGCGCCGGATGCGCATCGATGGCCGCCAGGTACGCCTCGGCCAGCGCCACCGGCCCGATCTCGCCCGCCTCGATCCCGCGCCCCAGCTCCGCCGCGCTCATCGTCAGCCACTCGTTCATCCCGGATCCTCCGCGCTCCTGCAAAATCGCCTGCATGAATGCAGATGCCTCGGCGCAAGGCAAGCCCACCCAATGACAATCCGGCGCATGGACAATCCGGCCCGCGCCGACATATTGAACCGCATGGACCATGACAGCGATATCCTGATCGTCGGCGGCGGCCTCACCGGCCCTGCGCTGGCACTGGCCGCGGCGCAGGCGGGCCTGACCGTGACCGTCATCGACACCCTGCCCCAGGCCGTGCGCGAGGATGCCGCCTTCGACGGTCGCGCCTACGCTCTGGCGCTGGCCTCGGTCCGCCTGCTGAGCAATATCGGCATCTGGACCCGCGTCGCCGACAACGCCCAGCCCATGCTGGAAATCAAGGTCTCCGATGGCCGCGCCGGCGAAGGCGCCGCCCCCTTCTTCCTGCATTTCGACCATGCCGAGATCGAGGAAGGCCCCATGGGCCACATGCTCGAAGACCGCTACCTGCGCCGCGCGTTCCTCGAGGCGATGCAGGGCGAAGGCCGCATCGCGCAGGTGACCGACACCGTCACCGCGCAGGACGTCTCTCCCACCGGCATCACCCTCACCCTCGCCTCCGGCAAGACCCTCGCCGGCCGCATCGTGGTGGGCTCCGACGGGCGCGCCTCCGGCACCGCGCAACGCGCCGGGATCGCCCGCACCGGCTGGAATTACGGCCAGACCGCGCTGGTGGCCGCCATCGAACACGAGCTGCCCCATAACGGCATCGCGCACCAGTTCTTCATGCCCCCCGGCCCGCTCGCTATCCTCCCCCTGCCCGGCAATGTCAGCTCCATCGTCTGGTCCGAGACCGAGGCCACTGCGGCCCGTTTCGCCGCCCTGGACGATGCCGACTTCATGGAGGTCCTGCGCCCCCGCTTCGGCGATTTCCTGGGCGACATATCCCTGCGCGGCAAGCGCTTCACCTACCCGCTGAACCTCACGCTCGCCAACGCCTTCGTGGCAGACCGCCTGGCGCTGATCGGCGACGCGGCGCACGGGATGCACCCCATCGCCGGCCAGGGCCTCAACGCCGGCCTGCGCGACGTGGGCGCGCTGGCACAGGTCCTCACCGACGCCACCCGCCGGGGCGAGGATTTCGCCGCATCGGACGTACTGGCCCGCTACCAGCAATGGCGCCGCTTCGACACCGCGACGCTGGCGGTGACGACCGACCTCACCAATCGTCTCTTTTCCAACGACAACCCCCTCCTGCGCGCCGCGCGGGATCTCGGCATGGGTGCTCTCTCGGCCATGCCCGCCCTGCGCCGCACATTCATCCGCGAGGCGGCGGGCCTGACCGGCGACCTGCCGGAGCTGATGAAGGGCTAAACCGCGCGATTGCCAGACCGCGGGATGGCGACCCGACAGGTGTTCATCGCGCTTTATGGCAGCCAAATCCGCGAAACTTTTGATCGACGCGCCTGCGGAACCCAATCGCCAGCCCGGGGGGCGGTCTGGCGATCGCGCGGCGGCCTACGGCCTTGACTCCGCGCGAATGTAAAAACCAACCGTCCCGGACCTGACCCCGCCCGTCCCGGACTTGATCCGGGACCTCCCGGCCAAAGAGATCCTCGGATCAAGTCCGAGGATGACGGTCGCTCATGCGTAGGGTGGGTGAAAACCCACGCGGGCTCCCGAACCGCCCCCTACCCCGCCTCCAACACCCGGATCACCGTATCCCCGTACCCCCGCTCGTCGAGCAGGCTCCACCCTTCCGGCACCTCGACGCCGCCGCCTTCCTCCCAGACCACCAACGCCCCGGGCGCAATCCAACCCCCGGCCACTGCGGCACCCAACGCCGCCTCGCCCAGCCCCTTCCCATAGGGCGGATCGAGAAACACCAGCCCGCAGGCCTCCGTCGCAGCCCCCAGCTTGCGCGCATCCCGGCCCACGACCTGCACGCGGTCCCCGACCCCGCAAATCCCGACATTCTCTCGGATCAGCCTCTGCCCCACGCGCCCGCTCTCAACGAAAACCGCCCGCGCCGCCCCGCGCGACAGCGCCTCCAGCCCCAACGCGCCCGTGCCGGCAAAAAGGTCCAGCACCACGGCGCCCTCCACCCGGTCTCCGAACCGCGCCATCAACACGTTGAACAGGCTCTCGCGCACCCGGTCCGAGGTGGGCCGCAGCCGCGCGCCCTCGTCGCCCTTGCCGACCGACGCCAGCCGCCGCCCGCGAAACTCGCCGCCGATGATCCTCACGTTTTCAGCAGCGCCTTGAGGTCCGCGCCGGGGTCCGCCACCACCGCCGGATCGGCGGTTTTGCCGTTGTCGATCAACCGCTTGCCCACCATGTAGGCGCGCGCGTCATTGGCCGCATCCACCGCCAACAGCGTGTCGCCCTGGTAGTACCAGAAGGAAATGCCGCCCTCGCTGTCACGCGTCACCACCCGGTCATAGCCCACGTTCAGCCCCGCGATCTGCAGCTTCACGTCATACTGGTCCGACCAGAACCACGGTTGCGGCACATAGGTCTTCTCCGCGCCCATGATGTTCTCGGCCACGCATTCCGCCATGTCGATCGCATTGGGCACGCTCTCCAGCCGCAGTCGCTCGCCCCGGAAGGGAAAGCTCGCGCAATCCCCGGCCGCCCAGATCGACGGATCACTGGTACGGCCCCGCGCGTCCACCTTGATCCCGTTCTCGACCTCGACGCCCGCGGCCTCGGCCAGCGCCGTGGCGGGGGTGATCCCGACGCCCACGATGACGAAATCCGCCTCCAGCTTGCTGCCATCGCTCAACAGCGCCCCGGTGACCCGGCCCTCGCCGGTCAGCCGCTCCAGCCCGACACCCTCGCGAATGTCCACACCCTTCGATCGATGCAACGTCCGGAAGTAATCCGAGGTCTCCTGCGCCGCCACGCGCTGCAGGATCCGGTCCGCCATCTCCACCAGCGTCACCTGCAACCCCTTCGAGGCAGCCACGGCGGCGGCTTCCAGCCCGATATACCCGCCGCCCACGATCAGCACCTTCGCGCCCTCGCGAAACTCCGGCGCCATCCTGTCCACGTCGCGCAGGTCGCGCACCACGTAAACGCCGTCCAGCGCGCCACCAATCGCCGGCGGCAATTGCCGCGGCACCGACCCGGTGGTCAGCACAAGATGCTCATAGGGCACCGCCTCCCCGCCCGCGACAACCACCTTGTCAGCGGGATCAATCGCCGATACCGCCGCGTCCAGCCGCAGGTCGATCATGTTCTCGGAATAAAAGCTTTCCGGGCGCAGGTAGAGCCGCTCCAGCTCCATCTCCCCCAGCAGGTATTTCTTCGACAAGGGCGGCCGCTGGTAAGGCGGCGCATGCTCTTCCCCGATCAGCGTCACCTTGCCGTCATAGCCAAGCGCCCGCAGCTTCGCCACCAGCGAACTGCCCGCCTGACCCGCGCCCACGACAACAACTCCTGCCATGTCCCCTCCTGCAATTTCCACATGGCCCTCGGGCCGTCAGGGCCTATACTTACAGGCATTCGAAACGCAAACGAAAGACAGGATGCGACAATGACGATCACCACCGGCGACAAACTCCCCGATGCCACGCTGCTCAAGATGGGTGCCGACGGCCCCGAAGAGGTCGCGCTGTCCGACAAGACCAAGGGTCGCAAGGTGGCGATCTTCGCCGTCCCCGGCGCCTTCACCCCCACCTGCCACTCGGCCCACGTGCCCAGCTTCATCCGCACCAAGGCCGATTTCGACGCCAAGGGCGTGGACGAGATCATCTGCGTCTCGGTCAACGATCCCTTCGTGATGAACGCCTGGGGCAAGGACACCGGCGCCAGCGACGCCGGCATCACCATGCTGGGCGATCCGCAATCCGAGTTCACCAAGGCCATCGGCATGGATTTCACCGCGCCGCCCGCGGGCCTCATCACCCGCTCCAAGCGCTACGCGATGCTGGTCGAGGACGGCACGGTGAAGGTCCTGCATGTCGAGGACAATCCCGGCACCTGCGAAACCTCCGCCGGCGAGTCGCTGCTCGACGCGATCTGATTGATGTGAAACGTCGCGAATCCTTGACTCAATGGGGCTGTTTTTCTGAACCTTGCTAAGGTGCCGCGTCACGCAATATTGGCCCAATCGTCAAGCACTTCTGACCCAAACCGGACCTTGAGCGCGGTATAGGTCAAGGTCCGGTAGGCGGACCTTTCCGCCATTCACGACGGAGGCGAGCGTCAACCCTTGGGGTGGCGATCCGACGGCAGTTAAAAAGCACTTTATGCCTGCCAGATACATCCTCGGAAGGATCGTTGCGCCCAGCCTCAGCCAAATCGCCAGCCCAAGGGAGGGGCTGACGATGGCCGGGCCGCTTCGCGGCTGTTAACCGGCCGGGGGCTCGATGCCAGTGTCTCTCACGGACCCGAACCGTACATTCGCGGCGGTAAAGATGAATGGCCGAAATGCGGACAAACCGGACGTCAGCCTCACAAGCCGCGTGATTGCCAGACCGCGGGCTGGCGACCGACCGATGTTCGGCGCAGTTTATCCACGCCACGTCCGCAAAACCTCAGATCGAAGCACCAACGTGACCCAATCGCCAGCCCGGGGGGCGGTCTGGCGATCGCGCGGCGGGCTTCGCCCTTGTTCCGCGCGGGCGCTTTGTGACTGTGGCAATCATTGGCTCGAAACCAACCTTCGCCGCACCCGGTTCGAATGGCGGCTCTCGCTAACGTAGGGTTACATACTCTTCCGGTTCGTGGTGCTTGGGTCAGTTTATGACGCGAAGGTCAATCTCGTCTGACGCCCAACAATTGACAAACGCTAGGGGGCCGGGGCGCAGATACGTCCCGGCCCCTGCCCAAAGGCCGCTCAGCCTTCGGCCAGCTTGTCCATTTTCCGCGCCAGCTTGGTGTCGCGCGAACTCAAGCCCTCCACGTCATGGCTGGTCAGCGTCACCTCGACCGTCTTGTAGACATTCGACCATTCCGGGTGGTGGTCCCACTTTTCCGCCCAGATCGCGCAGCGGGTCATGAACCCGAAGGCCTCGACGAAATTCTCGAACTCATAGGTCTTGTGGATCGCATCGCGCCCGTCGACCATCGCCCAGCCGCTCTCGAACAGCGGCTCCAGCGTGGTCTTCCGCGCCGTGTCACTCAATTTCTCACTCATTCCTGCTCCTCCACATTTGCTTTTCTGAACGGGCCGAAACTCGTCAGGATCTCGATATCCTCCGTCACGGCTTCGCGTTCCGACTCAAGGTAATGCGCCACCGCATCGGAAAAAGGCGGGTCACGAAACCAGTGCAGCGAGTGGGTCTCAACCGGCAGGTATCCGCGGGCCAGCTTGTGCTCGCCCTGCGCACCCGCCTCGACGCGGCCCAGCCCGTGTTCGATGGCGTAGTCGATGGCCTGATAGTAACACAACTCGAAATGCATCGCGGGATGGTGCGCCGTGCAGCCCCAGTAGCGGCCATAAAGCGCGTCGCGCCCGATCATGTTCAGCGCCCCCGCCACCGGCACGCCGCCCTCCAGCGCCAGGACCAGCAGGATATCGTCCCGCAACCGCTCCTGCGCGATATCGAAGAACTTCCGCGTCAGGTAGGGCATCCCCCATTTGCGCGCCCCGGTGTCCTGGTAGAATTCCCAGAACGCCTCCCAGTGTTCGGGCCGGATCGCGTCGCCGGTCAACTGCACGATCTCGCCGCCGAAGCCCTGCGCCTGCGCCCGCTCCTTGCGGATATTCTTGCGCTTGCGCGAACTCAGGCTGCCAAGGAAATCGTCGAAGCTCTCGTATCCCCGGTTCAGCCAGTGATATTGCTGCGTGATCCGCGGCAAGAGGCCCATCTCGGTGCCCACCTCCCGCTCGAACCTGGTGCAAAAGGTCACGTGCAGCGACGATAACTTGTTGCGATCGCCGATGCTGACGGCGGCCCGCATCAGCGCATCGCGCCCCGGCTGCCCGTATGCCGGCCGGGTCAGCAGCCGCCGTCCGGTGACGGGCGTGAACGGCACCGCCATCTGCAACTTGGGATAATACCGCCCGCCCGCGCGCTCATAGGCATGGCCCCAGTTGTGGTCGAAGATATACTCGCCCTGGCTGTGCCCCTTCACGTAAAGCGGCGCGCAGGCGATCACCTGGCCGTCGATCTCCGCCACCAGGTAATGCGGCTGCCAGCCGGTGCCCGCGCCGACCGACCCGCTGTCTTCCAGCGCCTTCAGGAAGCGGTATGTGGTGAACGGGTCCTCCGCCCGGCCGCCGTCTTCGGCCTCGGGACAGGCACAGGCGTCCCAGTCGGCCTGCGCCACGTCGCCCAGGCTTTCATAGACGCTCACAAGGACCGATCCGCCGTCCATCAGGGCCGCTCTTCGCTTTCGGAAATCATGGCCTTCAATCTGTGGCCTGTCCGCCGCGGTTCAAGCGGGAATCGTGGGCAGGTACCCCTCGAAGGTGATGTTCTGCGCCACGCGCCGCGCCTCTGCCTCTTCTTCCGGCGACCGGATCGTCCAGCACAGCACGTCCGCCCCCGCGTCCTGCAACGCGGCCACCCGCGGGCGGTCCAGGTCCTGCGCCTGATGGCTGAGAAACGCCGCGCCGGCGCGGTCGTAATCCGGGATCTCCCGCAACCGCGCCCGCAGCTCGGCCCGCAGCAATGTCCAGTCCCCGGGGTCGTAGTCGCATGTCACGATCCCGCGCGCCACGTCCGGCGCAAGGTCGCGCATCGCCACCATCATCTCGGGGTTGAACGACATCACCGCCACCGGCCCGGAATAGCCCTTCAGCGCCACCGCCGTCGCCGCCTCCAGCCGCCCGTCCGTCTGGCCCATCTGCCCGTGCTGGTCCTTCAGCTCGATCAGAAGCGGCACCCGGCCCCCGACCAGTTCCAGAACCTCCGGCAGCGTCGGTATCCCCTCGTCGCCGCCCAGCAGCGCAACGCCGCCCAGCTCCGCCGCTTCGCGCTGCTGCACCGGCCCGGACTGCCCGGTCAGGCGCCTCAGGTCATAGTCGTGGAACACCATCGCGGCGCCGTCCCGGCTCAGCTGCAGGTCGATCTCGATGCCATAGCCATGGGCCATGGCCGCCGAGATCGCCGCCCGCGAATTCTCCGGCCGGCCCTCCGCCACGTCGTGCAGCGCCCGGTGCGCCAGCGGCGCACGCAGAAACTCCGGGTCGAGCCGCGTCATCCGATCTGGAACACGCCTTCGATCTCGACCGCCACGCCAAAGGGCAGCGCCGGCGACGACACCGCAGCGCGCGCGTGCTTGCCCGCTTCGCCCAGCGCCTCGCCGATGAAATCCGACGCGCCGTTGATCACCTGCGGCTGCTGGGTGAAATCCGGCGTCGAGTTCACGAACCCGCCCAGCTTCACCACCCGCTTCAGCCGGTCGAGGTCACCACCGCAGGCCGCCTTGACCTGCGCCAGCAGGTTGATCGCACAGGCCTTCGCCGCCTCGGCGCCCGCGGCCACGTCCATGTCGTCGCCCAACTTGCCGATCATCATCTCGTCGCCCAGCTTCGGCAACTGCCCCGACACGTACAGCATGTCGCCCACCAGCACATACGGCACGTAATTCGCCGCCGGCGCCGCCGCCTCGGGCAGGGTCACGCCCATCTCGGCCAGCTTGTCCTCGAATTTTCCCATGGTCCCGACCTCCTCGGTTGCGTTGCCGCGCACGCTAGACGCTCCGGGCACCGATGCAACCGCAAAAACCGGCCCGTGCTTTTTCTTGCGATAAATACTCACCATCCCGTCGCCGGCCAAGCGGCCCGTCCCCGCCCCCGCGCGTCACGCCCGCCCCGCGCCCCGAGACGTCCCGAAGGGACGCCGAGACAGGCCTGCGCGCCGCAGGCGCTCCGCCTATTCGCGAAACGCCTTGGCGAAGTAATCCGTCAGCGGTTTCGTCAGATACGCCAGCGGCGTGCGGTCGGCGGTGCGGATGAAGGTCTCGACCGGCATGCCCGGGATCAGCGTCACATCCTCCGGCAGACGCTCGCGCTGGCCTTCGCTCAGCGCGATCTCGGCCCGGTAATAGCTTTGCTGCGTGGCGTCGTCCTGGAAGGCATCGGCCGAGATCTGCATCACCTGTCCCACCAATTCCGGCGTCGTGCGCTGGTCCAGCGCCGAGAACCGCAGCGTCACCTCCTGGCCGACATATATCTTGTCGATATCCGTGGGCGGGACCCGCGCGTCGATGATCAGCGGCCGGTCCTGCGGCACCACGTAGAGGATCGGATCGGCCGGCCGGATGACCGACCGCAGCGCAAACACCTGCAAGCCATACACCACCCCGCCCACCGGCGCGGTGACGTCCAGCCGGCTCATCTGCTCGATCAGCGCGCGGCGCTCCTCCAGCAGCTCCAGCTCGCGGAACTGCAGGTCGCGCAGGGTCGTGATCGCCTCCTCGCGGCGCCGCGTGCCCAGCTTCAGAACCTCGATGTCGATCTCCGTGATCCGGCCTTCGGATTGCGCCGCCTGCGCCACCAGTTCACCCAGCTGGCCCAGCAGCCGCGATTTCTCCCGCTGCAGCGCCAGCACGCGCGACGCCTGCGCCAGGCCCCGGTCCAGAAGCGATTGCTGGTCGGCCAGTTCCCTCTCGATCAACGCCAGCTGTTCGTTCATGGCCTTCTGCTGCGCCTCGATCCCGCCGATCTGGTCGGCGATCTGCCCGCGGCGCTTTTCCAGCTGCGAAATCTCGCTGGCCACGGTTTCGTTGCGCGCGCTCAGCAGCCGCCGCTGACCGTCCAGCAACCCGGTCACCTCGGCGTTCCGGGCCGCCGTTTCGCGCACGAGGTCGGGAAACTCGATCTCCTCCCGTTCGTCCCGCTCCGCTTCCAGACGCCCGCGCCGCGCCTGCAGTTCGAACAGCTGGTTCTCGGTGATCGCCAGTTGCGAGCGCAAGGCGGTGGCATCCAGCCGCAGCAGCACCTGCCCGGCCTCCACCGTGTCGCCCTCGTCGACCTCGATCGCGGCCACGACACCGCCATCGGGATGCTGCACCACCTGCCGGTTCTGGTCGACCACGATCTGACCGCCGGCGATCACGGCGCCCGATATCCGCGTCACCGCGGCCCAGCTTCCGAACCCGCCCAGCAGCAGGATCAGCCCGGTCAGCCCCAGGATCATCGGCGCGCGCACCGACCAGCCGTCGCGCGTCTGCTCGCTCATTGCACGCCTCCGATCCGGGCGTGGCCGATCTCCTCGGCGTTCTTCACCACGTCCTTGAGAACCTCGTCCTTGGGCCCGAAGGACCGCACGACGCCACCGTCCAGCATCAGCAGCAGGTCGCATTCGCGGATCGCCGCCGGGCGATGCGCCATGATCAGCACCGACTTGCCCTCCGCCTTGAATTGCCGGATCGCGTGGTTCACCGCCTCGCTGCCCTCGTTGTCGAGATTCGAGTTGGGCTCGTCCAGCACCACCAGGACCGGGTCGCCATACATCGCCCGCGCCAGCCCGATCCGCTGCATCTGCCCGCCCGACAGCCGCCCGCCACCGGCGCTGATCCGGGTGTCGTACCCGTCGGGCAGCTTCAGGATCATGTCATGCGCGTCCGCCTTCCGCGCCGCCTCGACGATCTTCGCGGTGTCGGGCTCTTCGGCAAGACGCGATATGTTCTCGGCGATGGTGCCTTCGAACAGCTGCACGCGCTGCGGCAGGTATCCGATATGCTCGCCCAGCACCCGCGGCTCGAACTGGTCCAGCGACGCGCCGTCCAGCCGGATCTTGCCGCCCGCTGGCCGCCAGACCCCGGTCAGCGCCCGCGCCAGCGTCGACTTGCCCGCGCCCGACGGGCCGATCACGCCCACCGCTTGCCCCGGCCCGACGGTGAAACTGATGGTCTTCAGCGCCGCCTGCTGGTCGCCCGGCGGCACCACCGTCACCTGCCGGACCTCCAGTAGGGCCTTGGGCTTGGGCAGCGGCGTGCGCGGCTGTTCGGGCGGCACCAGCGCCAGCAACCGGGCCAGCGAGTCCCAGCCCTGCATCGCCCGCTGCACCAGGGCCCACTGCCCGACGGCCAGCTCGATCGGCGCCAGCGCCCGGCCCATCAGGATCGACCCCGCGATCATCGCGCCGGGCGTCAGCGCGTTCTGCAGCACCAGGTAGGCCCCCAGGCCCAGCATCGCCGATTGCAGGAACAGCCGGAAGGTCCGCGTCGTCGTGGTGAACGTGCCCACCAGGTCCGACGACGCGATCTGCGATTTCAGCGAGTCGTCGCGGGCCTTCTGCCAGCGCGAGAACGCCTGGTCTCGCATCCCCATCGCCTGCACCATTTCCGATTCGCTGCGGATCTGGCTGGACAACGCCTCCGCCGCGCCGGTGGCGCGCGCCGATTTCATCGCCGGCTGGCGGGTGACCACCTGGTTGACCACGGTGACCAGGATGATGATCCCCCCTCCGATCAGCGCCAGCGCCCCCAGCCAGGGGTGGAACAGCCAGATCCCGGCCAGGAAGACCGGCGTCCAGGGCATGTCGAATATCGCCATCAGCACCGGCGAGGCCATCAGCCGCTGCACCGCTTCCAGGTCGCGCAGGCCGGTCTGCGTATGTTCGTCCGGGGCCAGCGCCGCCTTGCGGATCACCGCGTCGAACACGCGTCGGTCCAGCCGCGCCTGGAACCGCGCCGCGACCCGGCCCATGATCCGGCCCCGCGCGTAATCCAGAAGGCCCATCATGCCGTAGAGGAACACCACAAGCACGCTCAGCGCGATCAGCGTCTCGACCGACCGGCTGCCCAGCACCCGGTCATAGACCTGCAGCATGTACAGCGGACCCGTCAGCATCAACAGGTTGACGAAAAAGCTGAGCACGCCGACGAACCAGTACAGCGCGCGGCTTTCGCGACGGGCGGCGCGCAGTTCCTCGCGCCCCGCGTCCAGTCTCGCCTGGCTCAGTTGCATCCCGTGTTTCTCGTTCGCCGCCGCATCATCGCTTGAACGACTCCCCGAATCCGCCTTACATGCGTTGTCACTGATCTGCCACAGGGTTACGCCGACATTTCGCGGTGTCTGGGCATCTCGAACCGATGCTTTAGGTATACCCGCATAGTTTAACCAAAGTCTGACCGTTGCCAAATTTCTCTTCTTTCCGTCGCCCCAAGCGCCTCGTGGCCGGCCTCCTCCTCGCGGTCGGCCTTGCTGTTTCGGGCTGCACGCCGACGCCCGCCGGCCACCCGCCCGGCGAGGTCTTCGATCCTTATGAGGACGAGAACCGCCGGACACACGCCTTCAACCGGGCGCTTGACCGCAACCTGGTCCGGCCCGCCGGCAAGGGCGCGTCCGGCTTCATCCCCGACGATGTCGAGAACATGATCGGCCGCTTCGCCTTTCACCTGTCGATCCCGGGCGCGGTGGTGAACAACATCCTGCAAGGCAACATGAAAGGCGCGACCGAGGACACGTATCGCTTCGTCGTGAACACCACGATGGGCCTGGGCGGCCTCTTCGACACCGCGACCGAACTGAACATGCCGCAGGCCACCGATGCCGATTTCGGCCAGACGCTCCACGTCTGGGGGGTCCGCGAGGGCGCCTATATCGAACTGCCTCTGCTCGGTCCCTCGACCGAACGCGCCGCCGCCGGCAAGGTGGTGGATCTCTTCACCAACCCGCTCAGCTACGTGCTGGACGAGCCCGCGAACTACGCCATCCCCGCCGCATCGGCCGCCTCGGGCCTGTCCGACCGGGGCCGGTACGCGGACACGATCGATTCCATCCTTTACGAAAGCGCCGACAGTTACGCCCAGGCGCGTTCGCTCTACAGTCAGAACAGGCGTTTCAAGCTCGACGGCGGATCGGGCGGAGCGCTGGAAGATCCATATGACGCGCAACTCGGCGCGCTGCCGGAGGACCCATACGATGAATGACATCTCCAGACGTTTCCTGATCGGTGCGGGCGCGGCCTTCACGCTGCTTCCCGCCGCCGCAACCCCCGCCCTCGCCCTGACAGAGGGCCGTGCCCGCGCGCTGATCGACCAGGTCGTGGCCGACATCAACCGGGTCATCGGCTCGGGCAAATCCACGAGCGCCATGATCCGCGACTTCGAACGCATCTTCGCGCGCTACGCCGACGTCAACATCATCGCCCGCTCGACCCTGGGCGCCGATTCGCGCCGCGCCTCCTCTGGCCAGATGCGCGCCTTCACCGCCGCCTTCCAGGGCTATATCGCCCGCAAGTACGGCAAGCGGTTCCGCGAATTCGTCGGCGGCCAGGTCAGCGTGACCGGCGTGCGCCAGGTCAAGTCCTGGCACGAGGTCCGCGCCAACGTGAAACTGCGCGGCAAGTCGCCCTTCACCGTGCTCTTTCTGGTCTCCGACCGCTCCGGCCGCGATCTCTTCTTCGACATGGTGATCGAGGGCGTCAGCCTGCGCCTCACCGAACGCACCGAGATCGGCGCCATGCTGGATCGCAACGGCGGCAATATCGACGCTCTGATCGCCGACGTGCAACGCGCGGGCTGATCCCGCGCCCCGGCCCGGGCCTTCCCCGGTCCTGGCCTTCCCAGGTCCTGCCCCGAACACGGCCCACCCGGAAAAAACGGCGGAAAATCGATCTTTTCCGCCGCTCCGCGCGTTTCCCGAACAGGACAAGACAAACGGGAGACTGACATGCCGCAGAAAGGCCGGGGGCACACGGCGGACCATCCGCACCAAATATCGCGACACGGCTGGTGGGACGTGGTCCTGCGGCTCAAGGACGGCATCGCATCCGACCACATGTCGGTCGTTTCGGCCGGTGTCGCCTTCTTCGGCCTCCTGGCGATCTTCCCGGCCGTGGTCGCCCTGATCTCCATCGCGGGTTTCCTGCTGAACCCGCAGGACGTGGCGAACAACCTGGAACAGATCATCGCCATCCTGCCCGAGAACGCGGCGGCGATCATCCAGGACCAGATCATGAAAGTCACCGGCGGCGACGAGGCGGCGACCGGCCTTGCCGCGCTCCTGGGCCTTCTTCTCGCGCTTTACGGCGCGACCAAGGGCATGATGACGCTGATGGAAGGCATGAACATCGCCTATGGCGAAAAGGAATCGCGCGGCTTCGTCAGGCTCTACGCCACCGGCCTCGCCCTGACGCTCTTCATCATCGTCGGTGTGCTGTCGGCGCTGGGGCTGATGATCGTGCTGCCCGCCGTGATCGGCTATCTGGGCCTGTCCGACAGCCTCGAGACCACGATTCTCTGGCTGCAATGGCCCGTCCTGGGCTGTCTCGCCGTCCTCGGTCTCGGCGTGCTCTATCGGTTCGGTCCCGCGCGCCGCAACGCCAGGTGGCGCTGGATCACGCCGGGCGCGGTGGTCGCCATGATCCTCTGGCTGGCAGGCACCGTCGCCTTTTCGGTCTACACCCAGAATTTCGCCAGCTACAACGAGACCTACGGCACCCTCGGGGGCGCGATCATCCTGCTGACATGGCTGTGGCTGTCGTCCTTCATCGTGCTGGCCGGGGCCAAGCTCAATGCCGAGCTGGAACACCAGACCCGCCGGGATACCACCACCGGCCCCGCACGCCCCGAAGGCCAGCGCGGCGCGGTCACGTCCGACACCTTTCCCGATACCGGCAGCCAAGGAACCTCCGGCGCGGCGCCCGGCAAAGACTGAATTGACCTGCCGGATCGGCAGAGCGCCTCAACCTCGCCTCACCTTCGGTTGCCTGTCCCCTCCAACAGCTCTTCCAGCATCCGGTTGATCGTGTTGTCCCGGCCACCCTGCGGCTGTTGCTGTCGCGGCAATTGCTGCTGAACCTGCGGCTCCGGCTCGGGCTGGACGAAGATCATCGGCAGGTCGCTGACCGGCACACCCTCGTTCACCCGCACCATCGTCTCGCGCCAGATATCCGCGGGCAGGCCACCGCCGGTCACGCCCTTCAGCGGGGTGTTGTCGTCGTAGCCCATCCAGACGCCCACCACGTAATCCGCCGTGAACCCAAGGAACCAGGCGTCGCGCGCCGCCTGCGTCGTGCCGGTCTTGCCGGCCGCCTGCCGGTCGGGCAGCTTGGCCCGCGTGCCGGTTCCAGACTGCACAACCTCGTACATCATCCCAATCAGCTTCTGCGCCGCCTCCTGCTGGATCACGCGCTCGCCGATGCCGCCGCTCTTGCGCATCAGCGGGTCGTTGTCGCCCAGCAGCTTCAGCTCGACCAGCCCGTAGGGCGTCACCGACGATCCGCCGTTCAGGATGCCGGCATAAGCCCCGGTCATTTCCAGAAGCGTGCTTTCCGACGCGCCCAGCGCCAGCGCAGGCCCCTCGGCCAGGTCGTTGTCGATGCCGAAGTCGCTGGCGACCCGGCGCACCAGGTCCAGTCCCACGCTCTCGGCCACCTTCACCGCCGGGATGTTGTAGGACTGCGCCAGCGCCCGGATCAGCGGCACGCGGCCGTGGAATCTCTTGTCATAGTTCTCCGGGCACCATTGGCCCGACCCGACAATGTTGCGGCAATAGGGCTCGTCCACCACCATCGACGTGGGCTCATAACCCAGTTCCAGCGCCGTGGCATAGACAAACGGCTTGAACGCCGATCCGGTCTGCCGCTTTGCCATCGTCGCCCGGTTGAAGGCGCCGGTGACGCGCGACTTGCGCCCGCCCACCATGGCCCGCACCGCGCCGTCGGCGCTCATCACCACGATCGCCGCCTGCGCCTCGGACCCCTCGCTGACCTTGTTCTCGAACACCCAGTCCAGCGCCTCCTCGGCGGCCCGCTGCATCCGCTGGTCCAGCGTCGTCTGGATGATCACGTCCTCGGTGGTGTCGCGGGTGAAAAGCTCCGGCCCGCTGTCCATCACCCAGTCCGCGAAATACCCCCCCGCCTGCGCCTCGGCGGCCTCCGACAGGGTGGCGGGATTGTTCTGCGCCGCCTGCGCCTCGGCGTCGGTCAGGTAGCCCTGCTCGTTCATCAGCCGCAGCACCGTCGCCGCGCGGTTCTGCGACCGCTCCAGGTTGGTCGTCGGCGCCAGCCGCGTCGGCGCGGTCAGCAGGCCCGCCAGCATCGCCGACTGCGCCGCGTTCACCTCGCGCGCGCTCACCCCGAAATAGCGTTGCGCGGCGGCCTCCACGCCAAAGGCGCCGCCGCCGAAATAGGCCCGGTTGAGGTAGATCGACAGGATCTCGTTCTTGGAATACTTGGCCTCCATCGCCATGGCATAGACCGCTTCCTTGGCCTTCCGGCCCAGCGATCCGCGGCGGCAGTCCTGGACGTACTCCGCCTCGCTCTCCCACTCGGATTCGTCGTATTCCACGCCCAGGCACAACAGTTTCGCGGTCTGCTGCGTGATGGTCGAGCCTCCATGCCCGCTCAGCGGCCCGCGCCCCTCGCTCAGGTTGATGCGGATCGCGCTGGCAATACCGCGCGGGCTCAGGCCGAAATGGCTGTAGAACCGCTTGTCCTCGGTGGCCAGCACCGCGTTGCGCAGATCCGGGCTGACGGTGTCAGCGGTCACCACGCCGCCGAACTGGTCGCCCCGCCAGGCAAAGACGTCGCCCTCCCGGTCCAGCATCGTGACCGACCCGCGCGCCCGCCCGTCCAGCAGCGCGCGCACATCCGGCAACCCCGCATAGACATAGGCCACCGCCAGGGCCGTCAGCAGCAGCGCCACCGCGGTCACGCGCCACGTCACGACCCAGAACAGCCGCAGGATCCAGCGGAACAGGCGCTTGATCCACGCCACGGGGCCGCGCCCGCCGCCCGAACCGCCACCGCTCTTCCGCCGCGTGCGCGCCGGTTTCGCCGGCTTGCGGGCAGCCGTCTTGGCCCGGCTCTTTGCCGGTGTCTTGGTTGTCTTGCCGTATCGCCTGTCTGCAACGAGTCGCGGCGCTTTTCGCCCCTGGTTTCCCATGCCCTACCTGCTCGGACCTCTTTTGCCGCAGTTTACAGGTCCTGTCACCGAAAGTAGACCCCCGAAATGCATCTCCGGGCCCGCTGCGTCGCGTCACGTCGGCCCGCCCTCCGCCCCGCCACCGGCGGCCGCGCCCGGCGGCATGTCGCCGAAGCGCAGCCTGCCCGAATGCGATTCTTATCTGCCTATTTATTAGTCATTAATGATGATTTGCGCATAATTTGTGCATAATCCGACGATTTCCGCCCGTTTCCCCGGCGCGGGCTCTTCCCGCCCGTCGCATCTCCGTCACTTTCTGCATCAGCGAAATCAACCTCGCCCAAGCAACCGAAAGGGACATCTGTGAAACTCATCATTGCAACCATCAAGCCGTTCAAGCTTGAAGATGTGCGCGAAGCGCTGACGGGGATCGGCGTGCGCGGCATGATGGTGACCGAGATCAAGGGCTTCGGCTCTCAATCGGGTCACACCGAGATCTACCGCGGCGCGGAATACGCCGTGAATTTCGTACCCAAGATCAAGCTCGAGATCGCCGTCACCGCCGGCATGGTCGACCAGGTGGTCGAGACCATCGCGACGACCGCGCGCACCGGCAAGATCGGCGACGGCAAGATTTTCGTGCTCGATATCGGACAGGCCATGCGCGTGCGCACCGGCGAAACCAACGATGACGCGCTTTGATGACGCGCGATAGAAGGGATAACATCACTATGAAACGCTTTATTCATCTGGGGCTCGCCGCAACCGCAATCGTGGTCCTGCCCCAACTCGGCTTTGCTCAGGAAGCGGCGGAAGCCGCCGAGGCCGAGGCCGCCGCACCCGGCTTTGACGAGATCGGCCCCTACATCATGACGACCCTGCTGTTCTGCATGGCAGGCTTCCTGGTGTTCTTCATGGCCGCGGGCTTTGCCATGCTCGAAGGCGGGCTGGTGCGCTCCAAGAACGTGACCATGCAGATGACCAAGAACATCGCGCTCTTCTCGATTGCCGCGATCATGTACTGGCTCGTCGGCTTCAACACGATGTACCCGGGCGACTTCAACGGCTACTTCGCCATCGGCGGGCAGACCGTGCTCGATCCGGTCGGCGTCGCCGCAGCCGATGCGGCGCTCGATTACGCGTCGATCGGCTCGGACTTCTTCTTCCAGCTGGTGTTCGTCGCCGCCACCGCCTCGATCGTGTCGGGCGCGCTGGCCGAACGGATCAAGCTGTGGCCGTTCCTGATCTTCGTCGTCATCCTGACCGGCTTCATGTACCCGATCTCGGGCTCGTGGAAATGGGGCGCAGGCTGGCTCGACGCCGCCGGCTTCCAGGACTTCGCCGGCTCGACCGTCGTGCACTCCGTCGGTGGCTGGGCGGCTCTGGCCGGCGCCATCGTGCTGGGCCCGCGCCTTGGCAAGTACGGCAAGGACGGCAAGGTCACCCCGATGCCCGGCTCCAACCTGGCGCTCGCCACCCTGGGTACGTTCATCCTGTGGCTCGGCTGGTTCGGCTTCAACGGCGGCTCGCAGCTTGCCATGGGCACCGTCGGTGACGTCTCGGACGTCAGCCGCATCTTCGCCAACACCAACATGGCCGCAGCGGCCGGTGCCGTGACCGCGCTGATCCTCAGCCAGGTGATGTACAAGAAGCCTGACCTCACCATGGTGCTCAACGGCGCTCTTGCGGGTCTCGTCTCGATCACCGCCGAACCGCTGGCGCCCACGCTCTTCGGCGCGCTCTGGATCGGTGCCGTCGGTGGCGTGATCGTGGTGCTGACCATCCCGATGCTCGACAAGCTGAAGATCGACGACGTGGTCGGCGCCGTCCCGGTGCACCTCTTCGCCGGTATCTGGGGCACCATCGCCGTGATCTTCTACAACGGCGACGCCAACCTGATGACGCAGCTGACCGGCATCGTGGCCTACGGTGTGTTCACCTTCGTGGCCAGCCTGATCATCTGGTTCATCCTCAAGGCCGTCATGGGCATCCGCGTCAGCGAAGAGGACGAGATCACCGGCCTCGACATGTCGGAACTGGGGATGGAAGCCTACCCCGAGTTCTCGAAAGGCTGAGACCAGATCGGAATGGGTCCTCCCGACCCTTGAACCTGACCCGGGCGTTCGCGCCCGGGTTTTTTCTTTCGGCGCCGGGACCCTTCGCCATTGCGGTCCCGCTCCCCGCGCCCTAGCTCTTGCCCATGTCCGACGCCTACCGCCCGTTTGAAGCCCTGGTCGCCCCGGCCCGCCGCACGGCGTCTCTCGTGCGTCTCGTGCTGGGCGGCGTGATGCTGGCGGTGCTGTTCCTGTCGACGATCTTCGCCGCCTCGACGCTACTCAATGTGGTCCTGCCCGGCGCACCGCTCGATGACACCGCCGCCGCGCTGGCAAACGGCGGCACCCCATACGGCGTCCTGGCCAACCTTTATATCTTCGGCTTCATCATCCTCGCGCTGGCCATCACCGGGCGCGCCGTGCACGACCGATCCCTGCCCAGCTTCGTCGGCGACTGGCGTCGCGCGCGCCAGCATTTCGGCCGCGTCTGCCTCTACATGGTGGGCCTGCACCTCGCGCTTTCCATCCTGCTGCCCGCCACGCCCGACCTGACGCCCGAGGCCAACCTCGCCCCGTCCAGCTGGCTTGCCTTCCTGCCCCTCGCCCTGCCCGCCGTGTTGGTTCAGACCGGGGCCGAGGAACTGGTGTTCCGCGGCTACCTGCAAAGCCAGCTCGCCGCCCGCTTCGCCAATCCCCGAATCTGGATCATCGTCCCCGCGATCCTCTTCGGCCTGCTGCATTACGATCCCGCGATCAACGGCAACGCCACCTGGCTGATCGTCGGCTGGGCCACGCTCTTCGGCATCGCCGCGGCCGACCTCACGGCGCGCACCGGCACCATCGGCGCCGCCCTCGGCCTGCATTTCGTCAACAATTTCTTCGCCATCCTCGTCGCTGCACCCGCAGGCAATTTCGACGGCCTGGCGCTCTACACCTACCCCTTCGCCGTGGGAGACACCGATGCGCTCTGGGTCTGGGCCCCGCTCGACCTGATGCTCCTGCTGGTCAGCTGGCTCACCGCGCGGCTCGCCCTGCGCGTCTGATTGCATTTCCCCCGCGCACGGCTTATCTCAAGGGCGATTTGCAACGGGAACTGGGCCACCGATGAACTGGATCACCAATTACGTGCGTCCGCGCATCAACTCGATCTTCTCGCGCCGCGAGATCCCCGAGAACCTCTGGACCAAGTGCGACGAGTGCGGAACCATGCTGTTCCACCGCGAGCTGCGCGAGAACCTCAACGTCTGCACCTCCTGCGGCCACCACATGGCGATCACCCCGCGCGACCGCTTCACCGCGCTGTTCGACGGCGGCACCTTCACGCAAGTGTCCGTGCCCCAGCCCACCGCCGACCCGCTGCAGTTCCGCGACCAGAAGAAATATCCCGACCGCCTGCGCGCCGCCCAAAAGGCGACCGGCGAGACCGAGGCGATGCTGGTGGCCTCGGGCGAGATCGGCCGCACCCCCGTCGTCGCCGCGGCGCAGGATTTCTCCTTCATGGCAGGCTCCATGGGCATGTATGTCGGCAACGCCATCATCGCCGCCGCCGAGGAAGCGGTGAAACTCAAGCGCCCCCTCGTGCTCTTCTCCGCCGCCGGTGGCGCCCGGATGCAGGAAGGCATCCTGTCGCTGATGCAGATGCCCCGCACCACCGTCGCCGTGCAGATGCTCAAAGAGGCCGGCCTGCCCTATATCGTCGTGCTGACCCACCCCACCACGGGCGGCGTCACCGCCTCCTACGCCATGCTGGGCGACGTCCATATCGCCGAACCCAATGCGCTCATCTGCTTCGCCGGTCCCCGCGTGATCGAACAGACCATCCGCGAGAAACTGCCCGAGGGCTTCCAGCGCGCCGAATACCTGCTCGACCACGGCATGCTCGACCGCGTCACCCCGCGCGGCGAGATGCGGACCGAACTCATCACCATCCTGCGGATGCTCCTGAACCTGCCGCCCGCCGTCACCGCCGACCTTCCTGCTCCCGAGCTTCCGCTCGAGGACGAGGCCCAGGACTCGACACAGCCCGGCACGGCCGACGAGCAGACCGCGGACACATCCGACAAATGACCGCCCCCACATCGGACGTCATCCTCGACCGGATGATGGCCCTGCACCCCAAGATCATCGACCTCACGCTCGACCGCGTCTGGCGCCTGCTCGACGCACTCGGCAACCCGCAGGATGCCCTGCCCCCGGTGATCCACATCGCCGGCACCAACGGCAAGGGCTCGACCCTGGCGATGATCCGCGCAGGCATCGAGGGCGCGGGCAAGACCGCCCACGCCTACACCTCGCCCCACCTCGCCCGCTTCCACGAACGCATCCGCCTGGCCGGCGATCTCATCACCGAACCGCACCTGACCGAGGTGCTGGATGAATGCTACGCCGCCAACGGCGACGCGCCGATCACCTATTTCGAAATCACCACCTGCGCCGCGATCCTCGCCATGTCGCGCACCCCCGCAGACTACACCCTGCTGGAGGTCGGCCTGGGCGGACGGCTCGACGCCACGAACGTCGTCGCCACCCCCGCGCTCACCATCATCACACCCGTGTCGATGGACCACGAGCAATACCTCGGCGACACGCTGGCCAGGATCGCCATTGAGAAGGCCGGCATCCTCAAGCGCGGCGTCACATGCGTCGTCGGCCCGCAGGACGACGAAGGCATGGACGCCATCGAGGCCGCTGCCCAACGTCTGGGCGCGCCCCTTCTGGCCCACGGCCAGCACTGGCACGTCACCACCGAACGCGGGCGTCTCATCTACCAGGACGAAACCGGCCTGCGCGACCTGCCCCTGCCCAACCTGCCCGGCGCGCACCAGTACGAGAACGCCGGCGCCGCCATCGCCGCCCTGCGCCACCTGCAACTGGGCGATACCGCGCTCGAGGCCGCCGTGACCCGGGCCCACTGGCCCGCCCGGATGCAGCGCCTCACGACCGGCCCCTTGGCCGAGGCCGCCCCGCAGGCCGAACTCTGGCTCGACGGCGGCCACAACCCCGCCGCGGGCCGCGCGCTGGCCGCGCACCTCGCCTCGCTGCCGCCCCGCCCCACGCATCTGGTCTGCGGCATGCTCAACACCAAGGATATCTCGGGCTACCTCTCGCCGCTCGCCGGCGTCGCCCAAAGCCTCACCGCCATCTCCATCCCCGGCGAGGCCAACACCCTGCCCGCCGACGCCACCGCCACCGCCGCCGCCAACGCGGGCCTGCCGTCAGGCACCTCCCCCAGCGCCCGCGCCGCCATCGAGGATATCGCCGCGAAAGACCCCACCGCCCGCATCCTCATCTGCGGCTCGCTCTACCTCGCCGGCGCCATCCTGCGCGAAAACGGCTGATCTCTGCGCCCGCCCCGGACCTGATCCGGGGCCTCGTGGGGTGGGTGAAAACCCACGCACCACGCCAACGTCACCCCTCGCGCGCATTCTCCTCGGCCAACAACGCCTCCAACCCCGCCTTGTAATCGGGATACTTCAACACCACCCCCAACTCGTCCTTGATCCGGCTGTTGTCCACGCGCTTGGACTCGGCATAGAACGACCGCGCCATCGGCGTCATGTCGGCCTCCTCGAAATCCACCGCCGGCGGCAACGGCAGGCCCAGAAGTTCCGCCGCGTACCCGATCACGTCCTGCGGCGGCGCCGGGTCGTCATCGCAGACGTTATAGGCCGCGCCCGGATTGGGCCGGTTGATCGACGCCTCCAGCACCTGCGCGATATCCTCCACATGGGTCCGGCTGAACACCTGGCCTTGCTTGATGATCCGCCGCGCCGTGCCGCGCCGCACCTTCTCGAACGGTCCGCGTCCGGGGCCGTAAATCCCCGCCAGCCGGAAGATATGCAGCGGCAGGCCCGGGATCGCCGCCCACGCCGCCTCCGCCACGACCCGCTTCTGGCCCCGCTCGGTCGACGGCTCCAGCGGGCTCGCCTCGTCCACCCAGTCGCCCTCGTGATCGCCGTAGACCCCCGTGGTCGACAAGTACCCGGCCCAGTCCAGCCGCCCGGCAATGGCCGCGATGTCCTCGCCCAGCGCGTTCAGCACCGGATCGCCATCCTCGCCCGGACTGACGGATGTCAGCAGATGCGTCGCCGCCCCCAGCGCCTCAGACAGGTCGCTGCCTGGCCAGACCACGCCCTCCACGCCCTCGTCCCGCAGCGCCTCGGCCTTCTCGGCGCTTCGGGTCGTGCCGATCACCCGCCAGCCCTGCGGCACCAGCCGCCGTGCCAGCGCCCGCGCCGAAAACCCGTGCCCGAAGGACAGCAACACCTTGCCCATGCGTTTCTCCTATGCCTCTCCGCCCGATATATCCTGCAAGGGCCGCGACGCCACCCAGGCATAGCCGTTCTCGCACAGAATGGTGGTCTCGCGCAGGCCATGCGGCTTGTCCGTCGGCGGCTGCAACACGTGCCCGCCCGCCGCCTCGGCCTTGTCCGCCGCCTCGTCCGGGTCACTGTCGAACAGGTGGATCTGCGCCCCCGCCCCGCGCGGGCCGCTTTCGGGCAACAGCCCCAGCGCGGGATGGCTGCCATAGGTGGCATCGACATGCAGCTGCATCAGCTGATCGCCATAGACCATGATCGCGAAATCCCCGCTCACCCGGCGGCCTGTCATCCCGAACACCGCCTCCAGGAACGCCACCTCGCGCGCCACGTCCCGCACCAGCAGGTTCAGGCCCATCCCCCGCAGCGACGCGCCGAACACCTCCGGCTTGACCGTCTCGAAATCCATCGCTCCCTCCCTCGCACCGAAATCCGCGCCAGCTTGCGAACCGTCCCCCGCTCTGTCAACGTGCCCCGCAAAAGTTGAATGTATCGGGTACACCATGGCTCAGACCGCCGATGACGGCCGCTACCACAGTCCAGAGGCCCCGGCGCCGCAGAACTTCACCGAGGCCGCGGCGGCCGTGGATCACCTGGTGGCGCTCTACGACGACGCGGTCAGCTTCCTGTGCGAGGCGTTCCAGGCCGCGATGCTGAACGGTCAGCCGTCGCGCCCCGTGCGCGCCTTCTACCCCGAGATCCGCATCAGCACCTCCAGCTATGCCAAGATCGACAGCCGCCTCAGCTTCGGCCACCTGGCAGAACCGGGCACCTACGCCACCACGGTCACCCGGCCGCGCATGTTCCGCAACTACCTCGAACAGCAGATCGGCCTTCTGCTCCACAACCACGATGTGCCGGTGACAATCGGCGTGTCCGACACCCCGATGCCGGTGCATTTCGCCGTCGCCAACGATGCCTCCATCACCGTCCCGCAACAGGGCGCCGCCGACTTTACCCTGCGCGACTATTTCGACGTGCCGGACCTGTCGACCACCAATGACGACATCGTCAACGGCACCTATACCGTCATGCAGCAAAGCCCCGCGCCGCTCGCCCCCTTCACGGCGCAACGCGTGGACTATTCCCTCGCCCGGCTCGCCCATTACACCGCCACCGCGCCCGAGCATTTCCAGAACCACGTCCTGTTTACCAACTACCAGTTCTACGTGGCCGAGTTCGAGGCCTATGCCCGCAAGGTCCTGGCCAATCCCGACAGCGGCTACCACAGCTTCGTCGGCCCCGGCGACGCGACCATCACCGGCCCCGACGAGGTGCTGCGCCCCACCTCCAAGCTGCCGCAGATGCCCACCTACCACCTCAAGCGCAAGGGCAGCAGCGGCATCACCCTGGTCAATATCGGCGTCGGCCCCTCGAACGCCAAGACGGCGACCGATCACATCGCCGTCCTGCGCCCCCATGCCTGGATCATGGTCGGCCATTGCGCGGGCTTGCGCAACTCGCAGTCGCTGGGCGATTTCGTCCTCGCGCACGCCTATCTGCGCGAGGACGCGGTGCTCGACGCCGACCTGCCCGCCTGGGTGCCGATTCCGGCGCTGGCCGAGGTGCAGATCGCGCTGGAAAAGGCGGTTGCGGCCGAAACCGAACTGGAAGGCTACGAGCTCAAGAGCGTCATGCGCACCGGCACCGTCGCCAGCTTCGACAACCGCAACTGGGAGTTGCGCGACCAGTCCGGCCCGGTCCAGCGCCTGTCGCAGTCGCGCGCCATCGCGCTCGACATGGAAAGCGCCACAATCGCCGCCAACGGCTTTCGCTTCCGGGTGCCCTACGGCACGCTGCTCTGCGTGTCGGACAAGCCCCTGCATGGCGAGCTGAAACTGCCCGGCATGGCCAGCGATTTCTACAAGACCCAGGTCTCGCGCCACCTCATGATCGGCATCCGCGCGATGGAACATATCCGCGACATGCCGCTGGAACGCATCCACAGCCGCAAGCTGCGCAGCTTCGACGAAACCGCGTTCCTCTAGGCTCCTCCAAACCACGAGCAACACCCGTCCCGGACCCGATCCGGGACCTCCCTGCCGTTTGCGCATCCGGTGA
Organism: Roseovarius atlanticus; assembly: GCF_019802205.1. GTDB lineage: Bacteria > Pseudomonadota > Alphaproteobacteria > Rhodobacterales > Rhodobacteraceae > Roseovarius > Roseovarius atlanticus_A. The sequence goes on from NZ_JAHVHQ010000002.1 coordinate 437,522, forward strand.
ACAAGGGCGGGACTCGGCAAATCCCCTACGGCACCGCTCTGCTTACATAAATTGAAAAAACTCGCGCCGACTCGCCTTTTGCGTCTACGCTTGTCGAATTCCGATCCGGAATGACACGACAGGAGAGAAAAATGTCAAAAAAACTGGTCCTGGGATTTGACGACAGTGAAAGCGCCAAGGCGGCTCTCGACTTCGCAACCACCCTGGCAAAGGCACAAGGTGCGGAAGTCATCGTCGCCCATGTGCTGGAATGGTCACCCTATTCCTTTCTCACCAAGGAAGAACTCGAGGAACGGCACATGCGCCGCAAGGAGGAACTGGCCCGCGCCGAGGACGCGCTGCTCAAGCCTGTCCTTAAGAAACTGTCCGACGCCGGCATCACCGCGACGACGGTCCTGCGCTACGGCCATATCGCCGACACGCTGGTCGACATCATCAACGAAAACAACGCCGAGATGATCGTCATCGGCCGCACCGGCCATTCGGCGCTCTCGTCGCGCCTCTTCGGCTCGGTCGCGGGCAGCCTGGCACAGGCCGCCCCCGTGCCGGTCACCATCGTACCGTGATCATGCGCCACGCATTCAACGACAATATTCGAGGGACACAGATGAAACATGCATTCAAGACGCCCCTGGCGGCGCTCTTCGCCCTGCTGGCGCTCAGCGCCCCGGCCCTGGCGCAATCCATCGACGAAACCGTCAACGAGATCTTCGCCAATTCCACCGGCTGGTTCGTCAGCCTGATCTTCTCCGACTTCCCCGGCACCAGCTTCCCCTGGATCGTCGGCTGGCTGGTCATCGCCGCCACCGTCTTCACGGTCTATTTCGGCGTGGTGCAGCTGCGCTGGGTCGGCCACTCCATCGCGCTCGTCAAGGGCGACTATTCCGATCCCAACGACGCCGGCGAGGTCAGCCACTTCCAGGCGCTCGCCACGGCGCTGTCGGGCACGGTGGGTCTTGGCAACATCGCGGGCGTCGCGGTGGCCGTCGGCATCGGCGGCCCGGGGGCGACATTCTGGATGATCCTCGCGGGCCTTCTGGGCATGGCGTCCAAGTTCACCGAATGCACGCTCGGCGTGAAATACCGCAACGAATATCCCGACGGCAAGGTCTCGGGCGGCCCGATGTACTACCTGTCCAAGGGCTTCAAGGAACGCGGCATCTTCGGCGGCGGCATCCTGGCCGTTCTGTTCTCGATCTTCTGCATCCTCGGCGCATTGGGCGGCGGCAACATGTTCCAGGCCAACCAGGCCCACGCACAGCTTGCCAACGTGCTGGGCGACTACCCGGGCTGGATCACCGGCATCGTGATGGCCGCGGTCGTCTTCGCCGTCATCGTGGGCGGCCTGAAATCCATTGCCAAGGTCACCGAAAAGGTCGTGCCCTTCATGGGCATCCTCTATGTCGGCACCGCGCTCATCATCATCGCGATGAACTATGACCAGATCGGCACCGCCTTCGGGCGCATCTTCGAGGGCGCCTTTACCGGCCTCGGCGTCGCCGGCGGCATGGTCGGCGCGCTGATCCAGGGCTTCCGCCGCGCCGCCTTCTCGAACGAGGCGGGCGTCGGCTCCGCCGCCATCGCCCACTCGGCGGTGCGCACCAAGGAGCCGATCACCGAAGGCTTCGTCTCGCTGCTTGAGCCGTTCATCGACACGGTGGTGGTCTGCACCATGACCGCGCTGGTGATCATCATCACCGACCAGCTGATCACCGATCCGGAAACCGGCCTCTTCGTGCTGAACGAGGCGGGCAACGCGGTCCAGACGGTCGACGGCAACACCGGCGTCGCGCTCACGTCGGCGGCATTCTCGTCCTCGATTGACGGGTTCAAGTACGTCCTGGCGCTGGCGGTGATCCTCTTCGCCTTCTCCACGATGCTCAGCTGGTCCTATTACGGCCTCAAGGCCTGGACCTTCCTCTTCGGCGAGGGCCAGACGAAAGAGCTGGTCTTCAAGCTGATCTTCTGCCTCTTCGTGGTGATCGGCGCGGCCTCCAGCCTCGGCCCGGTGATCGACTTCTCCGACGCGGCGATCTTCGCCATGGCGGTGGTCAACGTGCTGGGCCTCTACTTCCTGATGCCGATCGTCAAGCGCGAGCTGCACAGCTACGCCTCGCGCCTGCGCTCGGGCGAGATCAAGAAGTACAAGTAAGCGCGCCGGTCCCTGACCGGGGACCGTCCCACCAACGACACCGCCCTCGCAGGCACTGCGGGGGCGGTTCTGCATTGGCGGCTTGCCAGTGCCACGATGCGTGGATTTGCCGTCACGCCAAGCGACGTTGCGAGCGACCCACGCGCAACGTGCGGTTCGATCGCAGTTCGCGATACCAGGCTTGCACATGCAACGGACCGGCGCGCGGCAGCACGTGCCGTTCGGCGGTCTTTCGCGTCTGAACAGGTCTTCAACTGCGTGACCCGGTTGTCAAAGCAAAATCCGTCAGATAGAGACAACACGTTATGTAATAACATCAATACCCATGGGGTCGCAGACCCCGTCAACACAGGAGCCTCTCATGCAACAGACATTCGCCAGGTGCGTTGCCGCCGTCGCCACCGGCGCCTTGCTCGTGCTTTCCGCGCCGGCGTTCGCCCAAAGCGACAGCACACATGACCACGATCACGATCACTCCGAGGAACACGATCACTCCGAAAAGCACGATCACGGTGACGACAAGGTCTACAACGGTTACTTCGAGGATGACCAGATCGAGGACCGCACCCTCTCGGACTGGGAAGGTGACTGGCAATCGGTCTACCCGCTGCTGCAGGACGGAACGCTCGACCCCGTCATGGCGCACAAGGCCGAGCACGGCGACAAGACAGCGGCCGAATACACCGACTACTACCAGACCGGCTATGCGACCGAGGTCGACCGTATCCTCATCGAAGGTGACAGCGTGACCTTCTTCGAGAACGGCACCCCGCTGCAGGGCCGCTATGCCAACGACGGCTACGAAGTGCTGACCTACAAGGCCGGCAACCGCGGTGTCCGCTACATCTTCGAAAAGAGCGGTGGCGACGCCGGGGCACCCGCCTTCATCCAGTTCAGCGACCATGCCATCGCGCCGCAGGATGCCGGACATTTCCACCTCTACTGGGGCGACGACCGGGCAAAGTTGCTCGAGGAAGTCACCAATTGGCCCACCTACTACCCCGCCGAACTCAGCGGCGAGGACGTGGCTGAAGAAATGATGGCCCACTGAAACGGGTCAATGCGTGCGGCCGGACAGGGCCGCACGCAGTTCAGACCCTGATCCGAAAAGCGGCGCAAGCTGACCCGGCTCATTGCCATGAAATCCGGCGACAGAACGTGGCAGAGACGGTCGTCCGAACCGTCGCGGCGATCCTTTGACTCGGCACCCGCAAAACGGACGTGCGGCGTGGGCAGACCCTGTGCACCGATGTCGGTGCAGACGCCCTTGCATCCGGCACCACCTCGACATCTCCCTCCGGCCCAAGCCCCGGGCCGCCGGCTTACCCGGTCACACCTCGACCGTCACCCGCGTGCCCTGCTCCAGCGTCTCGACCGACAGCTCCGCCTCCAGCGATTGCGTCAGCGCCACGACGATACTGCCGCCCACGCCGGGCTTTCCCCTGTCCCCGGTCGTATCCAGCGCCCCGTCGTGATCCTCCGCCCGCTCACGCTGCGTCTCGATGCTGGCCGCGCCGAACGGCCAGTTGCTGTCTTCCGGCAACCCGATCCCGTCATCCTCGACCGACAGGCGCAAGCCCTGCGCGCCGGTCCGCTGGAACCGCACCTCGACCGTGCCGGTCGACCGGCCCGCGAAGGCGTGCTCGAACGCATTGGTCAGGAACTCCGACAGCAGCAGCCCCAGCCGAGCCGCCTGGTCGACCGGCAACGACACCTCGTCGCATTCCACGTTCACCCGTATCGCCCCGCGCGGCTCCAGGCTGGACACCACCGACGCGATCCGGCTCAGATAGGCGCCGGTCTCTATCTCTTCGCTGTTTCCGCCGCTCAGCAGTTCGTCATACAGAACCGACAGAGCCTCGATCCGGCGGCCGATCGCCTTCAGCGACTCCTCGGTGACGTCCTGCCGGGCCTGGATGCGGATCATGCTGACGATCATCGCCAGGTGGTTCTTCACCCTGTGCTGCAACTCGCGCAGCAGCCCCAGGGTCGCGTCCTCCTGCTCCGGCATCGTCCCGGTCTGCGGGATTTCGCGCTGCAGGCCGAAAAACCCGGTCAGCGCGCCATCGCTGCCGTGGATCGGCGCCACCAGCAACTGGTTGCGAAACGCCGTGCCATCGGCCCGGTGGTTGGTGATCACGACCTCGAATTCCTCTGCCGAATCCAGCCCCGACCGGATCTTCCGGATATCCGCCGCATCGGTCTCTTCACCCTGCAGGAAGCGGCAGTTCCGACCGATCGCGTACCGTCGGCTGTAAAGCGTCAGGGACTCGAAGGCGGAATTGACATAGGTGATCGGGTTGTCGTCCAGCCGCGGATCGGTCAGCACCATGGACAACGGCGAAAGCCGTATCGCCTGCTCGACCTCGTTCTCGCCCATTTCCATGTCTTCCGGCTTCATCCTGTCGCTTCTCCCCAAACCGCTTCATCCTGAAGCAACAGGAAAAGCTCCGTCAAGCTTACAGGATGGATCGCTCTCTTTCTGTACGCTACCGCACGTCAAATCCACGGGTCAATCACCGCTTCTCTTATCGGGAAGCAGTTCCGCATTGGCCGAACGCACCAAGTCGTAACACTCGCAACTTGCCCCGCGCAGCCCCTTGATATCGGTGATCTCGAGGCGCCCGCGCGCATACTTGATCAGCCCCTGCGACTGCAGGTCCAGCGCGGCGTTGGTCACCGTCGCCCGCCGCACGCCCAGCATCTGCGCCAGGAAGTCGTGGGTCAGCCGCATTTCGTTGCCGTCGGTCCGGTCGCCCATCGTCAGCAGCCACCGCGCCAGCCGCGGCTTGGCCTCGTGCGCCGCGTTGCACGCGCCGGAAACCATCGCCTGGTACAGAACCGACTGCACGACCGAAAAGAGCGCGTTCTCGAAATCCCGATGCTCGGATTTCAACTCCCGGAACCGCTCTGCCGGCAAGCGCAGCGCCCGGCCCGCGATCTGCACCTCGTCCGCGGCCAACTGCCGTGGATGTCGCAGGATCAGGTTCAGCGCGCTGCACGCCTCGCGCCCCACATTCGCCATCTCGATCCCCGTCCCGTCGCTGTAGGACGCCAGCGTGGAAATCACCACGGTCTCGGGGAAATAGACGGCCGAGGTCACATCGCCCATCCGGTGCAGGACATCGCCGGCCTCCAGCGTCACGGGCTCGCACCGCGCGCCAACCGCCTCCCGCGTCGACGCGCTCAACGAGCGCAAGACCCTGTTGTTCGTTGCAAAAGCCATGTCGGGCCAACGCACGGCACAGCTCCATGGTTCACCGCCAGGCCGGGATCGGGTCGCGGGCCGCAAGACACGCCTTGCACCCCGCCCATTATTTCAATATTTCATGAATTATGGAAACACCGATTCCCCACCGGCTCGCCACCCTCGGCCACCCCCAGCGCATGGCGGTCTTCCGCCTTCTGATGCGGCGCTACCCCGATGCCGTCCCGGCGACCGAACTGGCCCATGCGCTCGACCTCAAGCCCAACACGCTCTCGACCTACGTCAACGCGCTGGTGCAGGCCGGGCTGATCACACGCACGCGGCAGGGCACCTCCCTGCGCTACAGCGTCGACATGACAGCGATGCGACAGACCCTCGACTACCTCATCGGCGATTGCTGCCGCGGCCGCCCCGATGCCTGTTCCGCCACCTCCCTCCACACCCTTCTCGGAGTTCCCCAAATGACCGACCGTAAGTACAACGTGCTCTTCATCTGCACCGGCAATTCCGCCCGTTCGATCTTTGCCGAAAGCCTCCTGCGCGCCGAGGCGGGAGACCGCTTCAACGCCTATTCGGCCGGCACCAAACCCCGGTCCGAACTGAACCCCTTCGCCCTGGACGTGCTGCAACAGAAAGGCCACGACACCTCGGTGTTGGAGGCCAAGAACGTCGCTGTCTTCCAACCCCCCGACGCGCCGCAATTCGACTTCGTCTTCACCGTCTGCGACCAGGCCGCGAACGAGGACTGCCCGGCCTGGACCGGCCAGCCCGTCAGCGCCCATTGGGGCATGCCCGACCCGGTGAAAGCGGACGGCACCGACGCACAAAAGGCGCTCGCCTTCCAACAGGCCTATGGCGCGCTGCAGAACCGCATCAAGGCGTTTACAAGCTTGTCACTCGACAGCCTCGACCGGATTTCCCTACAAAAGGCCGTGGACGATATCGGCCGCACCAATGCAGGAGCCTCCGCATGACCACCTACGCCGTCAACGGGCTGGGCCGCATCGGCAAGCTGATCCTCAAGCCGCTGATGGAACGCGGCGCGAAGATCGCCTGGATCAACGACGCCGTCGGCGACCCGGAAATGCACGCGCACCTTCTGGAATTCGACACCGTGCATGGCCGCTGGGACGCCGCGTTCGCCCATGACGCCGACAGCGTCACCATCGACGGCACCCGCATCCCCTTCATCGGCACGAAGGACCTCTCGGCCCTGCCGTTGGGTGGTGTCGACGTGGTCATCGACTGCACCGGCGCCTTAAAGACCGAGGCCAGGCTCGCCCCCTATTTCGACGCCGGCGTCAAAAAACTGATCGTCTCCGCCCCGGTCAAGGACGGCGACGCGGCCAACATCGTCATGGGCGTCAACGACGCCATCTACGACTCCGCCCGCCACCGCATCGTCACCGCCGCCAGCTGCACCACCAACTGCCTCGCCCCGGTGGTCAAGGTCATCCACGAGAACCTGCGGATCAGGCACGGCTCCATGACCACGATCCACGACGTCACCAACACGCAGACCATCGTCGACCGTCCCGCCAAGGACCTGCGCCGCGCCCGCTCTGCGCTCAACTCGCTCATTCCCACCACCACCGGCAGCGCCACCGCGATCACGCTGATCTACCCCGAACTCAAGGGCCGCCTGAACGGTCACGCCGTCCGCGTGCCGCTTCTGAACGCCTCGATCACCGACTGCGTGTTCGAGGTCGAACGCGAGACCACCGCCGAAGAGGTCAACAGCTTCTTCAAGGCCGCGTCCGAAGGCTCGCTGAAAGATATCCTCGGCTACGAGGAACGCCCCCTCGTCTCCGCCGACTACACCAACGACACCCGCTCGGGCATCGTCGACGCGCCCTCCACCATGGTCGTGAACGGCACCCACGTGAAAATCTACGCCTGGTACGACAACGAGATGGGCTATGCCCACCGCCTCGTCGACGTGGCCCTGATGGTCGGCGCCTCGCTGTGACACAAGCCTCCGCCCGCCCCGAGGGCTTCTCGGCCTATATCGCCGTCACCGCGGCCTACTGGGCCTTCATGCTCACCGACGGGGCGCTGCGGATGCTGGTGCTGCTGCATTTCCACACGCTGGGCTTTTCTCCTATCCAACTGGCCTATCTCTTCGTCCTCTACGAGATCGCCGGCATGGTCACCAACCTCGCCGCCGGCTGGATCGCCGCCCGCTTCGGCCTGACCTCCACGCTCTACGCCGGCCTCGGCATCCAGGTGCTGGCCCTCCTGGCCCTCACCCAGCTCGATCCCGACTGGGCCATCGGCCTCTCGGTCGCCTTCGTCATGGTCGTGCAGGGCGCCAGCGGCGTGGCCAAGGACCTCGCCAAGATGTCCTCCAAGTCCGCCGTCAAGCTGCTCGCCCCCACGACAGGCGGCGGCCTCTTTCGCTGGGTCGCCGTACTCACCGGCTCCAAGAATGCCGTGAAAGGGCTGGGCTTCCTGCTGGGCGCGGCCCTCCTGGCACTCATCGGCTTCGCCGGCGCGGTGCTCGGCATGGCCGCCATCCTCGCCCTCATCCTCGTGGCGGTCCTCATCGCCATGCCCCCGGGCCTGCCCAGGGGCCGCAAGGGCGCGAAATTCTCCGAGGTGTTCTCCAAGTCGCCCAACGTCAACTGGCTATCGGCGGCCCGCGTCTTCCTCTTCGGCGCGCGCGACGTCTGGTTCGTCGTCGGCATCCCGATCTACTTCTACGCCGTTCTGTCGGACGGAACCGAGGATGGCAACCGTGCCGCCTTCTTCCTCATCGGCAGCTTCATGGCCGTCTGGGTCATCCTCTACGGCGCGGTGCAGGCCGCCGCCCCCCGCCTCCTGCGCGCCGCGTCCCGCCCCGAGGCCGCGCTGGTCTCCGCCGCCCGCTCCTGGGCCTGGGCGCTGGCCACCGTCCCCGCCATCCTGACCGTCGCCGCGCTGGCCACGTCCGGCCCGCAACCCTGGCTCACCGTCACCCTCGTCGCCGGCCTGCTGGTCTTCGGCGGCATCTTCGCGGTCAATTCTTCGCTGCACTCCTACCTCATCCTCGCTTTCACCCGGGCCGAGCGGGTGACGATGGACGTGGGCTTCTACTACATGGCCAACGCCGGCGGGCGGCTGGCGGGCACCGTGCTCTCTGGCCTGACCTATCAACTGGGCGGCCTGCCCCTGATGCTCGGCACCGCAACCGCCATGGTCGCGGGCGCCGCGCTGGCCTCCGGCCGCCTCGATCCGGGCCTGGGCCAGGAACGCCCCGCCACCTAGCCTCGGCCTCCCGTCAACCGCGTCCGACCCGTTAACCCCGGCGGATCACGACAGACGCACCGTCGCGATACCACCCGGATACCGACGCGATACCGATGTGGGTTTTCGGCCCTCCCGGCCCTGTTAACCATGTTTCATTGGCGATTCCCCGCCCGGCATCCGGCATCGCCGTTTGCGCGTTGAAGGTCCCTGAATCTTGTGTAAAACGGTCCGGACACCAAAAAAACAGGCCCAAACAGCCGAAATCCGCCTTGTAATGCGACACTATTTGTTGTGTTTGCCTACAAGATACAGTTAAATCCCGCGCAGGAGGCCCAAGTAACGGGCAGTTGAAGGAGACCAGAAAATGGCAAAACCGATGACCAAAACCCAGCTCGTTGCGGCCCTCGCCGAGGAAATGGGCAGCGACAAGAAAACCGCGACCAGCGCCCTCGACTCCATGATCGAGATCATCACCAAGGAAGTGTCCAACGGCGGCGCCGTCACCCTTCCCGGCGTTGGCAAGATCTACTGCCGCGAGCGCCCGGCCCGCATGGTGCGCAACCCCGCCACCGGCGAGCAGATCCACAAGGATGCCGACAAGGTCGTCAAGATGACGATCGCCAAGGCCCTCAAGGACAGCGTCAACGGCTGACCTTGTAATCCTTTCAGGTTTCGGAAAGGGTCGCCTCACCGGCGGCCCTTTTCAGTTCGAGGACGAGTAAATCATGGATTTTCGCGCGCTTTTCATGGGGCTGGCCTTTGCCGTGATGTGGTCCAGCGCCTTCACCTCCGCGCGCATCATCGTCGCCGCCGCACCACCCGTCAGCGCGCTTGCGTTGCGCTTCCTGATCTCTGGCATCCTGGGCGTCCTGATCGCCCGCGCCCTCGGTCAATCCTGGCGCCTGACGCCCGCGCAATGGCGCGCCACGATCGTCTTCGGCCTGTGCCAGAACGCGCTCTATCTCGGCCTCAACTTCGTCGCCATGCAGACGGTCGAGGCCTCGCTCGCCGCCATCATCGCCTCGTCCATGCCGCTGCTCGTCGGCCTCGCCAGCTGGCTGATCCTCGGCCAGCGCGTCAGCGCGCTTGGCTTTGCCGGCCTCGCCGCGGGCATGGCGGGCGTCGCGCTGATCATGGGCACGCGGCTCCAGGGCGGCGCCGACCTCTACGGCGTCGTGCTCTGCATCGGTGGCGTCGTGGCCCTCACCTTCGCCACCCTGATGGTGCGCGGCGCCACCTCGGGCGGCAACTTCCTGATGATCGTCGGCCTGCAGATGCTGGTCGGCAGCGTTGCACTCGGCATTGTCGGGCTGTCCACGGAAACCCTTGAAATCGCCTGGTCCTGGCCCTTCATCGCCGCCTTCGTCTACACCACGCTGATCCCGGGCCTCGCCGCCACGCTGGTCTGGTTCGCCCTGGTCAACCGCATCGGCGCGGTCAAGGCCGCCACCTTCCACTTCCTCACCCCGTTCTTCGGCGTCACCATCGCCGCCCTCGTGCTTAACGAAGCATTAGGGTTCTGGGATATAATCGGCGTGCTGGTCGTCACGGGCGGCATCCTCGCCGTGCAGCTCTCGCGCCAAACGACCCCGCGCTAAGGCGTCGATTTCGTGATTCTGCCGCTTTCGGGTATTCTGAAAGGGGGGGGGATACGATCATGCTGCAATTCAACGCAGAAACGACGCGCCTGCTGGACCTCGTCTATCAAGGGTCCGACATCATTCAGCGGCGGCGTCTGTCGTTCGACGCCGTCCTGCCGAAACCGGCCGAGACGATCCTCGACATCGGCAGCGGCAACGGCCTTCTCTCCGCCGAAATGGCCCGCGCCGTCGGGCCCGGCGGGTGCATCATCGGGGTCGACCCGAGCCAGGACATGCGGGAGGCCGCCATCGCCCGCTGCGCGGAGTTCGACTGGGTCGAGTTCCGCGATGGCTCGGCTTATGACCTGCCGGTCGAGACGGGATCGGTCGACAAGGCCGTCTCGGTGCAGGTGTTCGAATATCTCGACGACCTGCCACGCGCCTGCCAGGAGGTCGCCCGCGTTTTGCGTTCAGGCGGGCGGCTGGTGGTCAGCGACATTCATTTCGACAGCTGGATCTGGCACACCGAGGATCAGCCGCGCATGGACCGCATGATCGCCTCGTGGGACGATCATTTCGTCGAACGGCGCGTGCCCGCAATCCTGCCGCCAATGCTGCGCGAGGCTGGCTTCGAGGTGGAAGACATCCGCCCCGTGACACTCAACGATCACGATCTCAGGCCCGACGGTCTCGCCCGCATGATGCTGACCCTGATGGACAGCTACGCCAGACAGAACGACCTTGTCCCCGAGGCCGACTGCACCGCGTGGCGCGAAGAACAGGAAGCGCTCGCCGCCGAGGGCCGGTTCTTCTTTTCGATGACGCAGTTTGCAGTAATCGCCCGCAAATCATAGGCTCAGGATCAGCCGATCACACCGCGCGGCCCGTCGCCGACCTGCCCGCGATGCAACAGCAGGTGATCGAGCACGACACAGGCCATCATCGCCTCGGCCACCGGCACCGCGCGGATGCCCACGCAGGGGTCGTGCCGCCCCTTGGTGACCACCTCGGTCGCGCTGCCATCCATCCGGATTGACCGGCGCGGCGTCAGGATCGAACTGGTGGGCTTCACGGCAAAGCGCACCACGATGTCCTGCCCGGTAGAGATCCCGCCCAGGATGCCGCCCGCATGGTTGCTGCCGTATTCCGGGCCATTCTCGCCCATGAAGATCTCGTCGGCATTGTCGACGCCGGTCAACCGCGCCGCCGCCATGCCCTCGCCGATCTCCACGCCCTTGACGGCATTGATGCTCATCATCGCAGCGGCCAAATCGGTGTCGAGCTTGCCATAGACCGGCGCGCCCAGCCCCGCGGGCGCTCCACGACACACCACCTCGATCTCGGCCCCGACCGAGTTCTGCGCCTTGCGGATCCCTTGCAGGTAATCCTCCCACACCGGCACCGCCCCGGCGTCCGGCAGGAAGAAATCGTTGCGGTCGATCTCGGCCCAGTCGATCTCGTCCCGGTCGATCGTCACCTCGCCCATCCGGGTCATGTAGCCCTTGACCTCCAGGCCCGGCGCAAGGCGCGCCAGCGCCGCCCGCGCCAGCCCGCCAGCGGCCACCCGTGCGGCCGTCTCGCGGGCAGAACTGCGCCCGCCACCTCGATAATCGCGGATCCCGTATTTCTGGTGATAGGTGATGTCGGCATGGCCGGGCCGAAAGGTCTGGGCGATCTCGCCATAATCCTTGGACCGCTGATCGGTATTCTCGATCATCAGCTGCACCGGCGTTCCCGTGGTCTGCCCTTCGAACACCCCCGACAGGATTTTCACCGCATCGGGTTCCTTGCGCTGCGTGGTGTGCTTGCTCTGCCCCGGGCGGCGCTTGTCGAGGAACTGCTGCAGGAATGCCTCGTCCACGGCGATGCCCGGCGGGCAACCATCCACGGTCGCGCCAAGGGCGGGCCCGTGACTTTCGCCCCAGGTGGTGACGCGAAACAGATGTCCGAACGTATTGAGGCTCATGCGGCTCCTCCTTTGGCGCCTGATCTACCCGTGCGCCCCTGCCGTCTCAAGCGAATTCGCGGCGCATGGCACAGCGCCCCCGGGGCGCGTCGCCGATTTACAATCCGCCATGGCGCCTCATAGTGGGGCAGGCCAGTAAAGCCGCCCGCCCAGCAGACCAAGGACCGCCCCCCATGACGGGCAAGACCCGAAACTGCCGCCTGCGCCAGTTGGCCCGCGACACCCGCGCCGGCCTGATGGACCGCCGCGAATTCATCGCGCTTGCCTCGACCCTGGGGGCCAGTGCCGCCACGGCCCATGGCCTGCTGGGGGCAGCGCGCCCCGCCCTGGCACAGCAGGGCGAGGGGCGCAAAGGCGGCGTTCTGCGCGTCGCGATGCGCGTGCTCGACATCACCGACCCGCGCAAGTTCGACTGGACCGAGAAAGGCAATCTCGCCCGCCAGTTCTGCGAGCCGCTGGTGCGCTGGAATACCGACTACAGTTTCTCCGGCCTCCTGCTGAAAAGCTGGGACGTGTCCGACGACGCCCGCACCTACACGCTCCACCTGCGCCGGGGCGTAACCTGGAACAACGGCGACGATTTCACCGCCGAGGACGTCGTTCACAACATCACCCGCTGGTGTGACACGTCGGTCGAGGGCAACGCGATGGCGGCTCCCATGGCCGCGCTCATCGACACCGACACGGGCCGGCTGGCCGATGGCGTGATGGCGCAGCTCGATGACCACACCATAAGACTGACCCTGCCCCGCCCCGACATCTCGCTGATTGCCGGCATGGCGGACTATCCCGCCCTGATCGTGCACCGCAGCCACGGTGACGAAAGCGACCTGGCGCAAAGCCCCATCGGCACGGGCCCTTTCCAACTGGTCTCGCTCGATCCCGGCGCGGGGGCCGAGGTGAAGCGGCGCGAAAACGGTGCATGGTGGGGCGGCGAGGCCTATCTCGACAGTATCCGGTTCATCGACCTCGGCACCGACAGCGCGGCCATCGTCACGGCTTTCGATGCGGGCCGGATCGACGTCAACGACGAGACCACAGAGGATATCGCCACTGCGCTGGACGATCTCGGCCTCGTCAAAAGCAGTATGCCCACGGCCGCCACCATCGTGGCCCGGATGCGCATGGACACCGCGCCCTACACCTCGAAGGACTTGCGCAACGCGGTCCAGCTGGCCGTGGACAACGACCTTGTCCTGCAACTGGGCATCGACGGCGATGGTCTCGCCGCCCAGAACCATCACGTGGCGCCGTTTCATCCCGAGTATGCCGCGCTCCCCGCGAAGGCCCCCGATCCCGCCGCGGCCATAGAGATGGCCCGCGCCGCCGGGCACGGGGACACCGAACTGGAGCTCATCTCGGTCGACGGCGACTGGCGCACCGCGACCGCCGACGCCATCGGCGCGATGCTGTCCGAGGCGGGCTTCAACATCAAACGCACAATGGTCCCCTTGTCGTCCTTCTGGAACGACTGGACGAGGTACGCGTTCTCGACCACCAACTGGGCCCCCCGCCCGCTGGGCGTACAGGTTCTGGCGCTCGCGTACAGATCGGGCGCGGCGTGGAACGAGACCGCGCATTCCGACCCGGAATTCGACGCCATCCTCGACCAGGCGCTCGGGGTCTTCGACGCACGGAAACGGCGCGAATACTCCGCCATTCTGCAGACCCGCCTGCGCGACAGCGGCGTGATCGTCCAGCCGTTCTGGCGCAATCAGACCAGGCATTTCGCAAAGCATGTGAAGAACGACCACGTGCACCAGGCCCGGGAGATGCAGTTCGAGACCGTCTGGCTCGACACCTGAGCGGTCCAAGAGCGTCGCGCGCGCCTCGGCGACGTCCCGAAGCTCGAAACTTTTTTTCGAGTCGCGCCCACCGCTTAGCCGAAACCGGGGAAAAAACGAATCACCGGCGATTGACCGAAACGAATCGCTTCGCCTATACCTTGTGAAACTGCATTCCAACGCACGGGAACAGGGACTTGACCCGTGCCGGCATCGGGGGACGCCGTGTTGCGGACGGCACTGGGGCACATTTTCATAACGGCACCGCGCTTCCACGCGGAGGGCGCGGCATGATCCGGCCCGCGACCATGTGGTCAGGCGATACCGCCTTGGTCACGCGTCGCGGCACTCCCCCTTCATCATCAGGCGAATTCGCCGCGATCGACGTATCGCGGCACACCACGACCGGACGGGAAGAAACACACCCGGCGCGGTGATCCTACAACGCGGCAGGAGGGAATGAGGGGCCGAACCAACGGCCCCCTTTCTTTTGCGCCCCTCCCCCTTTGGGGTCACTGGACAGAACCCCGCCGTGGTGCCACGTTTGATCAAATCCGCGACTCAGAGACGGGGGCTCCCATGAAAGACGACAATTTCCTGCGCGAGATGAACGCACGCCACCTGTGGCATCCCATGGGCCATCCCGGCGAGCAGCAACAGAACGCACCCACCATCATCAAGAGCGCCGAGGGCGTCGAGATCATCGATATCGACGGGCATCGCGTGGTGGATGCCGTGGGCGGGCTGTGGTGTACGAACCTTGGCTATTCCAACGACGCCATCAAGCAGGCCATTTCCGATCAACTGTGGCAATTGCCCTATTACTCGGCCTTCGCCGGCACCTCGAACCCGCCCGCGATCGAGGCCTCCTATGCCGTGCAGGAATTCTTCGCCGAGGACGGCATGGCCCGCGTCTTTTTCACCTCCGGCGGGTCCGACGCGGTCGACACGGCCCTGCGCATGGCGCGCCAGTACCACCGCCTGCGGGGCGAGCCCACGCGCACCAAGTTCCTGTCGCTGAAAAAGGGCTATCACGGCACCCACTGGGGCGGCGCGTCGGTGAACGGCAACAACCGCTTCCGCATCACCTACGAGCCGCTCCTGCCCGGCTGTTTCCACCTGCCCAGCCCCTACACCTATCGCAACCCGTACCATGAGACCGACCCGGCCAAGCTGGCCGAGAAAATCGCCGCCGCCATGGTGGACGAGATCGAATTCCAGGACCCAAGCACCATCGCTGCCTTCATCATGGAGCCGATCCAGGGCGCGGGCGGCGTCATCGTGCCCGACGCCAGCTTCATGAAGCACATGCGAGAGGTCTGCGACCGCTATGGCATTCTCCTGATCTCGGACGAGGTGATCTGCGGCTTCGGACGCACCGGCGACTGGTCGGGGGCCCGCCACTGGGGCGTGAAGCCCGACATGATGACCGTCGCCAAGGGTATCACCAGCGCCTATTTCCCCGTGGGCGGCGTGTTGCTGAGCGACAAGGTCGCGGACGTGTTCGAGACCGCCGACGCCAGTGGGGCGATCTGGACCGGCTATACCTATTCAGCACATCCCGTGGGCGCCGCCGCCGTTGTGGCCTGCCTGTCCGAGACGACGCGGCTGGACACCAGGACGAACGCGGCCGCGCGCGGCACACAGCTGTTCCACGGCGTGCAGCGCCTGATGGAGAAATACGATATCATCGGCGACGTCCGCGGCGGCCACGGCCTGATGACCGGAATCGAACTGGTCAGCGACAGGTCCGCGAAAACGCCGATGGACGCGGCGACCGTCAAGAAGGTCCACCAGGCCACGTACGAGGCCGGCGCGATGGTGCGGATCGGAGGGAACAACCTTCTGATGTCGCCGCCCCTGATCATCACGGAAGCCGAAATCGACCAGGTTCTTTCCGCGCTGGACACGGGCTTTGCGGCGGCCTGACCCCAAAGGTGCAGGCCAGCGCCTGGCGTAAGCTGCACCTGCCGCCTTGCCGGGGCCATTCGCGCCGGTTCCATCCCCTGCTGCGCCCTCTGGTCGCAACCAGCGGAAATCCGCGGTTTTTGCCCTAGGTCTGTGACAAGACAGACAGGGCGGCCTGCCATCATGCAGGCTACGCGAGGACATGGACACACTCATACTTTCGCGCATCCAGTTCGGCGCAAACATTTCCTTCCACATCCTGTTCCCCACGATCACGATCGCCTTGGGATGGGTGCTGCTGTACTTCAAGCTCAGGTATACGCGCAGCGGGGAAGACCTCTGGATGGACGCCTATCGCTTCTGGGTCAAGGTCTTCGCGCTCAGCTTCGGGCTCGGCGTCGTGTCGGGCATCACGATGTCCTTCCAGTTCGGCACCAACTGGCCCGGCTTCATGGAAACCGTGGGCAACATCGCCGGACCTCTACTGGCCTACGAAGTGATGACCGCCTTCTTCCTCGAGGCGGTGTTTCTGGGCATCATGCTCTTCGGCATGTCGCGCGTGCCCGGATGGTTGCACACGCTGGCAACGTTCCTGGTGGCGTTCGGCACCACGATGTCGGCCTTCTGGATCCTGGTTCTGTCAAGCTGGATGCATACCCCCGCCGGGTTCGAGCTTCGAGATGGCGTGGCCCATGCAACCGACTGGTGGGCGATCATCTTCAACCCGTCGATGCCCTATCGCGTCGTGCACATGCTTCTTGCCTCGGGAGTGACGGTCGCCTTTCTGTTGGCCGGGATCTCCGCCTATCGCTGGTTGCGCGGCGACCGGGCCAAGGATGTGCGCACCGCCATGGTCACGGGGATCGGGCTGGGTGCCCTGCTCATCCCCTTGCAGATCCTTGCCGGCGACTTTCACGGCCTCAACACGCTTGAACACCAGCCCGCGAAAATCGCCGCGATGGAGGCCAACTGGGAGACCGGGCCGAACGTCCCTCTCGTGCTGTTCGCCGTCCCCGACGAGATGGCGCGCGAGAACCATTACGAGATCGCCATCCCGAACCTTGCCTCTCTTATCCTGACGCATCACGCGGATGGCGTCGTTCCCGGTCTCGAAGAGTTCGTCACCGACGATGGCGCGAAAACCCACCCGCCTGTCGCGCCCGTCTTCTACGCCTTCCGCGTCATGGTGGGCACCGGCCTGGCAATGCTGGTGCTCAGCTGGGCCGCGGCCGCCTTCATGATCTATCGGCGTCGCGGTCCCGAGGGACTGCCGAAACCGCTCCTCTGGGCGCTGGTGCCGATGAGTTTCTCCGGCTGGATTGCAACCCTCGCGGGCTGGTACACGACCGAGATCGGCCGGCAGCCCTGGCTGGTGTCGGGCGTCATGACGACCGAGCAGGCGGTGGCGGATGTCCCCAGCCCGATGGTCGCCACGACGCTGGCGGTCTACTTGACGGTCTATGTCGCGCTTCTGGCCGCCTATATCGGCGTGCTGTTCTACCTC
Organism: Roseovarius atlanticus; assembly: GCF_019802205.1. Lineage (GTDB taxonomy): Bacteria > Pseudomonadota > Alphaproteobacteria > Rhodobacterales > Rhodobacteraceae > Roseovarius > Roseovarius atlanticus_A. The sequence goes on from NZ_JAHVHQ010000002.1 coordinate 454,852, forward strand.
GCGCGGAACGGCCACTATGCGAAAGAACGCGGCCGGCCCGACGTGCCCGGCATGAACCCGACCCCGGCGGAGTAGCCCCCATGGACGCTTTCGGAGACCCCGCAACCTGGCTGCCCTTCACCTTTGCAGGCCTGATGGGGCTTTCTATCCTAGTATATGTCTGCCTGGACGGCTTCGACCTGGGCCTCGGCGTTTTGTTCCCCTTCGCCTCGGACACCGAGAAGGACAGGATGGTGGCCTCGATCGGGCCGTTCTGGGACGCCAATGAAACATGGCTGGTGCTGGCCATCGGGATCCTGCTGGTCGCGTTTCCCGCCGCCCACGGGGTCATCCTGACGGCACTCTACCTGCCGGTCGCCGTGATGCTGGTGGGCCTCATCCTGCGCGGTGTGGCGTTCGAGTTCCGCGCCAAGGCGCCGGCGCGGCGCAAGCGGCTCTGGGACCTGTCATTCTTCTGGGGCAGCCTCATGGCCTCGCTGTCGCAGGGCTTCATGCTGGGCCTTTACGTCATGGGCCTCGTGATCAGCCCGTTTACCCTGATCTTCGCCGCGACGACCGCAGTTTTTCTGACGGTGGCCTATTCCTTCATCGGGGCCACGTGGATGATCCTCAAGGCCGAAGGCGACCTCCAGCTCAAGGCAATCCACTGGGCCCGACGCGGGATCTGGGGTGTCGTGCTCGGGCTCGGGGCGGTGTCGCTGGGCTCGCCCTATGTCAGCGCCCGCATCTTCGAAAAATGGTTCTCTTTCCCCGAGCTTTACCTGCTTGCGCCGTTGCCACTTGTTTCCGCGGGACTGCTCCTGGCGTTGTGGTGGGTCCTCAGAACGCTTCCGAGGGAAAACGACGCGCTTTCATTCCTGCCTTTCAGCCTCACGATTGCGCTCTTCACGCTCGGCTTCGTCGGCATGGCGTATTCGTTCTATCCCTACGTGGTGCCCGAGCGGCTGACCCTCTACGAGTCGGCCAGCGCGCCCGAAAGCCTGATGATCATCCTGGTCGGCACGCTGCTCGTGCTGCCGATGATCATCGGATACACTGTCCTGTCCTACGTGGTTTTTCGCGGCAAGGCGACCGATCTGCGCTACGACTGACCCGGGCGCACCGACGGCCCGAATCCGTCGGCGCCGCGCCGCGAAAGGTCAACCGAACCGCTTCCACGCATCCTGCATCGCCTTGGACATGTCGTCCCACGCCTTGTCCGCCCCGGCCTTGATGTCGTTCCAGGCCGCGGACTGGTTCTTCTGCAACTCGCTCAACTTTTCATGAAGTTCATCGCGGCGGCTGCGCAGATCCTTGAGTTGTCGCTCGTACTCGATCTGGGAATCGGCCTGCGCCTTCTCGGCCTGCGCCCGCAGCTTGTCGATATTGGCCTGCCATTCCTTCATCTGGGCCTCTAGCTTCTTGGTGTAGGCGTCCTTGTCCGTCATGTTGGTCGATCCTCCCATTCAGTGCGGTCAATGACCGTGAGACTCGGACTATAGCACGGATCGGGCGTGCGTGCCGACAGGCCGCAAACATCCAAGGCCAGCATTGAAATCCGCCCCCGTTTGCGCCCATATGGGCCAATCGGAACAGGAGCCAAGCCATGGACATTCGCCCCCTGACCAAGGAATTCGCGGTCTCGCCACAGATCGACGTGGCCCACATCAAGGAGATCGCCGGCGCGGGGTTCCAGTCGATCCTGTGCAACCGTCCCGATGGCGAAGAATTCGGCCAGCCCGAGTTCGAGGCAATCGAGCAGGCGGCGAAGGCCGAGGGCCTGGAAATCCGTAGCATTCCGATAATCTCCGGCATGATCACCCCCGAAGCGCTGGCCGAATTCGACGCGGCGCTCAAGGACCTGCCCAAGCCCATCCTGGCCTATTGCCGCAGCGGGACACGCTGCACCATGCTTTGGGCCGCGGTCGAACACGGCCGTCGCGACGACAGCGAGATCATCGACCGCGCCGCCAAGGCGGGATACGACGTGGCCCCGCTGGTGCGCCAGATGCAGGCGCGATGACCCGCTGGATTGCACTTGTTCCCGATAACGCCGGCCTGTCCGGATACCTTGTCGAAGGCGACCGCGTCCTGAGACATGCCACTGGATCCTCCGAGGAGGCGGTGCTGGCAGAGCTTGGCGACGCACCGCGTCTGGTGCGGTTGGGCGACGGACCTCCCGACAAGCTGCCCACCGGCATCCTGCCGAAGACCGGCGATACCCTGAGCGCGCTCGAACAGGCCACTCCGCCCGACATCATCAGCGCCAGCGTGCGTCTGTGGATCGCCGGTGCGCTGGCAAGTCGCGTGCATTGGGACGGCGTGATATGCGCCACGCAATCCGAAGTGACGCACTGGATCCACATCAGCGCCGGCGAAGCGGTCAGCGTCCAGACGGTTCTGACCCCACGCCTCGTGACCGCGCTCGGCGGTGCCGCAACGGCCGATCCCGATGCAATGGCAGACACGCTGAGCCGGCCAGAGCGCCTTGCCGCGCATCTGCGTCAGGCGGAAATCTCGGGCGACCGCTCGGCGCTGACAGGTCATCTTCTGGGCGCGGAACTGGCCGCCACCCGACCGTATTGGCTGGGACAGGAAGTGTTGGTGATCTCTGCCGAACCTGCGCCGCACATGACCGCGCTTGCCGCACAAGGCGTGCCTGCCACAGCGCTGGCGCCCGGCGATCTGGTTGCATCCGGGCTTGCGGCGTTGGGCCGCGCGCTGGAGCTGACAGACGGCTAAGATGTCACCGCGCTGGCGCCGCTTCGATGGCGGCACGGGCCGAACGCGGCGGCCAGACCCAGGATGGCGCCCGAAACCGTCGCGATCATGCCTGCCGCGCTGACCGCATCGTCGAATCCCAACCAGAGCGGACCGTAGCCTGCCAGCACGTAGCCCAACACCGCCGAGACCACGGCGAAACCGATCGACCATGCCACCTGGGCCTCGAGGCCGTTGGTGACCATCCGTGCGGCCGCGGGCGGGCAGATGAACATGGCGATCACGATGATCGAGCCGACCGCGTCGAACGCCGCGACCGCCGCGATGGCCGCCACCACGACCAGTCCCAGCCCGATCAGGCTGACGGGCAGGCCCATCGTGCGGGCAAACCCTTCGTCGAAGGTCGACAGTTTCAGCGGTCGCCAGAACACCCATGTCAGCACGATCACCAGCACCAGGGTCAGGGCCATCCGGGACAACTCGGGCGGAAGGCCCCGCAAGGCCCCGATGTCCCAAAGTGACGCCCAACCCTGCGCATCCAGCCAGATCAGGCTTTCAAGATTACCGTACAGCGCGTGTTCGACATCAAGATGTACCGACGAGGTGTCCGACTGTTCCAGCAACAGGACACCGCCCGCGAACATCGCTGTAAACACCACGCCCATGGCCGCGCCCGGCTCGATCCCGCCCAGCCGCCTGATCGCCTCGATCAGGCCGACCGCCACAAGCGATGCGCCGCCCGCGCCCAGCATCATGGGCCAGGCCGAGACCACGCCGGTCACCAGGAAGGCCACCACGATCCCGGGCAGAACCACGTGACTGATCGCATCGCCGATCAGCGCCTGCCGCCGCAGCAACAGGAAATTGCCGGGTATCGCGCAGGCCACGGCGGCAAAGATGCCGATCAGCATCGGCGCCAGGGACAGAACAACGAATTCCTCGCCCATCACGAAACTCCCTTCGGCCGCAACTCGCGGTCCAGCGCACCCAGCTGATCCGGCGTCAGGACATCGTCCAGCGGTGTCAGCCCGTCATAGCTTGCCGCCGCTTCCTCATAGGCCGGGTTCGAGCGCAACACCTGCCAGCGCCGCTCGTCGCGCAGGGCCTGTGCCGCCTGCGCCTGTCCCAGTTCGGTCGCCACGCCATCCGCCCGGATCAGCCCCCGGCGCTGCATCAGGCGCAGCGTCAGGCCCTCGTAGATCGGTTGCCTCTGGGCCAGGGCCAGCAAGCCCTGCCGCTCATGGACCCGCGCCCGGAACCGCTGATGTTTCAGAACCGCGGCAAGAACGCCGCGGTTGGGCGCCGCGAACAGGGACAGGGTGAACAGGGCGAAGGACACCAGGACGATGATCGGTCCCGTGGGCAGTGCCGGCGCCGTGGCCGAGAATGCCGCACCCGCGTAGCCGGACAGCCCGCCGATCACGCCGGCCAGGATCACGACCCGTCCGACCCGGTCGGTCCAGAACCGTGCCGCGACCGCCGGAATGATCAGCAGCGCGACGATCAGGATCAATCCCACGACCTTCAGGCCCACGACGGTGATCGCCAGCGCCAGGCCCATCATTGCCAGCTCGACCCGCGGAACATTGACCCCCAGGCTCGCCGCGAACACGCGGTCGAACGCAACCATCGTCATGGGCCGCCGGAGCGCGGCAACCAGCAGCAGCACGATTGCGCCGCCGGACGCGATCACCACCGCGTCCTGCCGCAACATACCTGCCGTCGACCCCAGCAGAAAGCTCTCCAATCCCGCCTGCCGCCCGGAACTCATCGACTGGATCACCGTCAGAAGAACGATACCGAACCCGAAGAACACCGACAGGACGGCGCCGATCGCCGCATCCTCCGACAGTCGCGTCCTGTTGGTCAGGGCGCTGACGCACAAGAGGCCGACCGCCGCCGACAGGGCCGATCCCGCCAAAAGGCCCGGCAGCGCCCTGCCGTCTCCGCCCAGGGCCACCATCGCGACGAAGGCAAGCGCGACCCCCGGAAGGGTCGCATGGCTGATCGCGTCACTGACCAGCGCCCTTTTGCCCAGAAACAGGAAGGTGCCGGTGGCGCCGGCGGCCATGCCAAGCAAGGCGGCGCCAAGCGTCACGAGCGTGGCGTTGTATCCAAGTTGCAGCGTCAGTGCGTCCCAAACCATCGCGGATTATCCCAGGGCGCCCATCTGGGCCGTGGCCAAGCGTCCGCCATACGCCTCCTGAAGATTGGCGCGGGTAAAGGCATCGGCCACCGACCCTTCGGCAATCTTGCTGGTGCTGATGACGAACACGCGGTCGAAATACTCGGTGACCGTCGACAGGTCGTGATGCACCGCGACCACCGTCTTGCCCAGCCCGCGCAGGTCCTTCAGCACAGAGATTATCGCCGTCTCGGTCGCGGCATCGACCCCCGCGAAAGGTTCGTCCAGAAGATAGAGGTCCGCATCCTGCGCCAGGGCCCGCGCCAGGAACACCCGCTGTTGCTGACCGCCGGACAACTGCCCGATCTGCCTGTCTGCAAAGCCGTCCATGCCCACGCGCTCAAGACAGTGCAGCGCGGCTTGGATGTGCTTGGTTCTTATCCGCCCCAACAGGCCGAGGTCTCGGTATTGGCCCATCAGCACCACGTCCAGAACCCGCGCGGGGAAATCCCAGTCCACGCTGGCCCGTTGCGGCACATAGGCGATCCGGGCCCGCATCTTTTCGAGCGCCTCGCCCCACGCCGTGACCCGCCCGGAGACCGGCTTGATGATCCCTAGCGCGGCCTTCAGCATCGTCGACTTGCCCGCGCCGTTCGGCCCGATGATGGCCGTCATCGCGCCTTGCTGAAACGTCGCATCCAGCGAGAACACGGCAGGCTTTTCCCCGTAGGATACGGTCAGGCCACGCACCGCGAGCGGGCTTGCCGCCAACGCATCGCGGTCCTCGCGCTCGGCCTCGGTCGTTACCACCTTCACGGTCACCGCCTCAACTCCCTTCCGCCAGCTTGCCCTGCATGCCGCGGTCGGGCACCTCGCCGCCCAGCGCCTGGGCGATGGTCGTGACATTGTGGTCGATCATCCCGATATAGGTGCCGGTATACGTGCCCGGCGCACCCATCGCGTCGGAAAAGAGCTCGCCACCGATCTTCACTTCGTGGCCCTGCGCCGCCGCCCCTTCGATCAGGGCGCGCACGTTGCGGTCGCTGACGGAGGTTTCGACAAACACCGCCCCGATGCCGCGCTCCACCAGCATATCGGCCAATGTCCTGATCCGGTTCAGCCCGGCCTCCGACTCCGTGGAGATGCCCTGAATCCCGACGACTTCGAAATCATAGGTCTCACCGAAATAGCCAAAGGCGTCATGCGCGCTCAACAGGACGCGGGCGGAAGACGGCACCGTTTCCAGCACGCGGTGCGCATAGGACGCCAGCGCGTCCAGTTCCTTCAGGTAGGCGGCTGCGTTCGCCGCGAATTGATCGGCGTGATCCGGCGCGGCGTCGCTCAACGCGTCACGGACGCCATTGACCACGTAAGCCCAAAGTTCGGGCACCATCCAGACATGCGGGTCGAACTTGTCGGCGTAATCCTCATGCGCGATCCGCCGGTCCCGCGGCACGCTTTCGCCCACCGGCACCGCAGTCCCGCGTTCGTCCAGCTTCAGCAGGAACTCTTCCATCTGCGCCTCGAGGTACAACCCGTGCCAAAGAACCACGTCGGCGCGCATGGCGGCCTGGATGTCGGTGCGGGTCTGCCGATAGGAATGCGGATCGATACCCGGTCCCATCAGCGCCGTGACCTCCACGAGGTCGCCTCCGACACGCCGCGCGGCATCGCCGATCATCCCGGTCGTGGCAACCACTGACAAAGCCGCGCCTTGCGCCCGCAGCGGCGTCCCGGCCAGAGCAGCGGCAGACAGCGAGGTGATCAACAGATTTCGGCGAGACAATTGCATGATTTCAGGGCTCTCTTTGAGGTGTTTAAAATGATTATGCAAGTCATTCTCAAAAGTCAACCCTGTGCGGCGCCCCAATCCGCGCGAAACAGCCGCGACGGAAACAGAAAATAGCGAAAACGCGTACTGTAAGTGTCGCGTCTTGCGCTGTAAAAGTGGATCGGCAAGATTTCGGTTTCGACTGAACGATCCTTAATGGTGAAAATAAGGTAGGGCGACATGATCACACCAGTGCTTTTGTGCGGCGGGTCCGGGACACGGCTTTGGCCGCTCAGCCGGAAATCCTACCCGAAACAGTTTGCGCCGGTCTGGGACCAGGGCACGCTCTTTCAGCGGACGGCGCAGCGTCTGTCGGGCCGGGATTACACCGCGCCCCTGGTGATCACCGCATCCGATTTCCGCTTCATTGTCGCAGAGCAGTTGCAGGAGGTCGGGATAGATCCCGGCACGATCATGCTGGAACCCGATGGGCGCAACACCGCCCCGGCCATCCTTGCCGCCGCGCTTTACCTGTCGAAACAGGACCCGGACGCCCTGATGCTCGTCGCGCCGTGTGATCACGCGGTCAACGACGCGGAGGCCTTTCGCGCCACCGTGCAAGCCGGCGTGCCTGCCGCGCTCAAGGGCGATCTGGTCACGTTCGGCATCACCCCCAGCTATGCCGAAACCGGCTACGGCTATCTCCAGCTTGCCGCAGAGCCGGACGGCACCAACCCCGTGGCCCTGTCGCGGTTCGTCGAGAAACCTGACGCCGCGCGGGCCGCGGAGATGGTGGCCGATGGACGTCACCTGTGGAACGGCGGGATCTTCCTGTTCCGCGCCAGCGATATCCTGGCAGCCTTCGACGCCAGTGCACCGAATCTCGTAGAACCCGTTCGCGCGGCGCTGGAGGGCGCACAACCCGACCTTGGCTTCCTTCGCCTCGCACCCGAGCCCTGGGCGCGCGCCGAGGATATCTCGATCGATTTCGCTGTGATGGAACGCTCGAAGAACCTGTCGGTGGTTCCGCTGTCGCACGGCTGGTCGGACCTTGGCGGCTGGGACGCGATATGGCGCGAAAGCCCACAGGATGAAAAAGGCGTCGCCACCAGTGGCCCCGCCACGGCACTGGAGTGCGAAAACACGCTTCTGCGCTCTGAATCCGACCGGCTCGAACTGGTCGGCATCGGGCTCAAGGATATCGTGGCCGTCGCCATGCCCGATGCCGTCCTGGTGGCACACGCCTCGCAGGCCCAGAGTGTGAAGAAAGCCGTCGACGCGCTGAAGAAAAAGTCCGCCGTGCAAGCAACGCAGTTTCCCAAGGACCACCGCCCCTGGGGCTTTTTCGAAAGCCTCGCGCGTGGCGAGCGCTTTCAGGTCAAGCGCATCCACGTGCATCCCGGCGCCGCGCTCAGTCTGCAAAGCCACAACCACCGCTCCGAACACTGGATCGTGGTCCAGGGCACCGCCAAGGTGACGATCGACGGCAAGGAAGAGCTGATCACGGAAAACCAGTCGGTCTACATCCCGCTTGGCGCGGTCCACCGGATGGAAAATCCCGGCAAGGTGCCAATGGTCCTGATCGAGGTTCAGACCGGCAGCTACCTGGGCGAAGATGACATCATCCGCTACGAGGACGTATATGCGCGGTCATAGGCCCGTACCGGCCGTCTTCACCGCTGCAAAGGTGCCATCGTCGCGTCGTGACAACGTCCGGATCGGCTGATACTACCGGAGCGATTTCAAGCGGAGGCGCGCCTGTGAACATCACCGAAACTGCCTTGCCGGGCGTATTGCTGCTCGAGCCGGCCCGCTTCGGCGACAAGCGCGGCTTCTTCAGTGAAAGCTGGAATCGCAAGACGCTGGCGGCCCATGGAATCGAAATCGACTTCGTTCAGGACAACCATTCGCTGTCAGAGCAGGCCGACACGGTGCGCGGCCTGCATTTCCAGTCGCCCCCCCACGCCCAGGCCAAACTGGTGCGCTGCGGGCGCGGGCGCCTGTTCGATGTGGTCGTCGACATCCGCAAGGGCAGCCCCACCTACGGGCAATGGCTGGGCTACGACCTCAGCTTCGAGAACGGCCTGCAGCTTCTGATCCCCGAAGGTTTCCTGCACGGGTTCGCCACGCGCGAGCCCGCCACCGAAATCGTCTACAAATGCAGCGATTACTATGCGCCCGAATGCGATGGCGCGGTGTTCTACGATGACCCTGATATCGGCATCGACTGGAACCTCTCCGGCGACGCGGTCCTGTCGGAAAAGGACGCGGCCGCGCCGCGCCTGGCCGAGTTCGACAGCCCCTTCGTCTGGACGGGTGCGCCATGAAGCTGCTCGTGACCGGCGGCGCCGGGTTCATCGGATCGGCCGTGGTGCGCCTGGCCATCGCGCGCGGCCACGCGGTGGTGAATCTCGATGCCCTGACCTATGCCGCCTGCCTGGACAACGTGGCCCCCGTGGCCTCCGATCCCGGATACAGTTTCGTCAAGGCCGACATCCGCGACCGGCCCGCGCTCGATGCCGCCCTGGCCGAACACCAGCCCGACGCGATCATGCACCTCGCCGCGGAATCCCATGTCGACCGCTCGATCGACGGACCGGGTGCGTTCATCGACACCAACGTCATGGGCACCTACACCCTGCTCGAAGCGTCTCGCGACTATTGGGAGGCCAAGGGCCGCCCCGAGACCTTCCGGTTCCATCACATCTCGACCGACGAGGTCTTCGGCTCTCTGGGTCCGACCGGCATGTTCACCGAAACCACGCCCTACGATCCGCGCTCACCCTACGCGGCCTCCAAGGCGGCCTCGGACCACCTGGTGCGCGCCTGGCACGAAACCTACGGCTTGCCGGTGGTGCTCACCAACTGTTCCAACAATTACGGCCCTTACCACTTCCCGGAAAAGCTGATCCCGGTGATCATCCTCAACGCGCTGGCGGGCAAGCCGCTGCCGATCTACGGCGACGGCTCCAACGTGCGCGACTGGCTTTATGTCGAGGATCACGCCGACGCCCTTCTGACCGTGCTGGCGAAAGGCGCCGTCGGCGAAAGCTACAACATCGGTGGCGAGAACGAGCGCACGAACCTCGAACTGGTCCAGTCTCTCTGCGCGATCCTCGACGAAAAGCGCCCGAAGGCCAGCGGCTCCTACGCAGATCAGATCACCTTCGTCACCGACCGCCCCGGCCACGACGCCCGATATGCCATCGACCCCACGCGCATCCGTCAGGAACTGGGCTGGCGTCCGTCCGTCACCGTCGAAGAAGGGCTGGAGCGGACCGTGCAGTGGTATCTGGACAACGAGGCGTGGTGGCGCGCATTGCAGACCCGCGACGGCGTCGGGCAACGTCTCGGCGCAGGGGGCGTGCGATAGGCCCCGGGACAAACCGTATGGCAGAACCGCGCGTCAGGGACTATCGACGCGGGGGTCCGTCAGCCGGGTCAACGCAATTGGAGCACGACGGATGAGCACACTTGTTTTCGGCAGCTCGGGCCAGGTGGCAACCGAACTGCGTCTCTCGGCACCCGACGCCATGTTTCTGGGACGCGACAGCGCCGACCTGACCGACCCCGCCGCCTGCGCTGCCGCGATCGCCGCGCACCGTCCCGACCTTGTGATCAACGCCGCCGCCTACACCGCCGTCGACCGCGCCGAGGAGAAAGAGGCCCTGGCCCACATCATCAACGCCGACGCCCCAAGCGCGATGGCGCGCGCGGCGGCGGAGCTGGGCGTGCCCTTCGTTCATATTTCCACCGATTACGTCTTCGACGGCACCGGCACCCGCCCCTGGGCGCCCTCCGACGCGACCGCGCCGCAAAACGCCTATGGCCGCACCAAGCTGGCGGGCGAAGAGGCGGTGCGGGCCGCCGGCGGCGTCCACGCCATCCTGCGCACCTCCTGGGTGGTGTCGGCGCACGGGGCGAATTTCGTCAAGACCATGCTGCGCCTCGGGGCCGAACGGGACGCGCTGACCATCGTGGCCGATCAGGTGGGCGGGCCGACGACCGCGCGCGACATCGCGACGGCCTGCCTGCGTATCGGCGACGCGCTGCGCCACGATCCGGCGCTGTCGGGCACCTTCCACTTCTCGGGCGCGCCCGATGTCAGCTGGGCCGATTTCGCCCGGGCGATCTTCGACAAGGCCGGGCTGAGCTGCGCAGTCACGGACATCCCCACCGCGGACTATCCGACCCCTGCGGCCCGGCCATTGAACTCGCGGCTGGATTGCACCAGAACCGAAACCGTATTCGGCCTGTCCCGCCCCGACTGGCGCGACGGCCTCGACGACATTCTGAAGGCCCTGAAGGAGGCGCAAGATGCTTGACCTGACGACGCACCTGCGTGACCGCGGGACCGGCCCGTGCCCGGAGGGATGCGCATGACACGCAAAGGCATCATCCTCGCCGGCGGCTCCGGCACGCGGCTCTACCCGATCACGATGGGCGTCTCGAAACAGCTTCTGCCGATCTATGACAAGCCGATGATCTATTACCCGCTCTCGGTGCTCATGCTGGCCGGCATCCGCGAGATTGCCGTCATTACCACGCCCGAGGATCAGGCCCAGTTCATCCGCACGCTGGGCGATGGCGCCCAGTGGGGCCTCAGCCTGACCTATATCGAGCAACCCTCGCCCGACGGTCTGGCCCAGGCCTATATCCTGGCCGAGGACTTCCTCGCCGGCGCCCCGTCGGCGATGGTGCTGGGCGACAACATCTTCTTCGGCCACGGCCTGCCCCAACAACTGGCCGAGGCCAGCGCGGTCGAAACCGGCGGCACCGTGTTCGGCTACCGCGTCGCAGATCCCGAGCGGTATGGCGTGGTCGATTTCGCCCCCGACGGCACGGTGAAGACGATCATCGAAAAACCCGCCAGACCGCCCTCGAACTACGCGGTCACCGGGCTTTACTTCCTCGACGGCACCGCCCCCGAACGGGCCGCCAGGGTGCAACCGTCCGAGCGCGGCGAGCTCGAGATCACGTCGCTTCTGGACATGTACCTCGCCGACGGGCAACTGACCGTCCAGCAAATGGGCCGTGGCTATGCCTGGCTCGATACCGGAACCCACGGCTCGCTTCTCGATGCGGGCAACTTCGTGCGTACCCTGTCGGAACGCCAGGGCCAGCAGGTCGGCTGCCCCGAGGAGATCGCATACGAGCAGGGTTGGATCAACGCCGAGGACCTGGCCCGGCGCGCGCGGCTGTTCAGGAAGACCAATTACGGGGCCTATCTGAAGGGGCTTCTCTGAGCCTCGCAACAAAGACCATTCCCAACGGAGGCCAGCGTCAGCCCCTGGGGTGGCGATCCGACGGTAATTCTGAAGCACTTTATGCCTGCCAAACACATCCTCGGAAAGATCGTTGCGCCCAGCCTCAGCCAAATCGCCAGCCCACGGGAGGGGCTGACGATGGCCGGGCCGCTGCGCGGCTGTTAACCGGCTGGGGGCTCGATACCAGGGTCTCACGATGACCTCTGAACTGCCACCTCCAGGTGCAGTGACCACCCACCACATAACCCGCCTCGTGCGCCTGATGTAACCGCCACGAAAAAGCCCCCGCCAACAGGGGCGGGGGCAAGGTGAGTGCCATGTGTCAGGCCACAGGCACCGGCGGTGTTCTTGAATGTCCTGGAACTGGCTAGTTGGCGCGGTCGGCCATCTCGGCCCGGATCTGCTGCCGGAACACGTCGATGGACACCGGCTTGCCGTCGCGCTTGATGCACCAGTAGGTCCAGCCGTTGCAGCTGGGCGCGCCTTCCAGCGCGGCACCGACCTGGTGAATAGAACCTTTGACGTCATCGCCCACCAGCGTGCCATCGGCGCGCAGCTTGGCCCTGTGACGTCCGTTCATGCTCAACAGTTCCTCGCCGGGCCGCAGCATGCCCCGCTCGATCAGCTGGCCGAACGGCACCCGCGGCTCGGCGCGCTTGCTGGTGCTGACCTGCAACGCCTCGCGGTCGTATTTGCGCACCGAAGCCAGCCGTTTCTCGGCCACCTTGCGATAGGCCGCCTCGCGCTCGATCCCGATGAACTCGCGCCCCAGCATCTTGGCGACCGCGCCCGTTGTGCCGGTGCCGAAAAACGGGTCCAGCACCACGTCGCCGGGATTGGTCGTGCCCAGCAGAACCCGGTGCAGCAGGCTCTCGGGCTTCTGCGTCGGATGCGCCTTCTCGCCTTGCTCGTCCTTCAGCCGCTCGTGCCCGGTACAGATCGGCAGCACCCAGTCGCTGCGCATCTGGATGCCCTCGTTCAGCGATTTCAGCGCCTCGTAGTTGAACGTGTATTTCGCCGCCTCGTCCCGGCTCGCCCAGATCAGCGTCTCATGCGCGTTGGTCAGCCGCTTTCCCCGGAAATTCGGCATCGGGTTGGACTTGCGCCACACCACGTCGTTCAGGATCCAGAAGCCCGCGTCCTGCAACGCCGCGCCGACGCGGAAGATGTTGTGATAGGATCCGATCACCCAGATCGCGCCATTGGGCTTCAGCAGCCGCCGCGCGGCCTTCAGCCAGTCGCGGGTGAAGCGGTCATAGACCTCGAAACTGGCGAACTGGTCCCACGCGTCATCGACCGCGTCCACCTGGCTGTTGTCCGGCCGGTGCAGGTCGCCGCGCAATTGCAGGTTATATGGAGGGTCGGCGAATATCAGGTCGACGCTGCCTTCCGGCAGGCCGTTCATGACCTCGATACAATCGCCACCAAGGACAGTATTCAACGGGAGCGTTTCCACGCCCTTCTTGGTCTTTGTCGTCATCTTTTCTGCCTCTGTCCCGGCGCCTTGTTGTGCGCTCTGGTCGTTGACGCCAAGGATGAGTCAAAGCGGATTCGCGGTCAATTTCTTTTTGAATCAGTCGGTTAGGTTTTTTTCTTGATACAAGATATTGTGGACCGGCTTGAACGAACGTCTATGGTGTGGGGTCGGACCGAGATTTTGCAAAGCGGCCATGTGGCTTTTCGAGCCATACCCCGCGTTGGTCTCCCAACCATAGCCCGGATACTGTTGCGCCAAATCCCACATGATGCGGTCGCGCCTCACTTTTGCCATGATCGAGGCCGCCGAAATCGACAGGCAAACCGCGTCGCCCCTGACGATCGCGCGCCCCTCGCAGGGCATGTCGCGGGGCAGAAGGTTGCCATCCACCAGCGCGAGGCAGGGCCGCCGCGACAGCCCCGCCAGCGCCCGCGTCATCGCCAAGTGCGATGCCCGCAGGATGTTGATCTCGTCGATCTCCTCGACAGTGGCATGAGCCACCGACACCTCGGCCACCTCCAGGATCGCATCGTGCAGCGCCAATCGCCGCTTGGCTGTCAGCATCTTGGAGTCGTTCAGCCCCTCGGGTATGCGCCCGGGCGCCAGGATCACCGCCGCCGCCGTCACCGGCCCGGCCAGAGGGCCGCGCCCGACCTCGTCCACCCCGGCCACTTGCAACGCGCCAGCGGCCAGCGCCTCGGTCTCGAACTGAAAATGGGGCCCATGCACGGTTATGCTCATGGGCCCTTCAGTAGTCGCGTTTTCATGGAAGGAAAAGAAGGGAGGCGCACGAAGGATGCTTCGAGCCGCGCGCCTCCCCTCACTGCTCGACCTGTATCCGCGCTCTTATTTGCGGTACTTGTCGCTTCTGCGATCGTTGAACCCGTACCGCTCCAGGCACTGGCTGCCATAGATGACACCACGCCGGCCGTGCCCGCGTGTCTCGACGGCGCAGCGATGCGGCAGCGCATTGAACCGCGGATAATTTTTCAGCAGGCAATGCCGCCCGTAACCGCGCAGCACGCCGCCCCGGACCCGCACGTCGCGACGGCACTGCTGCGGCAGCGCGAACCGCTCGCCGTGACGCCCGCGATGGCCATAGCCGTCATGCCCGCGCCGATGCCCGCGATTGCCGTACCAGCCATGCCCGCGGCGATGCCCTTTGTTGAACCGCGGCCCGTGGCCGCCCTGGTGGCGCGTGACCGCGCGGTCGTCGCGGCGCTGGTCGGCAATCGCCGCACCGATCAGCCCCAGGGCGACCGCCCCCGCCACCCATTTGGCGACGTCCTTGTCACCGGCCTGCGCCGGCGCGGCTGTCACCCCCGTCACGGCAAGTGCCGCCGCCAGGATCAGCGATATGAATGTCCGATGTGTCATGTCAGGTCCTTTCTCTGCTTGAGCCTTGATCGGTCCCCACCCCGGTCATGACGTCACCGTGTCGGCCCGGGTCAGGCGATGCATCAAGGATGGGTCCGGCTCCCCGAGACAGGCAATATCGGCCGGCTGTTATCCGATAACACGGCGCAAAAGGCCGTTTCCCGCCAACCGGATATTGAATAGCGGCGGGGATACGCGCATCTTGGCGCAATGAAACGCAAAACCCTTCCCCTCGTCGTGACGCTCGGCCTTGCCGCCGCCACGACCGGCGCCGCACAGGCCGCCTGCTATGCCGAGTACAAGGCCAAGCGCGACACCCCGTTCGAGCTCATCTACGAGGTCGCGCAGGTCAGCGGGCCCTGTACCGTCGCCAACGCCACCGCCCAGCTTGGCGCCCGCCTCGCCGGACAGGGCCTGACCTTGCTCAAGGTCCTGTCGGTCCGCGAAGGCTAGCGCAGGGAGAGAGAGGCACGTGCAGGATCTCGACACTTCCATCACCGACACCCGCCGCTCCGGCAACCGGATCGTGCTGTTCGGCGTCGTGGCCATCGTCACCATCCTCGTCGGTGCCGCCATCCTCCTCGTGCTCACGCTGCCCGACGCCAACGCCTTCAACGACAAGGTGGCGCAGATCTTCGCCGAGAACGACGCGCTCACCTCGGACGCCGAGATCAAGCTCCTGGAGATCCTCGCCCTCTCCGGCACCGCCTTTTCCGAGACCCTGGGCAGCTACCGCATGCTCATCCTCGTGTTGCTGATCTTCGCCACGGCCCTCCTGGTGGCCGCGCTGGTGTTCTTGGTGATGCTCGCCGGCATGAACCGCCGCCTCGCCCAGATTGAACATTCCGGCATCCAGGTCAGCTCGCTGCTGATCAGCCGAGAAGAAAACGCCGTCTACCTCAACAACATGGGCTTCAAGCTCACGGACGCGGCGATGGAAACCCTCGCGGTTCTGGCCGAGGCGCGGATGGATGACGACGTGCTGTCGGGTGCCGAGATCGAGGCCGTGATCTCGGGCCGCTCCGCCGACGATTGCGAAGAAGCCGCCGGCGCCACCCGGATCAAGCGCCTGCGCGACACGCTGGGCAACCAGATGGTCTCGGAACTGCTGGTCAAGAACATCGCCCGTCGCGGCTACATGCTGGCGATCGACAAGAACGTCATCCGGGTGATCTGACCGTCTCGCCCAATGGCTGCCGCCGCCGAAAACGCCCGCCCGACCTTCGCAAGAACACCCCCGACACCGACCCAAGGCGCACGCCGCATCGCGCGCGCCACTGAAAGTTGTGGAACTCACGCCACCCCCTTTGCGTTTGGCTCCTTAATATCAAACGAAAAAGTCCAAGGGGGACAGACATATGGAGACGTGGGTTGAACGGCTGGGCCTGAGAACCGACCCGGTGATTTTTTTCGTATCCGCCATCTTCACCATCGTCTTCGTCCTCGCACTGGTCATTGCGCCCGAGCCCATCGGCGACGCCTTCGCTGCCGGACGCGCCTGGATCGTCTCTCACCTGGGGTGGTTCTTCATCCTCGGGGTGAACCTCTGGCTCGGCTTCCTGGTGTGGACCGCCATGAGCCGTCATGGCCACATCCGTCTGGGCCCGCGCGATTCGCGCCCCGATTACACCAACCTGTCGTGGTTCACGATGCTCTTCGCCGGCGGCATCGGCACGGTGCTGATGTTCTGGGGCGTGGCCGAACCCATGAGCCATTTCGCCACCCCGCCCCTGCCGGGGGTCGAGCCCTTCTCCCAGGAGGCCGCGCAAGACGCGATCTCCATCGCCACCTACCACCTCGCCCTGCACACTTGGACGATCTTCGCCCTGCCGGGGCTGGCCTTCGCCTATTTCATCAACCGCTACGACCTGCCCGTGCGGGTCAGTTCGGTCTTCTACCCCCTGCTCAAGGACCGGATCTACGGCCCGTGGGGCAAGGCCATCGACATCGCTGCGGTTCTCGGCACGCTCTTCGGCGTCGCGGTCTCGCTCGGCCTCGGCTCGTCCCAGATCGCCGCCGGGCTCGAGGCTCTGTTCGGCTGGGAAAGCGGCGTCATGCTCAAGGTCGCGATCCTCACGGTGCTGACGGCCGTGGCCGTGGTCTCCATCGTCGCGGGCCTCGACAAGGGCGTGAAGCTGCTGTCGAACATCAATATCGGCATGGCCGTGGGCCTGATGATCTTCGTGCTGATCTGCGGCTCGACGCTGTTCCTGCTGCGCGGCATGGTCGAAACCGTCGGGCTCTACCTCGGCAACCTGCCGCGCCTGGCGTTCTGGAACGACATGATGGCCGATATCGGTCCCAACTCGGACGGCTGGGGCTGGCAGGGCGGCTGGACCGTCTTCTACTGGGCCTGGACCGTCACGTGGTCCCCCTTCATCGGCCTTTTCGTGGCTCGTATCTCGCGCGGGCGCACGATTCGCGAATTCGTCTTCGGCGTCCTTCTGGCCCCCTCGCTCTTCACCCTGATCTGGTTCTCGATCTTCGGCTGGCAGGCGATGGAAATCGACGGCATCGGCGCCGCCGCGCGCGACGCCCTGGGGGACCAGGCCGGCGTGCTCAGCGATGCGGTGGCCGAGTCGGTGCCGCTCGCCATGTTCGCCTTCTTTGAGAACTTCCCCTTTGCCGACCTCATACAGGGTATCGCCGTGGTGGTCGTGGCGATCTTCTTCGCCACCTCGTCGGACTCCGCCTCGCTGGTGGTCGACATGCTCTGCACCGGCTCGCCCGATCCCGGCCCGACCCGGCAACGGGTGTTCTGGGGCGTGTCCGAAGGGCTGGTGGCGGCGATGCTGATCGTCCTCGCCGGCGACGCCGGGCTGACGGCCCTGCAACAGGTCATCACCGTTGTCGGCCTACCGATCTTCTGCCTGGTGTTCCTGATGATTCCGGCCCTGATCCTCGGCCTGCGCAACGAGGAGATCGATCACATCACCATCGGCAAGCGCCCCGGCCTGACGAAGTTCTGACGTTGCACGTGCCAACGCACCATCAGCTTGCACGGAACGGATGTTCGAGGACATTGGTTATGGCCCTCGAGAATTGCGGCTCAGCGGACATAAAAGACGTATGATATACAGCCCCGGCGCGGAAACAGGCCGCAGGCCCCGCGCCATCGACGGGCCGCCCCCACGGCCCGGTGATTGGGTGAAGTACGGTGCATCGCTCAATTCTGTTTCGGATTTGGCGTGGATAAAGCGCTGCTGACCCACCGTCGGATCGCCGCGCCGCGGCCCGTCGATGGCGCTCGGGAAATAGATCACACTTGTCCGCAAAGGGCTCGATGCCGCCATTCGCCGCCCGGAACACGAATGACTGCTAAGCGACCTCTTAGCGTGAACAGCCAGGATAGCTCGAAGTTGGGCCGTTTGTGTCGGACTTAAAATGCTCCCGTGACAGGGGGTGTGCATGGAAACCGCCCAACCGTGCAAACGTATGGTGCATTGGCAGTTGCACGCGGAAGACTGGCGACCCCGGCAGGATTCGAACCTGCAACCTGCCCCTTAGGAGGGGGCTGCTCTATCCAGTTGAGCCACGGGGCCGCGTAACGCTTCCATAACCGCTCCCGAGGCGCTTGTCAGCCTCCAAGCGGCCAGTTGCGCCGCCGCGCATGATTGCGGTAACATCAATGCCTGAGCACCATGACCGGATCATCCCCTTGAGCAAGCACGATACCCGTCCCTTGACACTGCGCGACGTCTCCGAGGCATCCGGCGTTTCGGAAATGACCGTCAGCCGCGTCCTGCGCAATCGCGGCGACGTTTCGGACACCACCCGCAAGCGCGTTCTCGCCGCCGCCAAGACGCTGGGTTACGTGCCGAACAAGATCGCCGGCGCGCTGGCCAGCCAGCGGGTGAACCTTGTCGCGGTCATCATTCCCTCGATGTCCAACATGGTTTTCCCCGAGGTCATGACCGGCATCTCCGAGGCCCTCGACGAGACCGATCTGCAGCCCGTGGTCGGCGTCACCGGCTACCGCCCCGAGAAAGAGGAAAAGGTCCTCTACGAAATGCTGTCCTGGCGCCCCTCGGGCGTGATCATCGCCGGCATGGACCATTCCGACGCGGCCCGCGCCATGCTGCGTGCCTCCGGCATCCCGGTGGTCGAGATCATGGACGTGGACGGCACCGCGATCGACTCGGTGGTCGGCATCTCGCACCGGCGCGCCGGCTCGCAGATGGCCAAGGCGATCATCAAGGCAGGATACCGTCGAATCGCCTTCCTGGGCACCAAGATGCCGCTCGACCACCGCGCCCGCAAACGCTTCGAAGGGTTCACCGAAACCCTCGCCAAGGCCGGGATCGAGATCGAGGACCGCGAGTTCTACTCCGGCGGCTCGGCGCTGAAGAAGGGGCGCGAGATGACCCGCGACGTGCTGGCCCGCAGCCCCGATCTCGACTTCATCTACTATTCCAACGACCTGATCGGCGCGGGCGGCCTGCTCTACCTCACCGAGCAGGGCGTCGACATTCCCGGCCAGGTGGGTCTTGCGGGCTTCAACGGCGTCGACCTGATAAAGGGCCTGCCGCGCGAACTGGCCACGATGGATTCCTGCCGCCAGGAAATCGGCCGCCGCGCCGCGGACCTGATCGTGAGCCGCGCCGCCAGCGTCGACGGCCAGGGCGCACCGTCGCGCATCGTCCTGGAGCCCACGCTCACCTACGGCGACACCCTGCGCCGCCACTAGGGCGCTCCACGCCTCTCGCCTGTCGCGGACAGAGCAGACCCCGCCTCATTCGCCCCGCGCCATCCTGCGGGCGCAGTCCGACGACATGATCCGTCGCCTGGAAGAGGCCACGGGCCTCGACATCACCGCGCCGGGCTTTCCGGCGGAAATGGTCGACGACGATCCCGACGAGCAGGGATTCGAGGTGCCCCCGCGCAGCCATACGACCTGAGCAATGCCGACTCGGCGTCGAACTTAATGGAAACGTAACCATTATCCATCAACTCTCCGCCTTGTCCCGCAAGGCGGTTAACCATGCCCGGCGGATTGAATTGAAAGCCGCCCTCGAATCTGGCTTTGTCATAAGGGGTTTTCTGGTGGATTATTCGCGATGCTGTTTCTTGCAGGTCTGATCGGTATGGTGGCCGTTGGCACCGCCGCGATGTGGGGCTTCGAGGACCTCGGCACCAGCAACGCCCGTGACGATATCGGTACGCCCGGCGACGCGTCCGATGAAGCCCCCGGCTATGATAGCGACGCCGCGGCCTACTCCGGTGCACAGGACTCGCTGCTCGATATCGCCACCGACGACGACCCCGAAGGCGACGATTACGGCATTGCCCGCGGCACGGCCCATGCCGACACGCTGTCCGGCGGCGACGCCGGTGAATTTCTCGACGGTCTCGATGGCGACGACCGGATCGCGTCGGGGGACGGCGACGATGTCGCGCGCGGCGGCGACGGTAACGACACGATCGACGGCGAGGCCGGCGACGACACCCTTCATGGCGAGGCCGGGAACGACACCCTGGCAGGCGGCGCAGGATCGGACAGTGTCATGGGCCACGATGGCGACGATCATCTCTCGGGCGGCGCCGGCGACGACAGCCTTGTCGGCGGCGAAGGCGCCGACACGCTCATGGGCGACGCGGGCGATGACGCGCTGCACGGCTATCTCGGCAACGATTCCCTCGATGGCGGCGCCGGGGCCGACACGCTCTTCGGCGGGTCCGGCGACGACGTGCTGACCGGGGTCGCGCCCGATGGCACGACGCCCGAGCAGGATCAGGACTATCTCAACGGCGGGTCCGGCGACGACGAGATCACGCTGGGCGCCGGCGATATTGCCACCGGCGGCAACGGCGCCGACAGCTTCATTCTCCGCGATTGGCTGGACGCCGATCACCAGGGACAGATCGTCGATTTCAACACCGCCGAGGACAATCTCGTCCTGCTCTACGACGATGACGGCACAGTTCCCGACGTGACCATCGAAGAAGACCCCGACGCGCAGAACCTGCACCGCGTCCTGCTGGGGGGCGAGGTCATTGCCAACGTCACCAGCGACGCAGCCCTGACGCTCGCGCATATCACGCTGATCCCACAAACCACGGGCTGATCCCGGCCGTGCGGACATACCGGGCGATACCCCCTTTCCAAACGTCCGGGAATCTCCTATACGCCCGCATCTGCCGCTGAAATCGGCAGGTATCTCCACAGGACCTTGCTGGACGACATCCCGGCTCGTGCCCTTCACCCTTCAACCAAAGGAGACCCCGATGTCGATCACTGTCGAAGAAAAAGCCAAGGTGCTGAAAGAATTCGCAACCAAGGAAGGCGACACCGGCTCGCCCGAAGTTCAGGTCGCAATCCTCACCTCGCGCATTTCCACCCTGACCGAGCACTTCAAGACCCACAAGAAGGACAACCACGGTCGCCGTGGCCTTCTGAAAATGGTCGCCCAGCGCCGCAAGCTGCTGGACTACCTCAAGGGCAAGGACGAAGGCCGGTACCAGGACCTGATCAAGCGTCTCGGCATCCGCCGCTGATCGCACCGATCAACAGAATTTGACAAGAATGCCCGCTCCACCGAGCGGGCATTTTCTTTTGCGGACCATCGACCATCGCCGGGCACCAAAAGAAAAAGGCCCGGGTCGTTTCCGAGCCCGGGCCAATCTCTCTACATCCTGGTCCGCAGGTCAGTGCAGCTTGGCGTCGACCTGTGCGATCGACTCGTCGATCAGCTTGCTGTTGTCGTCCTCGGTCATCGCCTTGGCGACCACGTCCTTGGCGGCGGCCACGGCCACCGCGATGGCCTGGTCGCGCACGTCCTTCACGGCGTTGGCCTCGGCCGAGGCGATCTGTTCCTCAGCCGCCTTGATCCGGCGCTTGATGGACTGTTCAAGGTCCTTCTTGGCCTGCTCGGCGGCTTCGGCAGCTTCGGTCTTGGCATGGGCCACGATCCGGTCGGCCTGGTCCTGCACTTCCTTCTGCTTGCGTTCATAGCTGGCCAGCAGGGTCTGTGCTTCCTCGCGCAGGGCGCGCGCCTCGTCCAGCTCCGACTTGATGCCGTCGGCCCGCTTGTCCAGCATCTCGCCGATCTTGCCGGGCACCTTCAGGTAGACCAGCAGCGCGATGAACAGGATAAAGGCCAGCATCACCACGAAGTTGGTGTTGCCCAGCGACAGGAACGGCCCGGTGGCGGCCAGCGCGGGGCTGGCGGCGACCACGGCGGTCAGGGTTGCGATCAACTGTTTCATGGCGCTCACCCTTTCAGCCGCGAATTGACGGCGCTCGTGACGCTCCGCCCATCGGCCTTGACGCCCATCGCGGCGACCAGTTCCTTGGCGGTGTCCTTGGCCACCTCTTTCACGCTTTCCATGGCATTCGCCCGGATTTCCGCGATGGCCTTTTCGCCCTCCGCGGTCTTGGCCGCGATCTCGGCATCGGCCTTCTGCGTGGCCTCTTCCAGCTCGGCGTTGATCTCCGCCTTGGCCTCGGCAATGATCTCCTGCGCTTGCGCGCGGGCATCGGCCAGGGCCTTGTTATAGGCGTCCTCGGCGTCCGAGGCTTTCTCTTTCAGGTCTTCCGCCGCGGCCAGATCGTTGGTGATCGTGCCCTGACGCTCGGCCAGCACCGCCGCGATGCGCGGCAGCGCGATCCGCGACAGGATGAAAAAGATCACGATCAGCGCGATGACCAGCCAGAAGATCTGGTTGCCCATCCAGTCCGGGCAAAGCTGGGGAAGGCCGATCGCCCCACCGCCTGCGTCGACGCAAGCGCTGGCAGCACCTTCTCCTAGGGTATCGGTCGCCATCTGCGTTCTCCTTGTTGCGCCTGCCCACGTTGTATCAGGTTTTCCGGATCATGTCCGTCAACCGGGGCCGCGCAAGGCTCAATGTTCGTGTCGTATCGCCATGCCCCGGCTTCGGGCCGGGCGCGGCGCCATCCGGATCTTCCTCACGGGACGCCGGGGGACGGGCATCACGCCCCTCGCCCCGACCCGTAAGGATGAAACCCGCCTGGCTTAGACGGCGAACATCAGCAGAAGCGCGACGAGGAACGAGAAGATCCCCAGGGCTTCCGCGAACGCGATACCGATGAACATGGTCGCGGTCTGGCCACCGGCGGCCGAGGGGTTGCGCAGGGCACCGGCCAGGTAGTTGCCGACCACGTTGCCCACACCGACGGCCGCGCCGCCCATGCCGACAGACGCCAGGCCCGCGCCGATGAATTGACCCATTTGTGCGATATCGCCTTCCATGTCTTTTCTCCTTACGATGGAATTCAGTGATCTGTTGTTCGAGTGATGCGGCGCGCGCGCCGCGTAGGGTGGGCGAAAGCCCACGCGTCTCCTAATGATGCGGGTGCAGTGCGTCCTTGAGGTACACGCAGGTCAGGATGGTGAACACGTAGGCCTGGATGAACGACACCAGAACCTCCAGCCCATAGACCGCAGTGATCGCCAGAATCGACAGCGGCGTCACCACCAGCCCAACCCCTGTCGAGATCAGCACCAGCGGCGCGAAGGCGGCGAACACCTTCATCACGGCGTGGCCCGCCATCATGTTGCCGGCAAGACGGATCGAGTGGCTGACCGGGCGCACGAAGTACGAGATCACCTCGATCAGCGCCAGGATCGGCCGCAGCACCAGCGGCGCCGAGCTGATCCAGAACAGGCTCAGAAAGCTCGCGCCGTTCTTGACGAAGCCCAGCACGGTCACGCCGATGAACACCATCATCGCCATCACGGCGGTCACGCCGATATGGCTGGTCGAGGTGAACGAGCCGGGGATAAGCCCGAGGAAGTTGGCGAAGACGATGAACATGAACAGCGTCATGATATAGGGGAAATACGGCAGCGCGTCCTTGCCCGCCACGTCCTCGACCATCTTGCGGATGAAGCCGTAGGCCAGTTCGGCCACCGACTGCAGGCGGCCCGGAATGACCGACCGCGCCGAGGTGCCCAGCACCATCAGCGCGAACACCGCCAGGCATGTCAGCGCCATCCACAGCGTCACGTTGGTGATCGTGAACAGGCCCACCGGCCCGTCGCCGGCCAGCGGCTTGATGATGAACTGATCCATCGGGTGGAAAACCAGCCCTTCGCTTTCGCCATGCGCTTCAGTGGCCATCTGTCATCCTCTTGTCGTCACCCTCGCGGGCTCGCTCTGCGTCCAGCGTTTCCGCCGCGTTCTTCAACTGGATCTCGTTGGCGCTGCGCATCATCGTCTTGATGCCCGCCGCAAGGCCCAGCAGTGTAAACAGCACGAGGAAGATCGGGATCGTCCCGAACAGGTAATCCAACCCGTACCCCATGCCAAAGCCGATCCCGAGACCAGCCACAAGCTCGATCACCATCCGCCAGGCCAGCTGTGCCTGGGAATAGTGGTTCTCCATGTGGGGCTTCGGCGCATCCACGCCCTTCAGCGCGTTGATCCTGTCTTCAAGCCGCTTCAGCCGCTCGTGTCGGTCAGGATCGTCCACCTTTTCCCCTCCGGAACCGTTGCGCCGTTGCTAAGCCGCCCCCGCGCCCGAGTCAAGCGCGCGGGCACCCCCATCAAACCATTGATAAGTCTAAGATTTACCAAGAGGCGCCGCTCCGCCGCAGCGCCTCTCGGGCCCCGCAAACCGGATTCCGCATATTCAACCAAGCGGTTGAGATTGCCCGCGCGCGCCCCGGTTCATGATTCCGCAAACACGCGACATCCCGGCAGCGCCGCGCGCATCCCGGGTCCGGCGGCGCCCCTGCTCCCCCGGCTTTTTCTTGCAAAAAATACTCGACTCCCGACGGCGGCCCTCAGGGTTCTAGCCACGAAATATCCGCGCCCCACCCTGCCAGAAGCGACACGAGGTCCCCGGGCCGGATCGCCACCGTCCGGTCATTGACCAGCGGATGCGCATGGACGAAATCCGCGGCCTTCACCGCCGCGTCCATCCACAGCTGCACGCCGGTCCCTGCCCCGTTGACCATCGCCAAAGGACTCACCGCGCCGGGCCGCACGCCCAGGAACTCCATCAGCCGCTCGGCCGAGCCGAAGGACAGCCCGGCCACCCCCATCTGCGCGCCTAGCGCCTTCAGGTCCACCTCCCGGTCCTGTTCCAGCACCACCAGGTGGTTCCGCTTCTTGCGGTCGCGCAGGTAGAAATTCTTGATGTCGATCCGCCCCGGTCCGCCCGGCACGGCCCCGCCCTGCACCGTCTTGGCGTCCTCGACCGTGCGCAGCGGGATATGCCCGTAAAGCTCGAACTCGACACCCGCCGCGCGCATCTGCGCCAGCAGGTCGTCGGAACTCACCGGCAAACTGTCCTGAAAGGCGGACGTGGCATCGACCATGTTCAAAGGCTCCCAAAGCTGGCGCGGACGGCTATTCCGCCGGGTCGTCCTTCTCGAAGAACGACTTCAGCCTGTCAATGGCCCCCGGCTTGTCGCCCTCGGCCGTGTCGCCCTCCTCTTCTGCCGTCTCGTCCCTGCGCACGATCCCGCCTTTCATCACGCCGGCCAGCACCGTGTCCCAAAAGAGGTCGATGTCGCCTTCGCGCAATCGCGCCATCTCCTCGGCGTCCAGCTGCAGCTGATAGCGAAACTCCGCGTTGCCGCCCTGCGCCGCCACCAGCTTGCCCAGGCCCCCGGCCAGCATCCGCTCGGTCCGCGCCGCGCCTTCCGGCACGCTCACGCGCATATCCCGCGCCGCCAGCCGCCAGTCCATGTCGACGAAATCCTCCGACAGGCTCCACCGATCCTCGACCATCACCGTCGCCCGGCCCGTCTCGATCCATGTCAGCGGCGCGCGCGGCACCAGCCGCTTCAGCTGCGCCGCGTCCACGTCCTCGAAGGCCCAGCGCGTCTCGCGCCCCTGCTCGGTGATCTCGCGCGTCTCCACCAACAGCGGCTGCCCAGCCACCTCGGCGGTCAGGTTCGACCGGAACAGCAGGTCAAACAGCGCCAGCCCACTGCGAAACGGCGCCACCTCCCCGGTCTCGATCGCCAGCGTGTAGGCCTCGGTCTCGCGCGGCCGGATCTCAACATCGACACCCTCGACCGCCAGCCGATCAGCCTTGAACGCCCGGCGCGGTTTGGGCAGGCCGCGCGCCTCGCCCGCCGTCTCCTCCCTGGGAAGCGGCGGAATCACATAGCCCTCCACCCCCTCGACCTGGCCGAGGATCAGCCGCGGCGTACTGCCCAGCAGGCTCCACAGGTCCACATCCGCCTCCGCCCGCGCCACGCGCAGATCAAAGGCCAGCCCGGTCTCGTGCGCCCGCGCCATCTCCAGCCCGTTCAGCACCACATGCCCCCCCAGAAGCGATCCGCTGGCCCCGGCATACTCCACGCTCATCCCCGCCTTCTCGCTCGCGGTCTCAAGCACCAATCGCAGGATCGGCTGGAAGAAAACGTAACTCGCCACGACACCCAGCACGCCCAGCATCGCGCTTCCGCCGGCCACCCAATGCACCACCTTGCGCGGGATCAGCGGCTTGCGCGGCGGCGAGGACTTGCCCCTGGCCGAGGCACGCCGCGCCCGCCGGGCCTGGACCCATTCCGCGAACACCCCGCCGAACAGCAGCAAGAAACCCTCGATCACCGCCCCCACGATGGCGCCCAGAATGGCGATCACCGGCGCCATGCACGCCAGGATGATCTCCGCAAAGACAAGAACCAGAGCTTCCATCGCAAAATCCCCCAAACCAATGCGCGCACTCTAGCCGCGCCCGTCACACGCTGCCAACGCCTTAGGTCCCGGTGCCGTGGCCTTGGCGTTTGGGGTGGCGTTCCTGCATCAGCGCCAGCATTGTCACGGAAACACACCACCATATTGACTCGCCCCCCGCAAAGGCCTATCAGCCGCGCAACATCACGGAAGACAGCGCTCTTCCGGTCCCTTGGGCGCAGCCCGGGATCGCCCCCCACCAGCGAGTTTCGCCCGTGGGGGCGCTTCTCGTTTGAATGCCGAGGGGGCGTTTATCGTTTGAACCGTCATCCCTATGTTGGGACGGCATGACAGTAACCGGCGAAGGAGGCCGAGGCATGTTTGAAAATCTTTCCGAACGTCTCTCCGGCGTCTTCGACCGGCTGACAAAACAGGGCGCGCTGAGCGAAGAAGACGTCAAGACCGCCCTGCGCGAGGTCCGCGTCGCCCTCCTGGAAGCCGACGTGTCCCTGCCCGTCGCGCGCGATTTCGTCAAACGCGTGCAGGATCAGGCCACCGGCCAGGCCGTCACCCGCTCGGTCACCCCCGGCCAGCAGGTCGTCAAGATCGTGCACGACGCGCTTGTCGATACGCTCACCGGCTCCGAAGACCCCGGCGCGCTGAAAATCGACAACCCGCCCGCCCCGATCCTCATGGTCGGCCTGCAAGGCTCGGGCAAGACCACCACCACCGCCAAGCTCGCCAAGCGCCTCAAGGACCGCGACGGCAAGCGCGTGCTCATGGCCTCGCTTGACGTCAACCGCCCCGCGGCCATGGAACAGCTCGAAATCCTCGGCCGCCAGATCGGCGTCGACACGCTGCCCATCGTCAAGGGCGAGGATCCCGTCACCATCGCCAAGCGCGCCAAGACGCAGGCGGGTCTCGGTGGCTACGACGTCTACATGCTCGACACCGCCGGTCGCCTGCATATCGACCAGGAACTGATCGCCCAGGCCGCCGCCGTCCGCGACGTCGCCAACCCGCGCGAGACGCTCCTGGTGGTCGACGGCCTGACCGGGCAGGACGCCGTCAACGTCGCCACCGAATTCGACGACAAGATCGGCGTCTCCGGCGTCGTGTTGACGCGGATGGACGGCGACGGCCGCGGCGGTGCGGCCCTGTCGATGCGCGCCGTCACCGGCAAGCCGATCCGCTTCGTCGGCCTCGGCGAAAAGATGGACGCCATCGAAACCTTCGAGCCCGAGCGCATTGCGGGCCGCATCCTCGGCATGGGCGACATCGTCAGCCTCGTGGAAAAGGCGCAACAGACCATCGAGGCCGAACAGGCCGAAAAGATGATGCGCCGCTTCCAGAAGGGTCAGTTCAACATGAACGACCTCAAGATGCAGCTTGAACAGATGCAGAAGATGGGCGGCATGGAAGGCGTGATGGGCATGATGCCCGGCATGGGCAAGATGGCCAAGCAGATGGAAGGCGCGGGCATCGACGACAAGGTCATCACCCACCAGATCGCGCTGGTCAATTCCATGACCAAGAAGGAACGCGCCAATCCCAAGCTCCTGCAGGCCAGCCGCAAGAAACGCATCGCGCAGGGCGCGGGGCTGGAAGTCTCCGAGCTCAACAAGCTTCTGAAGATGCAGCGCCAGATGGGCGACATGATGAAGAAGATGGGCAAGGGCGGGATGCTGAAACAGGCCATGAAAGGCATGTTCGGCAAGGGCCAGCCCTCGCCCGAGGACATGGCCCAGGGCATGGACCCCAAGGCGCTCGAAAAAGCCGCCAAGCAGATGGGCAAGGGCATGCCCGGCGGTGGCTTCCCCGGCATGGGCGGCGGCGGCGGCCTGCCTCCCGGCCTCTCCGGTTTCGGGAAAAAGAAATAACCCCATGGCTTTTTCTTGCCCCAAATACTCAATCCGGCCCTTGCCGCCCGCGCCCCGGCCCGCCCCAACGCGTCGCGGTGCAGCCCGTTGGATAAAAGCCGCGCGGCAGCGCGCCCTTTTGGCCAGACCCACGGCAGGTGCCCCGTGACCCTGCGCCTCGATATCCCCCGGATCGAGACCGACCGCCTCATCCTGCGCGGGCCGGAAGCCAGCGATTTCGAACCGCTGGCCGGCTTCCTGTTGGACCGCGAACGGTCGTGGGGCTTTGGCACGGAAAAGAACTTGTCCCGCGCCTGGCGCTGGTTCGCCATGTCCATCGGCCACTGGGCGCTGCACGGCTTCGGCTATTTCACCATGGAGTGGAAGGACACCGGCCAGCCCTGCGGCATCACCGGCATCTGGGCGCCCGAAGGCTGGCCCGAACCGGAACTCGGCTGGGTCGTCTATGACGGGTTCGAGGGCCGCGGCATCGCCTATGAGGGCGCCGAACGCGCCCGCCGCTGGGCCTACCAGGACCTGGGCCTGACCACGCTGACGTCCAACATCGTGCCCGGCAACACCCGTTCCATCGCGCTGGCCGAACGCCTCGGCGCGCGGTACGAGAAGACCTACAACAACGTCGAGATGGGCGAGGACTACCTCTATCGCCACCCCGGCCCGTCCGAACTGGGCCTCGATTGCGACGCCGACGGCTCCCCCGAGGCCTACGCATGAAGATCACCGTCGACATTCCCGTCATCGAGACCGAGGACCTGATCCTGCGCGAATACCGGGACTCCGATTTCGAGGCCTTCGCCGCCTTCGGCACGTCCCAACGCGCGGCCTATGTCGGCGGCCCGCACAGCCGCTGGGACAGCTGGCGCGCCTTCATGGCCGGGATCGGCCACTGGGCCCTGCGCGGCTACGGAATGTGGATGATCGAACACCGCGACTCCCGTCAGGTCGCGGGCCGCGTCGGCATGATCCTGAACGATGGCTGGGACGAGCCCGAACTGGGCTGGCACATCTACGACGGGTTCGAAGGCAAGGGATTCGCCTACCAGGCCGCCCTCGCCGCGCGCGAGCACGCCGCCCGGCATTTCGGCCTCGACGGCGTCATCTCCTATATCGACGCCACCAACACCCGTTCGCTCCGCCTTGCAGACCGCCTCGGCGCGAAGCACGAGCGCGACGGCACCGTCGTCGGCACCCCCTGCCAGGTCTGGCGCCACCCCCGCATCGGGGAGGCCGCGGCATGACACAGACCATGTCGCAGCCCTGTGAAAACCCGTCCACTCCCGAAGCGATGGCACACGCCGCCGCGCTTGGCGCCGCCTTGCCGGTGCTGACCACAGAACGGCTGACCCTGCGCGCCCCGACCCAGTCCGATTTCGAGGCCTACGCCGCCATCGCCTGCGGTCCGCGCGGGGTGGGCATGGGCGGCCCCATGACGCGCAGCGACGCCTGGTACGACTACGCCTCGATGGTGGGCAACTGGCTCCTGCGGGGCCACGGCCTGTGGTCGGTCGAGGAGACCGCATCCGGCGCGCATCTGGGCTTCGTCGTCATCGGGTTCGAGCCGGGCGATCCGCATCACGAACTGGGCTACATGTTCAACGAGGGTGCCGAAGGCAAGGGCTTCGCCGTCGAGGCTGCCCGCGCCGCACGCGACTACGCGCAGTCCACGCTGAACGTGCCCGTGCTTGACAGCTACATCTTTGCCGGCAACCACCGCTCCATCGCCCTGGCGACACGGCTGGGCGCGGAACATGTCGGCGACATCTCCTACCCGGAAGATGACGAACCGTCCCGCATCTACCGCCACCCTTGCCCGGCGGAGGTCTGAGATGGGCCACCGCGACATCCCCGTGCTGGAAACCGGGCGCCTCGTCCTGCGCGGCCCCGAGGCGACGGACTACCCCGACTTCAAGGCCACCTTCGCCTCCTACCGCTCGCGCTTCATGGGCGGCCCGCTCAACCCCTACGAGGCGTGGATGCTCTACGCCGCCGAGATCGGCCACTGGGAAATCCGCGGCTTCGGCATGTGGATGATCCACCTGCGCGACACCGGCGAGACCGTGGGCATGGCCGGCGGCTGGTTCCCCGCCAAGTGGCCGGAACGCGAAATCGCCTGGATCATCTGGCCCGACAAGGCCGGCAAGGGCTATGCGCTCGAAGCCACGCACAAGGTGCGCGACCATCTGTTCACCACCGCCAACTGGGACGGCGCGGTCAGCTATATCGACCCCAAGAACCTCGATTCCATCCGCCTCGCCGAACGGCTGGGCTGCACCAAGGATCACGAGGCCCCCAGCATCGACGGCTCCGACGCGGTCTACCGCCACCCGTCACCCGCCACCCTGAAATCCGGCCAGATCCGCGACGGGATCGAGCTGGAAATCGGCCACTACCGCGACCCGCTCTTCAAACCGAAGGGGATGCCCATTGACTGACGCCGACACCACCCGCGCCGCGGCCCTGCTGAAAGGCCACCGCGAAAGCATCGACCGGCTCGATGCCATCCTCGTCTATACCCTGGGCGAGCGCTTCAAGCACACCCAGGCTGTGGGTGCGCTCAAGGCCGAACACGACCTTCCCCCGTCCGATCCCGCTCGCGAGGCGCAACAGATCGCACGGCTCGAAGACCTGGCGCACCGCGCCGACCTCGACCCGGAATTCGCCAAGAAATTCCTCAACTTCATCATCGCTGAAGTGATTCAGCACCACAAGCAACACCAGACCTGACGCGGGATCCTCCCGCCAGACCAACCCCGGCGGGGACCCCCGCCACACCAACCGTAGGGTGGGGTTTCACCCCACCACACCAACGCCATTCAGAAGGAGAACACCAATGGCCATGAAAATCCGCCTTGCCCGTGGTGGCAGCAAGAAACGCCCCCACTACTCGATCGTCGCCGCCGACAGCCGCATGCCGCGCGACGGCCGCTTCATCGAGAAGCTGGGCACCTACAACCCGCTCCTGCCCAAGGACAGCGAAGACCGCGTCAAGATGAACATGGAGCGCGTGCAGCACTGGCTGGATCACGGCGCACAGCCCTCCGACCGCGTCTCGCGCTTCCTCGAAGCCGCCGGCGTGCTGGAGAAGAAAGAGCGCGCCAACATGAAGAAGGCCGAGCCGGGCCAGAAAGCCAAGGACCGCGCCGAGGAAAAAGCCGCCAAGGCCGCCGAGGCAGCCGAAGCCGCCAATGCCCCCGCCGAGGAAGCCCCGGCCGAAGAGGCCGCCGCGGAAGAAACCAGCGAAAGCTGATCCGCACCCGCCGCTTTCGGCGCTATGATCTCCGTGCCGCCCCCGCGCTCAGCCGGGGCGGCACGCACCGCTTTCGCTTTCGGGACATCCCAAATGTTCGGCCTCATACGCCTTGTCGTCCTCAGTTCCCTGACCTTCGTCGCGGGCGTCTTCTTCGAACGTCACAACGTCTCCGAGGCCTGCACGGCGCAGGGTGGCCTCGCAGCCGACGGGCTGTGCGTGGTGCAAAACACCGGGGCGAACTGAACCGCCGCGTATCGAGAAACGCCGCGCAAGAATCAATCGCTGCCAGCCTTTCGCCCTTCGCTGACACCTCAGGTTAACGGCGAAACGCGCTATTCCGCGAGACCCAGCGCCGCCAGCGTCTTGCGGTCCGGCGCGCCGGTCTCCGGCAGACCCTTCTCGGATTGGAACCGTTTCATCGCGGCGCGCGATCCCGGCCCCCATTGCCCGTCCGCGACACCCGCATCGAACCCACCCGCATTCAGCAGGGTCTGGATCGCCTTGTAATCCTCACGGCTCAACTCCAGCGTCGACCAGCCGCACGCCCCGGCCACGGCCTCGATCGCATCGCGGTGCCCGGCAAGGTCGAAGGAAGCGTCGTGCCGCTCGCCGTTCTTTTCCACCAGGCGCAGGAACAGTGTCTCGGCCTCATAGATCCGCCGCATCATCCGCTCGGCCTTTGCGCCGAACAGGCCCGCGCCCTTGTTGTTGGTCAAGGAACTCCAGCTCTCGGTCCGGGCCTCCTGCTCGTCGATCCGGATCGTCACGTCGAACGCCTGGCGCCGGTAGTCGCTGATCAGGAAATCATCCTGGATGAAGATAAAGGCCGTCTGTCCCTCGCTGCACCGCGCCAGCAGTGCCGTCACCCCGGCAAAGGCCTGCGGGTCGTATTCCGAATAATTGATCGCCGTCACCATCGGACTGTCGTCAATCGCCGCGCGCTCTCGTTCGATTGTCCACCAGCCGGAAATCTGGTCACCGTCATCGCTGGCCTGCGAGAAGGGCCGCAGCGTATACTCCACCTGCGGATACCGCGGATCGGCCCAGTCGGGCGCCGATGGGATGCCCTCGTTGGCCGCGCCTTTTTGCGAAGCGGTATCGGCCACGGCGGCTGTCGTACCGGGGTCTTCTGGTGTGACGGGGGCCGGGGCTGGAAAAGCGATCCCGTATTTTGCCTGAAGATAGGCCATCTGCAACTGCGCCAGCGTCAGTTTCTCGGTCTCGACCCGGCTCAGCGCCACGGCCTGGATAAGCCCGCCCGACCGCTTTGCCTCGGCCTCGGCCTCGGTGATCCGCTCTTGGGCCGCAGCCATGTCCCCAAGCAATTTGTCCGCCTTGGCAAGGTCGGGTGTCACCGCCGCGACGACAACTTCCACCGTGGCTTTGCCACTGTCGGCCTGCGCGCGGTTTTCGACCATCTGCCGTGCCAGCAGCAGCGCTTCGCGGCGTGCCACGGCAAGGTCACGGACCAATCCGCCTTCGTAGCGCGCGATCGTTGCGTCCACGTCGGCGACCTGCGCGTCGATCGCCGCGATCTCGCGGCTCAACGCGTCCTCCTGCGCCTGTGCGACCCTTGGCATAAACCCCGACAAGACCAGAACCAGCAACAAGAACCGCATATGTCCCCCCTCAAGATTTTGCGCCAAACTGCGCTTTATCCGTTAACAGATCGTTAACCGTGAAAAAGGAACGGATTTCCCGTAGGCACCCCCCTGTGATTGCGATACATCACCCGCCATGACACGGCAGCCCCGAAACAAGATAATATCTAGATGACCGACCTTATCTGCATAGGCGCCGTCGCCGGCGCGTTCGGCGTCCGGGGCGAGCTGCGGCTGAAATCCTTCACCGCTACGCCCGAGGATATCGCCACCTACGGCCCCGTCACCTCCGAGGACGGCACCCAAAGCTACACGATCACCCTCACCGGCCAGGCCACCAAGGGCGCGCTCATCGCGCGGCTCTCCGGCGTCGCCACCAAGGAACAGGCCGACGCCCTGCGCGGCCTGCGTCTCTTCGTCGAGCGTGACCGCCTGCCCGCCCTGCCCGACGACGAATACTACCACGCCGACCTCATCGGGCTGGACGTGTACGACACCGGCGGCACCCTCCTGGGCCGGGTGAAGTCGGTCCAGAACCACGGCGCCTCGGACATCCTCGAAATCCACGGGCCGGGGCTCAAGTCCACCGTCCTTCTGCCCTTCACGCTCGAGGCCGTGCCCACCGTCGATCTCGCCTCGGGTCGCATCATCGCAGACCCGCCCGAGGGCCTGTTCTGACCATGCCGCGCATCCTGCTGCATCCGGGGTTTCACAAGACCGGCACCTCTTCCCTGCAACGCGGCGCGGCGGACCTGCAGCGCACCCTGCGCCCGCATCTGCGGCTGATCTTCACCCAGGACCTCATCGACGCCACCCGCATGGCCAAACGCTTTTCGGCCTATGGCGACCATGCCGATCTGAACCGTTTTGCCGACACGTTCACCGCCGCCATCCGGCGCATCGACGCGAGCGACCCGCGCGCCCTGATGATCACCTCCGAGGACCTTTGCGGCTATATCCCCGGCAACCACGGCGTCACGACCTATGCCGCGGCGGCCCCGCTGATGAACGTCGCCACCGCCGTTCTGGCGGCCCATTTCGGCCCCGACGCGGCGCTCGGCGTGCTCTTCACCACCCGCGCGCCCCGCGACTGGCAGCGCAGCGTCTGGTGGCAGAACCTGCGCGCCCTGCGCCTGACCGAGGAGTTCGAGACCTACCGCGCCCACCTCTCCGGCGCCGCCGATCTCGCCACGATCGTCGACAGCGTCGACGCGCGCATCCGCCACCGCGCCACCGTTCTCGACGCGCCCATCGAAGAGACCGGCGCCGACCCTCTCGGTCCCCTGGGCCTTGCCCTCGATCATCTCGAGGTGCCCCGCGACGGCCTCCCGCCCCTGCCCGCCCACAACGTGCAGCCCGATGGCGCCGCCGAGGAACTCCTGGCGCTCAACCGATCCGCCCTGTCCGACACGGACCTGGCCGAGGCCAAGCGCGCCGTGCTCAAACGCTACCGCGCCGCCGGCGCCACGCGCCAGACCCGCGCCACGCCCGCTTGACGCGGCCAGGGTTTGCACCGCACATAGCCCCATGTCCGACAAAGCCTCGAAATCCCACGGTCGCAAGTCGATCACCGCATCGCTGAAACCGCGCAGCCTGATGGACGGCCCCGAACGCCTCGCCCGGGCGTGGTCGGCACAGGTCATCACCCTCTTGCCCGACGCGTTTCCCGGCATCCTGGGCCACAGCCTGACCGGCAAGGCGCTGAAGGACGGCCTGTGGCAACTCGACACGATCGACCTGCGTGGTTTCGGCGAAGGCAAGCACCGCAACGTCGACGACACCCCCGCCGGTGGCGGTGCCGGCATGGTCCTGCGGGCCGACGTGATGGGCCGCGCCCTCGACCACGCCCTGCCGCGTGCGCCCAAAGGCGCGCCACTGGTCTATCTCAGCCCGCGCGGCACGCCCTTCACCCAAGCCATGGCCCGCCACTGGGCCACCCGCCCCGGTGTGACGATGATCTGCGGCCGCTTCGAAGGCCTCGACCAGCGCGTGATCGAGCATTACGACATAGAGGAAGTCTCGCTGGGCGATTTCGTCCTCACCGGCGGCGACCTCGCCGCCCAGGCCATGATCGACGCCACGGTGCGGCTCCTGCCCGGTGTCCTGGGCAACGAAAGCTCGACAGAGGAAGAAAGCTTCTCCGACGGTCTGCTGGAACACCCCCAGTACACTCGCCCCGCCGAATGGCAGGGGCGCAAGATCCCCGACGTGCTGATGTCCGGCCACCACGGCGAAATCGCCAAGTGGCGGCGCGCCATGTCCGAGAAACTGACGCGGGACAGGCGGCCGGATCTGTGGGCGGCGCAAGGGTCCGACGGCACGGATTGAACGCCTCGTCATCCTCGGGCTTGACCCGAGGATCTCCTGCTCAAGAGATCCCGGATCACGTCCGGGATGACGCTCCGCGTATCGCGATAGAAAATACGTATTTTCTATCCCGTTTTCTGCGTAGAAAACGGTCCGCCCCGCGCTCAACACTGCTCTTGATCGACACTCCATTTCCCCCTATACACCGCCCGTCCGGGGCTCGACCGAGTCGTCCGGACCTGTTTGTTTGGCATGAAGGGCCTGCTTTCTTCGGCACCCCCCCGCCCGGCACGCAGCGCAGAGACAAAAGACATGACGACCTGACCTCCGGCGGGCACTTCCCAGTGGACCCGATAGAAGACCAGGAGCTCTCAAGGCCGCGCATCACCTTTGCGGGACAACCGCAAGCAACGTAAGGAGTGGATCAGATGGACCTGATCGCTGAAATCGAGGCGGAACAAATCGCCGAACTGGGGAAAACCATCCCCGATTTCAAGGCCGGCGACACCGTGCGCGTCGGCTTCAAGGTGACCGAGGGCACCCGCAGCCGTGTGCAGATGTTCGAAGGCGTCTGCATCAGCCGCAAGAACGGCGAAGGCATCGCTGGCTCGTTCACCGTACGCAAGATTTCCTTCGGTGAAGGCGTGGAACGGGTGTTCCCGCTCTACTCGACCAACATCGACAGCATCGAAGTCGTGCGCCGTGGCCGCGTCCGCCGCGCCAAGCTGTATTACCTGCGCCAGCGCCGCGGCAAGTCGGCCCGGATCGCAGAGGTTTCCAACTACAAGCCCAAGTCGGGCGCAAACGCGTAAGGAGCGGATAGCATGAAAAAAGATCTGCACCCCGATTACCACTTCATCGACGTGAAGATGACCGACGGAACCATCGTCCAGATGCGCTCGACCTGGGGCAGCGAAGGCGACACCCTGTCGCTCGACGTCGACCCCTCCGTGCACCCCGCCTGGACCGGCGGCGGCACCCGCCTGATGGACTCCGGCGGCCGCGTGTCGAAGTTCAAGAACAAGTACGCGGGCCTCGGCTTCTAAAGCCGCCGCGCCAGCACCCTCGAAACGCCGCTCCGTCCCGGGGCGGCGTTTTTCGTTTGCACCCCCGGCATGGCGCAAATGCAATATTTCCACGAGATCGTGTCGAACCGGCTTCAACCGGGCCGTCATACACCATAAAGTGGCGTCCAAACCTGCAAGGCAATTCGCCGGGTCAAAAGCGGGGCAAAAGGGCAAGGGGCATGGCACATATCATCGTCGTCGGAAACGAAAAGGGCGGGGCGGGCAAATCCACCGTCTCGATGCATGTCGCGACCGCGCTCGCCCGGATGGGCCACAACGTCAGCGCGCTCGACCTCGACCTGCGGCAAAAGACATTCGGCCGCTACGCCCACAACCGGACGGCCTACCTGGCCAAGGAAGGGCTCGACCTGCCCGGCCCGCACTACCACGACCTGCCCGAGGTCGACCCCGACAAGCTGAAGCCCGGCGAGAACGTCTATGACCGCCGCCTGTCTGCGGCGGTGGCCGAGCTGGAACCCGACAGCGACTTCATCGTGATCGACTGCCCCGGCTCGCACACGCGGCTCAGCCAGGTGGCCCATTCGCTGGCCGACACGCTGGTCACGCCCCTCAACGACAGCTTCGTCGATTTCGACCTCCTGGCGCATGTCGACACCGACGGACTCAAGATCCTGGGGCCGTCCGTCTATTCCGAGATGGTCTGGAACGCGCGGCAGCTGCGGGCGCAGGCCGGGCTGAAACCGATAGACTGGATCGTGGTGCGCAACCGCCTCGGCGCACAGCAGATGGTGAACAAGGAAAAGATGGGCGCGGCGCTGGAAAACCTCGCCAAGCGCATCGGCTTCCGCACCGCGCCGGGCTTCAACGAACGGGTCATCTTCCGGGAGCTCTTTCCGCGCGGCCTCACCCTGCTGGACCTCAAGGATATCGGCGTCAAGGGCCTCAACATCTCCAACGTCGCCGCGCGCCAGGAACTGCGCGACCTCGTCAAGGCCCTGCACCTGCCGGGCGTGACGGTGGACTTCTGACGGCACGGGGCCGCACGCGGCGGATTTCGAGTATTTTCGGCAAGAAAAAGCAGCAGGGCGGCGCGTTCAGGTGTCACACCACGCGGCGCACATGCGACCCGTCGCCCAGGATCACGTCATCCATCGGCACGTCCCAGGGCTGCGGAAAGATCGTCTGCACCGGGCAGAAATCATGCCCCACGCCGATCACGCGCGGGCGCGGCGTCAGCGCCGCAAGCGTCATGTCGTAATAGCCGCCCCCGTTGCCCAGCCGGTAACACGCGTCATCGACCCCCAGCAGCGGCGCGATGACGAGATCGGGCACGACCTCCGCCGCGTCTGCCGGAACCGGGATGTTCCACAGGCCGCGCGTCATCCTCGCGCCCGGCTCCCACGCGCGAAACACGAGGGGCCGGCCTTTCGCCACCACCACCGGCAAGGCCAGGCGGCCGCCGGCCTCGCGCAGTCGGGTCAGCCACGGACGCAGGTCAAGTTCACCGCGGATCGGCCAGTACGCGGCCACGGTCCTGCCCTGCATGTCCTCCAGCACCCGGTCCAGCGCGGCCGCCACCGCGCCCGCCTGCATGCTCTGCTCCTGCACCGTCAGTTCGCGCCGCAACGCGTAAAGCCGGTCACGGTCGCGCTTGCGAAACACATCGACCCCTGCCACGGGCGTCGGCTGACCGTCACCGCTCATCGCCGCCGCCTGAGCGCCACCATGTTCGACACCACGAGCGCCCCGATCACCACCGCACCGCCGACGATGGCCCAACGCCCCGGGTCCTCGCCCACCACGGCCCAGACCAGCAGCGGCGCCAATACCGATTCCAGCAGGATCAGCAAAGACACCTCCGCCGAGCTGATATAGCGCGGTCCCAGCGTCAGAAAGCATGTGGCGACCGCGATGAACGCCCCGTGCAGCGCGAACAGGTGCCACTGCGCCGCCACCGGCACCATCGGCGACACGAAGGGCAGCACCACCAGCCCGGCCCCGATATAGGCCACCGGGATGGCCGGGATCATCGAGACATCCTTCAACTGCCGCACCGCCGTCAGCGCACCGGCGTAAGAGGCGCAGACGATCACCGCCCAGATGTCGCCCTTCCAGCTGGCGATCTCGTTCTCGCCCGAGCCATAGGCGATGATCGCCAGCCCCGCAAAGACGCCCAGCATGGTCAGCACCATGCGCCGGCTGATCCCCTCGCCCAGGAATACCTTGCCGAAAAGGGCGGCGAAGACCGGCATCGAGGCAAAGATGAACACCACGTTCGCCACGCTGGTCTGCGTCACCGCCAGCACGAAACCCGGCGCGGTCGAGCCCATCAGCACGATATAGATCACCCCCGGCCAGCCCGTGCTCAGCGACGCCCGGATCGACCCGCGCGGCATGAAGGCCAGCACGCCCACCAGGATGAACACCCCGGCGGTGATCCCGCGCCAGAAGGCCACGACCAGCGGCTCCGCCTCGATCAGCCGCACGAAAAGGGAGTCGGGCACCACGAACAACACGCCCAGCGTGGTCAGCAGCAGCCCCTTGAGATGCGCATTCATAGGGAATAACTGCCCGGAATTTGATCAGAATGTAAAGACCGGCGGCGCGGATTTCATCATGGACTGATGCCAAGTGGACATGAGCTTCGTAGGTCGGTTGTGCGGCCGAAGCCACCGTTCCCAACGGAGGCCATCGTCAGCCCCTGGGATGGCGATGCGACGGCAACTATGAAGCACTTTATGCCTGCCGAATACATCCTCCGAAGGATCGTCGTGCCCAGCCTCGGCCAAATCGCCAGCCCAAGGGAGGGGCTGACGATGGCCGGGCCGCTGCGCGGCTGTTAACCGGCTGGGTGCGCGATACCAGTGTCTTGCAAGGAGGCAGCGCCACCATTCGCCGCACGCGCAACATCGGCGCCGCGCTCCATCTCTTCCGCGCCCCCCTCACTCGTAGCTGCGCAAATCCTCGATCACCTTGCCATCGTTGGGCAGGCTCCCCTTGGCCACCACCTCGATCCGGCCCTTCAGCTTCAGCACGTCCGAAACCGTCGCCGCATAGGCCTCGGGCGCGCCGCCCTCGGCCTCGATCTGCACGGTCATCACGTCCATCTCGCCCTCGCGGCTGGCCACCACCCGGGCGCGCGCGATCTCGGCATGCTTGGCCACCAGCGCGGCCACCTGCTCGGGCCGCACGAACATGCCCTTGATCTTGGTGGTCTGGTCGGCGCGCCCCATCCAGCCCTTGATCCGCATGTTGGTGCGTCCGCAGGGGCTTTCCCCCTCCATGACGGCGCTCAAATCGCCCGTGGCGAAACGGATCAGCGGATAATCCGGGTTCAGCGTGGTCACCACCACCTCGCCCACCTCGCCGGGCTTTACCGGATCACCTGTGCCGGGCGTCACGATCTCGACGATCACGCCCTCGTCGACGATCATCCCCTCCTGCGCCGCGCTTTCATAGGCGATGTTGCCCAGATCGGCGGTGGCATAGCATTGCAGGCACTGAATCCCCCGGTCCGCATATTCCTGCCGCAGCGACGGAAAGAGCGCCCCGCCTCCCACGGCAGCCTTGGTGATGCTCAGGCGCAGCCCCATCTCGTCCGCCTTGTCCAGGATCACCTTCAGGTAATCCGGCGTCCCGGCATAGGCCGTGGTCCCGGTGTCATGCGCGGCCCTTACCTGCAGCTCGGTCTGCCCCGTCCCGGCGGGCAGCACCGTGGCCCTC
The DNA here is from genome assembly GCF_019802205.1 of Roseovarius atlanticus. Classification (GTDB taxonomy): domain Bacteria; phylum Pseudomonadota; class Alphaproteobacteria; order Rhodobacterales; family Rhodobacteraceae; genus Roseovarius; species Roseovarius atlanticus_A. The sequence continues at coordinate 494,953 of NZ_JAHVHQ010000002.1, forward strand.
ACGGCCCGCGCGCCGTTCTCGAACATCATGCCCGCCGGCGTCAGGTGATAGCCGAAACAGTTCTGCACGATATCCCCCGCGCCCACTCCGCAGGCATGCAGGAACCGCCCCATCCGCCACCAGTCGCCCCCGGCCCCGCCCGGCTCGTAGATCGGCCCGGGACTCTGGAACACATGCGCAAAGCTTGAGGCCGGCGCCGCCGTCAGCCCGCCAAAGGGCGGCGCGGCCTTCTGCGCCGCGCCCAGGTCCGCCTTGCGCAGCACCGGCAAACCGGCCAGGTCGGCCACGCTCTTGATATCTCCCGGCGCGGCCCCGCGCAGCGTGTCGCCATATCCCGGCAAGCCCTTTGCCCGTTCGATCTGCGCACCCAGCGCTTCGGATATGGCCGCCGCCCGCGCATCGGGACTCCGCGTCTCAAGATCGTCGTAAAACTGGCTCATCTCGTTGCTCTCCACCGGCCCTCATCGGCCATTGCGACCCTGTCCATCAGCTCAGCCACCGCTTGCGGCGGCGATAGCTGCGCACGTCGCGGAACGATTTGCGCCCCTCGTCCGACATGCCCAGGTAGAATTCCTTCACATCCGGGTTCTCGCGCAACTCCTTCGCCGGCCCGTCCATCACCACGCGCCCACTCTCGAGGATGTACCCGTACTGCGCGAACCGCAGCGCCACGTTCGTGTTCTGCTCGGCCAGCAGGAAGGTATAGCCCTCCTCCTCGTTCAGCGACTTCACGATTCCGAAAATCTGCTCCACCAGCTGCGGCGCCAGCCCCATCGAGGGCTCGTCCAGCAGGATCGTCTCGGGCCGCGACATCAGCGCCCGCCCGATCGCGCACATCTGCTGCTCCCCGCCCGAGGTGTAGCCCGCCTGGCTCTTCCGCCGCTCCTTCAGGCGCGGAAAATACTCGTAGACAAGGTCCAGATCCTTCTCGATCTCGCCCTTGCTCGACCCGCGCGTATAGGCCCCCGTCAACAGGTTCTCCTCCACCGTCAGGTGCTCGAAGCAATGGCGCCCCTCCATCACCTGGATCACGCCCTTCTTCACCAGCTCCGACGGCACAAGATCCTGCACCCGCTCGCCGCGGTACCGGATGTTGCCCTTGGTCACCTCGCCCCGCTCGGATTTCAGCAGGTTGGAAACCGCCTTCAGCGTGGTGGTCTTGCCCGCCCCGTTGCCGCCCAGAAGCGCGGTGATCCCGCCCTTCGGCACGCTCAGGCTCACGCCCTTCAGCACGAGGATCACGTGGTTGTAGATCACCTCGATATTGTTCACCTCAAGCAGGTTCTCTTCGGTCTGGACAGCAGCCTCGGCCATGCTTCGGTCTCCATCGCGCCGGATCCCGCATGCGACCCGCGCTTTTTCTTGTCAAAAATACTCGAAATCCCCCGGCCGCCACCTCGCGCAGCGGCCGGGGAAAGATCAGATCAGCAACCCGGCTCGATCCCGTTCTCTTCCGCGAACGCCGCCGAATCCTCTTCCACCAGCGGCTGGATGACCTCCGTGTCCGACTGGTAGTACTCGGTGATCAGGTCGAACGCGCCGGCCTCCGCATTCCATTGCGACACGGCGCCAAAGCCGTTGCCGCCATGGTTCTCGCAAGACACCTTGAACTCGGGGCCGAAATTCGGAAGGCCAAGTGCGGCCATCTTCTCTTCGGTCATTTCCAGGTTCTCCATCCCGTCGCGCATCTGGGCCGCGTCGATGGCGGTCACACCGTGCATTTCCTGCGCGGTCTTGATCGCCTCGGCGGCCAGCATCGCGGCATACATCCCCCGGTTATAGAGAACCGAGCCGATCTGGTCGCCCGCACCGGCGGCATTGCCGGTATCCACGACATATTGCTGGATGTCGTCATAGACCGGGTAATCGGAGCCGAGGTTGTGGAAGGTCAGTGCCTTGTACCCGTCGGCCCCGGCGCCCGCGGATTTCACGTCATTCTCCGAGCCGGACCACCAGATGCCGATGAAGTTCTCCATCGGGAACCGGATGTTCACGGCTTCCTGGATCGCGACCTGGTTCATCACGCCCCAGCCCCACATGATCACGTAATCCGGGCGCTGCTGGCGCACCTGCAACCACTGCGATTTCTGCTCCTGGCCCGGGTGATCCACCGGCAGCAGCATCAGCTCGTAGCCATGCTTCTCGGCCAGCTTCTCCAGCGTGCGGATCGGCTCCTTGCCATAGGCCGAGTTGTGATAGACCAGCGCCACCTTCTTGCCGCTCAGGTCGCCCCCGTTCTGCTCCGCCAGGTGCGTGATCGCGAGGCTTGCGCCGTCCCAGTAGTTGGCGGGATAGTTGAACACCCACTTGAACACCTCGCCGGCCTTGGCGCTGGTGCGGCCATAGCCCATCGTGTGAAGCGGGATGCCATCGGCCGTCGCCTTCGGGATCAGCTGATAGGTGATGCCTGTCGACAGCGGCTGATACACCAGCGCGCCTTCGCCCTTGGTGGCCTCGTAGCACTCCACGCCCTTCTCGGTGTTGTACCCGGTCTCGCATTCGATCAGGTTGATCTTCTCGCCGCCGATGCCGCCGTCACGCTCGTTCAGCAGGGTGAAATAATCCTGGTAGCCATCCGAGAACGGAATGCCGTTCGCCGCATAAGGCCCGGTGCGATAGCTGGTATCGACAATGGTCAGCTCCGCAAGCGCGGGGCTCGCCACCATCGCCACAGCCGCAATCGCTGTCAGCAGTCTTTGTTTCATCGGTTTGTTCCTCCCTTGGTATGTCCGATGTCTTGTCATGGGCGCGAGCGCCCAACCCGTAGGGCGGGATTTCATCCCGCCACGCCGCCCCCTAATGCGGAAACGGCCATAGTCTCAGTTTCTCCTTGGCCACCCGCCACAGCTGCGCCAGCCCGTGCGGCTCGGCCACCAGGAAGATCACGATCAGCCCGCCCACGATGATGAACTCGAAATGCGCCGCCAGGTCGGTGGGCCAGCCCAAACCGCCCACCAGCACGTTCTTCAGCAGAACCGGCAACAGCACCAGAAACGCCGCCCCGGCAAAGCTGCCGAAGATCGACCCCAGCCCCCCGATGATCACCATGAACAGCACCAGGAACGACTTGTTGATGCCGAAAACCTCGCCCACTTCCACGGCGCCCAGGTAGACGGCAAAGAACAGCGCGCCGGCAATACCCACGAAAAAGCCCGACACGGCAAAGGCGCTCAGCTTGGCCTTCAGCGGATTGACCCCTATGATCTCGGCCGCGATGTCCATGTCGCGGATCGCCATCCACTGCCGCCCCTGCATCCCCCGCGTCAGGTTCCGCGCCACCAGCGCGCAAACCACTGTGAACACCAGGCAGAAAAGATACGCGGCCCAGGGCGCGGTCTCGGCCCCGGTGATCGGCACGCCCAGAACCGTGCGCTCCGGCGCATTGATCTGCCCCGAGGCCGAGTAGTTGTAGAACCACCCCACCCGGTTGAAGAGCCACACGAGGAAAAACTGCGCCGCCAGCGTCGCCACCGCCAGGTAGAACCCCTTGATCCGCAAGCTCGGCAGCCCGAAGAGCACGCAGACCCCCGCCGTGATCCCGCCCGAGAGGATCACGTGGATAAATATGCTCACCTCGGGAAACCCGGTCATCAGCTTGTAACAGGCATAGGCCCCCACGGCCATGAACCCCCCGGTGCCCAGGCTCACCTGCCCGCAATAGCCCACCAGGATGTTCAGCCCGATCGCCGCAATCGAATAGATCAGGAACGGCAGGAAGACCGCGTTGACCCAGTAATCGTTGATCACGAAGGGCACGACGGCAAACGCCACAAGCAACACCGCGTAATAGCGATACCTGTCGAACTTGATCGGAAAGGTCTGGCTGTCCGCCACGTAGGACGTCTTGAAATCGCCCGCCTCACGATAAAACATCAGATCTCTCCTCCACCAGAGTCACATGCGCCCATCGAAGGTCCCGGGCGGGCGGGTGCCGTGGCCCGCAGGGACACGCGGTCGCCCGCGCGGGGCCTCTCAAACAGGTTCCGCATCGTCATCCTCCCGCGTCATCACCCGGTTCGCGGGCCGGGCATAGCCCGTCTCCTCCGCGTGCCGCACCAGCCAGAGCCAGGCCAGCATCCCCGCGCCGCCGCCCAGCGCCGCCAGGACCGCCGCCACCACCATCTGCCCGGCCGACCCCACGCCCGAGGTCAGCGCCAGGTACCCGAAGGCCCAGAACCCCGACCACGCGACAACGTTCAGAATCGCGATCATCTGTCTCATGTCCCGGTCTCTCCCTCGAACGTGGCCGCGTCGCCGGGCCAGTCGTCGCCCTGCGGCCCCACCAAGCAGAACCTGTGCCCGGTCGGCGCCTCCATCACGATCCAGCCGCGCAGCCGGTCGACCTCCCGCGCGCCCAGCGCCGTCAGTCGCGCGCACTCCGCTTCCTGGTCGTCGGTCTCGATATCCAGATGCACGCGCGGCGCGTGATCCACCGCCTGCAACAGCACCTTCGGGTGCCCGCGATGCCCGTCGAACTCGGTGTATTTCCCGCGCTCGTCGATCTTTGCGTCCTTGCCCAGCGCCGCCGACCAGAACGCCGTGGCCTCCGACAGGTCGTCGGTCTGGCAATCAATGCAGACCACGCTGATACGCGCCTTGTGGGTCATGCCCCGCCCTCCCCGTCCTTCAGCATATTCGCCTTCAGCGCCGCGAACTTCGCCTGCGCCGCGCCCCAGCTTTCCCCGGCCCGCCGGGCCATCGAGATTTCCGCGCCGCAACTGCCGCAGGCAAAGGCCGCCCCCTCCATCAGCGCCCGCGTCTCTATCGCGATGGGCGTGCCGCAATCCGGGCAGTCTATGCTCTGCTCAAGGCGCACCGCTCATACCCTCTCGATGATCTTCTCGCCGAACAGGCCCTGCGGCCGGAACACCAGGAAGATCAGCGCCAGCACATAGGCAAACCAGATCTCCGTCGCCCCGCCGAGGTAGGGCGCGCCGATGGCGAACTCGAAGAGCTTCTCGCCCACCCCGATCACCAGCCCGCCCACGATGGCCCCGGGGATCGAGGTGAAGCCGCCCAGCATCAGCACCGGCAGCGCCTTCAATGCGATCAGGCTCAGCGAGAACTGCACGCCCGATTTCGTGCCCCACATGATCCCCGCCACAAGTGCGACGAAACCCGCCAGCGACCACACCATCACCCAGATGAAGTTCAGCGAAATGCCCACCGACAGCGCCGCCTGGTGGTCATCCGCCACCGCCCGCATCGCGCGCCCCTGCTTGGTGTATTGCGCGAACACGATCAGCGTGAACACCAGCGCGGCGGCAATCACCGTCGCCACGATATCCAGGTTGTCGATGAAAAAACCGTATCCGAACCACCCCGCCGTGGTCGTGTCGATCACCTCGTTGATCCCCTGCGGCAGGCCCACATCCATCGTCTTGATGTCCGACCCCCACATCATGTCCCCGAACCCTTCGAGGAAATAGGCAAGCCCGATGGTCGCCATGAACAAGATGATCGGCTCCTGGTTCACCAGGTGCTTGAAGATCAGCACATTCACCACCCAGGCCAGCGCCACCATCACCACCATCGTCAGCAGGATCGCCGCCAGCGCCGGCACGTGCCAGCCGAAATGGTGGATTTCCGTGCCGAAGATAGCGTTGATCAGGTGGCTGAATGGCACCTGCCCTTCCATGATCCCCACCAGCGTCAGCGCCGCGAAGAGCGCCATGACCCCTTGCGCATAGTTGAAGATGCCGCTGGCCTTGTAGATCAGCACGAAGCCCAGCGCGACCAGCGCATAAAGCACCCCGGCCATCAGGCCGTTCAGGAACACTTCCATCCCGAAAATCAGCTGATCAGGCATCACGAACCTCCTTCGCATTCCCGCCCCGGACCTGATCCGGGGCCTCCCGGCCACCGAGGTCCCGGCTCAAGGCCGGGACGGCGGACCGCCGGACATCGACCATGCGCCCCGTAGGATGGGTGAAAACCCATCTTTGGTGGGTGCACCCCCACGCAGACCGATCCGCCTCAATCATGCGCCACCCCCAGGTAAGCATCGATCACCGCCTGGTTGCTGCGCACCTCGTCCGGCGTGCCATCCCCGATCTTCTTGCCGTAATCCATCACCACGACACGGTCGCTGAGGTCCATCACCACCCCCATGTCATGCTCGATCAGAACAATCGTGGTCCCAAACTCGTCATTCACGTCGAGGACAAAGCGGCTCATGTCCTCCTTCTCCTCGACATTCATCCCCGCCATCGGCTCGTCGAGCAGCAGGATCGACGGCTCCGCCGCCAGCGCCCGCGCCAGCTCCACGCGTTTCTTCAGGCCATAAGGCAGCCGCCCCACCGGCGTCTTGCGGATGTGCTGGATTTCCAGAAAGTCGATGATCCGCTCCACGAAGGCCCGGTTCTCGACCTCCTCGCGCTCGGCCTTGCCCTTCCAGAGCGACTGCGCGAACATCCCCGATGTCATCTGCCGGATGCGCCCCGTCATCACGTTGTCCAGCACGCTCATCCCCTCGAACAGGGCGATGTTCTGGAACGTCCGCGCGATCCCCTGCTGCGCCACCTGATAGGGCTTCATCTGCGGGCGCTTTTCGCCCTTGTACCAGACCTCGCCCTCCTGCGGATTGTAGAAGCCGGAAATCACATTCAGCATCGAGGACTTGCCCGCCCCGTTCGGCCCGATGATCGCCCGGATCTCGCCCTCGCGCACGTCGAAAGAGATATCCTGGATCGCCACCACCCCGCCAAAGCGCAGCGTGATGTTCTTCATCTCCATCACCACGCCGCCGATCTTGCGGCCATCCTCGGTGGTGAATCCTTCGGTTTGATCCAACATCAAAACTCTCCCAACGCGAAACGGGATGGCGGGCGGGGCGAAAGCGCAGCTGAGCGTCGTCCCGTCATTCCGCCGCCACCTTCTCCTGCGCCACCCGCACCACCTCGGCCTCCACGATCTTCAGCGTGGCCGAGATGCTGCCCTTGCGCCCATCCTCATAGGTGACTTCCGTCGTGGTGAACTTCTCCTCTGAGCCGTCGTAAAGCGCCCCCAGCAACTCCTCGAACTTCTCCGAGATCACCCCCCGCCGCACCTTCCGCGTCCGGGTCATCTCGCCGTCATCCGCATCCAGCTCCTTGTGCAGCACCAGGAAGCGGTGCACCTGGCAATGCGCCAGCATCGGGTCGTCGGCCAGGCTCCGGTTCACCTCCTCCACGTGCTCTTTCACCGTCTCCAGCACGCGCGGATGCCCGGCAAGCTCCTGGTAGGAGGCATAGCCGATATTGTTCCGCTCGGCCCAGTTGCCCACGGCATTCAGGTCGATGTTGATAAAGGCCGTGCACTCCTCCCGCCCGTTGCCGAACACCACGGCCTCCAGGATGTTGGGATAGAATTTCAGCTTGTTTTCCACGTATTTCGGCGCGAACAGGCTGCCATCGGCCATCTTGCCCACATCCTTGGCCCGGTCGATGATCTTCAGATGTCCGGTCGCCTCGTCGATGAACCCGGCATCGCCCGTCGCGACCCAGCCCTCGGCATCCTTGGTGCTCGCCGTGCTCTCGGCGTTCTTGTAGTATTCCTCGAACACGCCATCGCCGCGATAGTAGACCTCGCCGCTCTCGGCGATGCGCAACTCCACGCCGGGTGCTGCCACGCCCACCGTATCGCTGTAAACCTCGCCATCGGGTTGCAGCGTGATGAACACCGACGCCTCGGTCTGCCCGTAAAGCTGCTTCAGGTTGATCCCCAGGCTACGATAGAAATCAAAAATCTCCGGCCCGATCGCCTCCCCGGCGGTATAGCCCACGCGCACGCGCCCGAACCCCAGCGTGTCCTTCAACGGGCCGTACACCAGCAGCCCGCCAAGCTTGTATTTCAGCCGGTCCCAGCCACTGACGCTCTTGCCGTCCAAAATCGCCGGTCCCACCTTCCGCGCATGCGCCATGAAGGTATGGAACAGCCATTGCTTCATCCGGCTGGCATCCTCCATCCGGATCATCACGTTGGTCAGCTGCCCCTCGAACACGCGCGGCGGGGCAAAGTAATAAGTCGGCCCGATCTCGCGCAGGTTCACCTGCATCGTGTCCGGGCTCTCGGGGCAGTTCACGCAGAACCCGCACCAATAGGCCTGCCCGATGGAAAAGATGAAATCCCCCACCCATGCCATCGGCAGATAAGCCAGCACTTCCTCGTTCCGCGTCAGGTGATCGAATTCCGACGACGATTTCGACGCCTCGATGATGTTGCGGTTCGACAGCACCACGCCCTTCGGCTTGCCCGTCGTGCCCGAGGTATAGAGCATCACGCAGGTGCTGTCGTAATCCAGGGCCTCCCGCCGCGCCTTGAGCTCGGACATCAGCGTGTCCTTCGCCGCACGCCCCTGCGCCTGCACATCGCTGAACTGGTGCAGCTTGCCATGATCGTATTTCCGCAGGCCGCGCGGATCCACGTATATCATGTGCTCGAACTGGTGCAGGTCGTCCTGGATGTCGATGATCTTGTCGACCTGTTCCTGGTCCTCGACCACGGCGAACCGCGCGCCGCAATGGTCCAGCACATAGGCCATCTCGTCGCTGGCACTGTCCTGGTAGACCGGCACCGGGATCGCCCCCACCGATTGCGCCGCGACCATCGACCAGTAGAAATAGGGCCGGTTGCGCCCGATGATGGCAATGAAATCGCCCTTGTCGACGCCAAGCTTCAACAGCCCCAGGGCCAGCGCCTCGATCTCCTGCTCCGCCTCGGCCCAGGTCCAGCTTTGCCAGATCCCGTATTCCTTCTCCCGATAGGCGGGGCGGTTGCTGAACTGCGCGGCGTTGCGCTGCAAAAGCGCCGGAATGGACGCAAGCCCATCCGCGCCTCTCGACGACTGTGCCAAGTCTTGTCCTCCCTTTGTCCGCTCTCTCCCGCGAACAGACCACTCCCCTGGCGGCGAGTCTCGATCCACCATAGAGTGCGCAGCCGACGCTGACGGTCAACTTTTTCCTGATCTTTTCCCAATCCTTACGAATTGTAACAGGCGCCACGTCAGCCGCGCGATCGCCAGACCGCGGGCTGGCGACCTGACGGTGATTCGCAGCACTTTATCCATGCCAAATCCGAATTACCTCAATTCGAAGCGCCAACGTCCCCAATCGCCAGCCCGTCCGGGCGGTCTGGCGATCGCGCGGCGGGCCTTCAGGCCCTTGATTCCGCGCGCCACACCGCCCCACGTCATCCCGGACCCGATCCGGGATCTCCTGCCCCGACGCAGCCCCACCCTTGACATACCCGCCATTTCCCCGTCGATTGCCCCTCTCGCAAGAGGATCGCCACCATGACGACACCACGGATGGATTTCTGGTTCGAATTCGCCTCGACCTACTCCTATCTCAGCGTCATGCGCCTGCCCGCCCGCGCGATGCAGGCCGGCGTGGCCGTCCGCTGGCGCCCCTTCCTGCTCGGCCCGATCTTCGCCGCGCAGGGCTGGGACACCTCGCCGTTCAAAATCTACGCCGCCAAGGGCAATTACATGTGGCGCGACATGGAGCGCCGCTGCGCCGCGCGCGGCCTGGCGTTCAAACGCTCCGACACCATGCCCCAGCACAGCGTGCTGGCCGCCCGCACCGCGCAGCTGGCGCTCGAACACCCCCAGGGCATCGCCTTTTGCCAGAACGTCTATCTCATGCAGTTCGCCGAAGGCCTGAACATCGCCGATACGGACGTCATCGCCGCCTGCCTTTCGGCGGCCAACCTTCCGGCCGACCTGATCGCAAAGGCGCAAGAGCACGCCAACAAGCACCGCCTGCGCGACACCACCGAAGAGGCCATGCGCCGCGGCATTTTCGGCGCGCCCAGCTTCACCGTGGGCGAAGAGCTCTTCTGGGGCGACGACCAGCTCGACACCGCCCTCGCCTGGGCATCGGGGCACGCCGCATGACCCGACCCGACACCACGCAGATGACGACGGCGGGTCTCAACCTCATCCAGCAGGCCCTGACGATCTACGACGCCAATCTCGATCTCGCCGTCTGCAACCGCCGCTTCCAGGAGATGTTCGACCTGCCCGACCGGCTGGTCACCCCCGGCGCCCATTTCGAAGACACCATCCGCTTTCTGGCCGAGCGCGGCGACTATGGCGAGGTGACCGACCTCGACCGTTTCGTCGCCGACCGGGTCGAGACCGCCCGCGCGTTCGAGCCGCATTACATGGAACGCACCCGCGCCAACGGCCGCACCATCAGCGTCGAAGGCTCGCCCCTGCCCCAGGGCGGCTGGGTCACCGTCTACACCGACATCTCCCGCGCCAAGCAGCAGGAGGCGCTGCTCGCCGCCCGGTCCGAGGAACTGTCCGACCGGCTGGTCACCTATTCCGACGACCTCGCGGCGGCCAACCGGCAACTGGAATCCACCATCATCGCGCTGGAAGAGGCCAAGCGCCAGGCGTCCGAGGCCGAGGCCCGCATGCGCCTGACGACCGAGATGGTGCCCGCCCATATCGCCCATGTCGGCCCCGACCGGCGCTACACCTATTCCAACCGCCGCCTGTCGCTCGTCATGCCGGGCAGCACCGCCGACCCGGTCGGCCTTCACCCCGCCGACGCGCTGGGGGACGAGACCAACGCCATCATCGCCCCGCATCTCGACCGCGCCTATGCCGGCGAGCCGTCGGTGTTCGAGTTCACCCACGCCGCCAGTTCCCGGCGCATCCGGGTCGCGCTCACCCCCGATCCGGCCACCGGCGGGGTCTACATCCTGTCCATGGACATCACCGAAGAGGCCCAGACCCGCGCCGCGCTCGGCCAGCACCGACGCCGCGAAATGGCCGCCCAGCTGACGTCGGGGCTGGCGCATGATTTCTCGAACCTGCTGACCATCATCCTCGGGATGCAGTCCCGCCTGCAATCCATGTCCCTGCCCGAAGAGGCCGCCGACCTCATCGCCGCCACCCTCGGCGCGGCGCGGCGCGGCGGCACCCTGCTCGACCGCATCGCCGACATGACCGGCCCGCGCGAACATACGCCCGTGCCCACCGACCTGCCCGCTTTCCTGAACGATCTCGAACCGCTCGCCCGCTCCGTCCTGCCCGACGCGATCACCCTCGATATCCGCCCCCCCGACGCGCCCCGGACCTGCCTGCTTGATCCCGGCATGTTGCAGGACTCGCTGATCAATCTCCTGCTCAACGCCCGCGACGCCATCGCGGGGCCGGGCCGCATCAAGCTTCAGGTCACCACCGTGCAGAACACCTGGCTCGACGTGACGGTCTCCGACACCGGCCCCGGCTTTTCCGATCACGTCCGCAGCCACGCGTTCGACCCGTTCTTCACCACCAAGGGCGGCGAGGGCTCGGGGCTGGGCCTCACCATGGTCTACAACATGACCAAGCTCGCCGGGGGCCGCGTCATGATCGACAACACCGACGCGGGCGGCCAGGTCACCCTGCGCCTGCCCCTGCGCGAGGCCAGCGCCGACGAAACCCCCGGCTTTGTCCTTCTGGTCGAGGACAGCGCCGACCTGCGCGAAAGCATCCGCGCCATGCTGCGCGCCGATGGCCACCAGGTGATCGAGGCCACCAGCGCCACCGAAGCGCAGGCGCTTCTGCACGGCCTGCCAGAGATCACCGCCATCCTCAGCGATATCACCCTCGAAGGCGAGGCGACCGGCCTCGACCTGATCGACGCCCTGCCGGCGCGGCACCCGCCCGCGGTGCTCATGACCTCGCTGCCGCCCACCGATCCGCTGCACGCCGCGGCCCTTGAACGCGCGCCGGTGCTGCGCAAACCGTTCCAACCCGGCGCCTTGCGCGCCGCGCTCGCAGGCGGGACCACGCCATGACCGACACGTGCCCCCTCGTCACCATCCTCGATGACGAACCCGCCATCCGCACCATGCTGGCCCAGACCCTGGAAGAGGCCGGCTTCCGCACCCTCACCTTCGCCCGCGCGACCGAGTTCGAGGCCGCGCTGCGTACCACCTCGCCCGATATCTGCCTCGTCGACCTGTCGCTGCCCGACCGCGACGGGCTGACGCTGGTGCATCGCCTGGCGCTTGAACAGGGCGCGCGGGTCATCATTATCTCCGGCCGGGCCGAGGTGCAGGACCGCGTCACCGGGCTGGAACTGGGCGCCGACGACTACATCATCAAGCCCTTCGATCCGGCCGAGGTCGTGGCCCGCATCCGCGCCCGCCTGCGCCGCGACGTGCCCGCCTCGCAGACCGGCGACACCGCCCGCTTCGGCCCCTGGACAGCGCGGTTCGACCGCTACGTGCTGGAAGACGACACCGGGCAGGAAACCCCCTTTTCCCATGCCGAAGGCGAGGTGCTGCGCCTCTTCCTCGACCGCCCCAAGCGCCTGATCTCGCGCCAGGCCATGCAGGAGGCCCTGGGCGGCGCGGCGGGCGAAAGCTTCGACCGCGCCATGGACGTCCGCATCTCGCGCCTGCGCACCAAGCTGCGCGAGGACCCCAAGAACCCCCGCCTGATCAAGACGATCTACGGCGCCGGCTACATCTTCCTCGGCGATGTCAGTTGGGGCAAATAAACCGCAGTAAATGCCTTGACATGCAACCATAATTAAAGGTCTCCTGCCCCGACAGTTACGATAGTAAGGTCAATTGAGTATGCGTATGTTAAACCTCACCACCGCTTTTTTCATGGCAATCGCCACCGCGGGATTTGCCGCCGATGAAACTGGAACGTGGGAGGGTCATTACAGCTGCGGGTCGATCCGAGACGTCGACCTGACCTTCGATGCCTCGAACAAGACAGCGACATTCGCTTTCTATCAAAAGCGCCGCCACAGCGCGGAACCCGTAGGAAAGTACGAATTGGACTACACGCGGGACGGTTCCAAGATCACCGCCACCCCGCGTAGATGGGTGGATCAGCCCAAAGGGTGGGGCATGGTAGGCTTCACGGGCGATCTGCGCGGCAGCGCAACGCAGATCACCGGTACGATCGCGAGCCAGAAGTGCGGACCGTTCGCGGCGAAAAAAGTGGCCGACACCCTGGTCGATCCGCAGCAAGTTGAAGCCGAAGCTGCTGACGCCGCTCCATCGGCCCCACCCGCAGCTGCCGCTTCGGATCTCTCCGCCTTTGCCGGCATGGATCTCGACATCAACGACGTTCCGCTCGGCTACGACTTCGAAACCACCGTGGACACCGCCTTTCCCGGCGGCAAACGCGAAACCCGCACATGGTATGCCAGGTCCGGCGCCAATAAGATCGGAACGCGGCAGGAGTTCGCGGCGACCGGATTCTACGACAACAAGACACCCGGCGTGAAGGAAAGCGTCGTCGTCTATCCGACCCACTGGCACACCGGCCAGGTCGTGTATCGCGTCGAACGCAGCATCCGCTCCTCGAACGAAAAGAACATGCCGACCGAGGAAAGCCTTGTCGCGGCAGCCATCGCAAAATACGGCGAACCCATTAATCGGGATGCATTTGTTCAAGGGGCGGGCGGCCTTGGTGCTTCCAAGATCCAGCTCCTCGAGTATCCGATCAAGGACGGAAAGATTCAAAACGTCCTTTGCGATCGCGGCAAGAGCGCCCTTGCGCATAAACGCATCGGAAAGAACCCCCGCGAAGAGTATCAAGAGGCTCGCAACTTCCTCGACCGCGCCAGTAACGCAGGCTATTGCGATGCCGTGCTCGTGGTCACGTACAGCGTAGGCCGCCACGACCGCCTGCGAAGCTACAGCGTGATCGCCCGCGACCTGCGCCTCGAAGCCATGAACATCGTGGGCGAGGTGGAGGCCACGGCACGGCTGATCGAAGAGTTCGAAAACACCCTGCCCGAGGTCGAACCCGAACTCTGAACCAAGGACATCCGGCGCGGCCTAGAACCGCGCCGGCCCTTTCCGGACGAGAACACTCGCGGACGCATCTTTCACGCGTAGGGTGGGTGAAACCCACGCGCGCCCTCATCCCACCGGGAATGAAATAATCCGCCCCAACCGCCTTCACCCTCCCGCGCGCCGGCGCTAGGTTGCCCGCATCTGACACGACGAAAGCACCCACCTTGGCGGAACTCATCCTTGTGCGGCACGGGCAGGCCAACAGCCACGCCACCGACGAAGACAGCTACGACCAACTCTCCGACCTCGGCGCCGACCAGGCCCGCTGGCTGGGCGAGCATCTGGCCGCCACCAACCCGCATTTCGACCGCGTCCTCACCGGCACGCTGCAACGCCAGGTCGAGACCGCCCGCCACATGGGCGTCACCGTCACCACCCGGGATCCCCGCCTGAACGAGCTCAGCTATTTCGCCCTTGCCCAGTCCGCCTTCGACGCCCATGCCATCCCGGTGCCCACCGACCCTTCGGAATTCGCCCACCACCTGCCAAGGGTCATCACCCTCTGGACCCAAGGCCACCTGCCCGGCGTCCCCGAAAGCTTCGACGCCTTCGCCGCCCGCATCGCCGAGGTCCTGACCGAGCAATGCGCCGACGCCGGCCGCACCCTTCTGGTCACCTCGGGCGGGGTCATCGGCATGGCCATCCGGCACGTGCTCGACCTCGACAACACGGCGATGGCCCGGGTGATGCTGCAGATCAACAATGCCTCGATGCACCGCCTCAGCTACGTGCACGACACGCTGATGGTGGCGGGCTTCAACGCCATTCCCCATCTCGACCGCCCCGACCGGGCCCATGCCCGCACCTATGTCTGAAGGATCCCCGCACATGAAATTCTACTACGCCCCCGGCACCATCGCCGTCGCCACCGGCTTGCTGCTCCGGGAATCGGGCCTCGATCACACGCCCGTCGCCGTCGACTTCGCCAATGCCGGGCAGACGAAACCCGACTACCTCGCCATCAATCCCAAGGGCCGCGTGCCCGCTCTGGTCACCGATCAGGGCATCCTGACCGAAACCGGCGCCATCGCCGAATACATCGCCAGCCTCGTGCCCGAGAAACACCTCGTCCCCGCCGACCCGTGGCAGGCCGCGCAGATGCGCAGCATCTGCTACTACCTCGCCGCCACCATGCACGTGAACCACGCCCACGGCCCCCGTGGCATCCGCTGGGCCGACAGCGACGCGGCACTGGCCGACATGAAGGCCAAGATGCCCCAAACCATGGCCCAAAGCTGCACGTTTATCGAAGACACCTGCACCTTCGCCCCCTTCGTGATGGGCGAGCAGATGACCATCGCCGACCCGTGGCTGTTCGCCATCTGCTGCTGGCTCGAGACCGACAATGTCGACGTGGACCGCTTCCCCAGGATCAAGGCCCACCGCGCCATGATGGCCGCCCGCCCCTCGGCGGCGGCGATCCGCGACTACGGCCTGCTGACGAAAGACTTCGCATGACCCACCTCTGGCTCCGCGCCGAACAGCGCGACAACGAAGATCGCACCGGCCTCACCCCCGAGGGCGCCGCCGCCCTTATCGCGCAAGGCATGCAGCTCAGCGTCGAGGACAGCCCCGATCGCATCATCCCCACCGACCGCTATGCCGAGGCGGGCGCCACCATCGTGCCGCAGAACTCATGGCCCGACGCCCCCCGCGACGCCATCATCTTCGGGCTCAAGGAACTGCCCGACGACGGCACGCCCCTGCCGCACCGCCACATCATGTTCGGCCACGCCTTCAAGGGCCAGCATTCCGGCCGCCGCCTGCTGGATCGCTTCAAGGCCGGAGGCGGCACGCTCTACGACCTGGAATACCTGGTGGATGAACAGGGCCGCCGCGTCGCCGCCTTCGGCTACTGGGCGGGCTATGCCGGTGCCGCCGTCAGCCTCTTCGCCTGGGCCGCCCAGCAACAGGGCCACACCTGCGGTCCCGTCTCCGCCTACCCGGACAAGGACGCGCTGCTGACCGACCTGGCGCAGGCGCTCGACGCCACCGGCCAAGACCGCCCTTCCGCCATCGTCATCGGCGCACTGGGCCGTGTCGGCACCGGCGCGGCCGACCTCTGCACCGCGATGGATGTCACCCCCACCAGGTGGGACATGGACGAGACCGCCCATGGCGGCCCCTTCCCCGAGATCCTCGACCACACCCTCTTTCTCAACTGCATCTTCGCCCGCCCCGGCACGCCCGTCTTCGTGCCGGCAGAGGCCCTGACCGCCCCCCGCCGCCTGACCGTCATCGGCGACGTCGCCTGCGACCCCGACAGCGATTACAACCCCGTGCCGGTCTACTCCCAGGCCACCACCTGGGACGCGCCCGTGACCCGCGTGCACGACGCCCCCCCGCTCGACGTCATGGCGATCGACAACCTGCCTTCGCTCCTGCCGCTGGAATCCTCGCAGGACTATGCCAGCCAACTCTTGCCATCCTTGAAAACACTGGACAAACTGGACGCCGGAGTATGGGCGCGCGCGGAACGGACCTTCCGCGCACACGTTTGAAGGGGACACCAACATGACAATCCACTGGTGTGGCACCGGCCTTTCGGCGGTGCCCGGCCTGCGCAGGCTGATCGAGACGGGCCATTCCGTCACCGTCTGGAACCGCTCGCTGGACAAGGCCGAGGCCGCCGTCGGCGACCTGACGAACCGCATCCGCGCCTTCGATTTCGACATGCTCTCGTCCGAGGTTCAGGAGGGCGACATCGTGGTGTCCATGCTGCCCGGCGACTGGCACGTGCCGATCGCCGAGATGTGCATCAACAAGGGCGCGCATTTCGTGTCCTCGTCCTACATCGCCCCCGAGATGCGCGAACTGCACGCCAAGGCGCTCCTGCGCGGCGTTTCCGTGGTCAACGAAATCGGGCTGGACCCCGGCATCGACCACCTCATGGCCCACCACCTGATGGCCGACTACCGCGCCTCTCACGCCTTCAACCCGGAAAACGACCTTTCCTTCCTCAGCTATTGCGGCGGCATCCCGAAAAACCCCAACCCGTTCCGCTACAAGTTCAGCTGGTCGCCGCTCGGGGTGCTCAAGGCCCTGCGCTCGCCCTCCCGCTCGATCCGCAACTTCTCGGAACTCAACGTCCAGCGCCCCTGGGACGCGCTCGGCACCTACACCGCGCCCCTGCCCACGCCCGAGACGTTCGAGGTCTACCCCAACCGCGACAGCCTTCCCTTCCTCGACGATTACGGGTTCGAGCCCGCGTGGCGGGTCAAGGAATTCGTCCGCGGCACGCTGCGCCTCAACGGCTGGTCCGACGCCTGGGGCGACGTCTTCGCCGAAATCGAAACACTCGAAGGCCCCGAAGGCGAGGCAAGGCTCAAGGAAATGTCCGACCAGTTCTGGCGCGACAACGCCTATGGCGAGGACGACCCCGACCGCGTCGTGCTCTGCGTCGACCTCAAGGCCGAACGCGGCGGCGACACCGTCTGGCACAAGACCTTTGTCATGGATGCCTGGGGCGATGCGCGAGGCACCGCCATGTCGCGGCTGGTCTCGGTCCCGGTCTCCCTCGCGATCGAGGCCGTGGCGCAAGGCGAAATCCCCGCCGGCGTCAGCCCCGCGCCCAACGACCCCAGGCTGGTGGAACGCCTGCTGTCAGAGGTCGACCGGCTGGCGCAGCACCTTCAGGTCGTGGACCACCTGGCCTGACGGCCCTGCAAAAGGCGTAGGGTGGGCGAAAGCCCACGCGCCACCCTCGCCACCGTGACCCCGGTCCTAGAACCGATAGGACACCCGCAGACGATAGGTCATGCCGTCGACGCTGCCCGACGGGGACACGTCATCGAACTCGTGGTACAGCGCATCGGCGCCCGCGACCCATTTCTCGCTCAGCTTGAAATCGACCCCGGCACCGGCCACCCAGCCCCAGCTGTCGATGCTGATCGCACCGCCGCCACCGCTCATGTAGGCCGCGCCGCCGGTACCGTAGACGAACGCGCTGCCGGTATCGAGGCCGACGCGCAGGCGCAGGCGGGAAATCGAGTCCACATCCACGGTGTTGAACGAGATATCGGTAAAGTCGATATCGCCCTCGACGCCGTAGACCAGCGTGCCGCGATCCCAGTTGTATCCGGCGTGAACACCACCCAGGAAGCCATCGTCGCCAAGATTGATGACCTGCGGAATGTTCGCCCCGGCAGGCGGAGGCAAGGTTGCGTCAAGGTCGAAATCGCCAAAACCCAGCTGCACACCGACATACGGCCCGGCCCAGTCCGAAACCGGCACGGGCGGCGGCGGCACGTAAGGGTCCGCCGGCGGCGTAAGGTTGCCCGCCAATGCGGGGGCGGCCGTGATTGAAACGATGGCTGCGACGAAGACAGATGCTTTCATTTCACCCTCCTGAAAACGCCTTTGCGCCGGAGCATACCACATCCCACGCCATTTCGGGCGCTCTCCGCGCGGCCGGCTGCATTTTCCCGCCCTCGCGGGCAAAGGCGCAACACTGCGTAGGGTGGGTGCAAACCCACCTGTGCTGGATGAAAGCCCACCACGCCGCGAAAATCACCCGCCGCGCACCAGATCGTCCTCGTCGTCCTGCGCCGACAGGCCCAGCTCGTCCAACCCGTTTTCCAGGTGATCCGACAAATGCGGCGTGCCCAGCAGGTAATCCGCCGTCGGCGTCGTGGCCTCCTCCCGCGCGGTCGCCTTGGCCTCTTCGATCTCGTCGGCCCCGAAGCTGCCGCGCCCGATCCACATCAACGCCACCAGGCTGGCCTGTTCGTCCTCGGCCAACCTTTCGATGAACGCCCTCAGCTCTCCTTCCGCGCGGTCCAGTTCGCGCGACATGAGGATCACCTGGGCGACTTTGTACGTGCTGATATCCAGCATGTCCCGACCTCCTTTTCCGTCTTTCAGTCTAGCGGAAATCTGGTCTCGAAAACAGGCCGCGACCTTGATCTCACGCAAACAGGCGGAAATATAACCAGTTGGGCAGGAACCGCGCGCCGCGAAAGACCAGGCTGAACCAGCTGGGGAAATTCCGGTCGAACGCGTTCTCGTCGTTCATCAGCTCGAACATCACCTGCGCGGCCTCATCGGGCTCCATCAGCCCCGGCATCCTGAAATCGTTCTTGTCGGTCAGACGCGTGCGGATGAACCCCGGGTTGGCACATTGCACCAGCACACCCGTCCGCCACAGATCCGCCCGCATGCTCTGCGCCAGCGACATGATCCCGGCCTTCGACGCGCCATACCCGATGGCCCCCGGCAGGCCCCTAAATCCCACCAGCGAGCCGGTCACGACGATATGCCCGTGATCGCGCGCGACCATCTTCGGCACCACGTGGTTCAGCACCCGCACCGTGCCGGTGAAATTCACGTCCGCCATGGCGGTGACCTGCTCGGGCTCCCACTCGGTCGCCTTCATCGGCCAGTAGACCCCGGCCAGCGTCACCACCCCGTCGATCTCGCCCACCTCTTCGACGGCGGCCTTCACGCTGTCCTCGTCGGTCACGTCCACGGTCACGATACTGGACCGCCCCGGCAGCATCTCCGCCACCTCCTTCAGCCGGTCCTCGCGGCGCGCCGACAGGATCACGTCCGCCCCCACCGCGCTCAGTTTCCGTGCCAATGCCGCGCCAAGGCCTTCGCTGGCACCCACCAGCCAATAGCGTTTTCCAGTCCAGTCCATTATGCCGCTTTCCGAATATCCGTGTCGTCCAACCTGTGCAGGGTCGCCACAAGCTCGGCAACCTTGATCCCATACTTGCGAAACTGGCTGCGGTTCACAATGGTTCCAGCCGGCGTCAGGTACATCCAGTCGTCGACGCTCAGAACATGACCGCCCGCCTCGGCGGGCAGGCGGATATCATAGCACAGCTGCACCGCCGCCCCCGCGTGCCGGCCCTGCCCGGTGCCGACCACGTCATCGGCCTCGGCCCGGATGCGTCCGTCATTGCCCAGCTCCAGCCGCCATTCGCGCTCCTGCACCGTGCCGCTGTCATAGGTGAACCGCTCGGCCATCACGCCCTTGTTGCCGTCCCAGCGCGCGTCGAACCGCGCCGAAAACCGCGACGCCACGCGCCCCAGCGGGCCATAGATCACCCCCTCGCAACGCATCGCCCCGTTCAGGTGCTGGCGCAAATCGAACCGCGGCAGAGTGTCGGCATAATCCTCAACCCTTTGCGCCCGGAATCCGGCGAACCGATGGCGCAGCACCGCCACCCCCGTGGCCAGCGCCGCCCCGCACATGATCAGAAATCCTTCGAACATCATCTCCGTCTCCCCGCTTCAACCATGGCCCCCTGGGGCGCGTCCCCGCCCCCGGGCACCGTTGCCAGCAGCGCAATCGCCGCCAGTTTCAGAACGCACGGCACCGCCCCGTAAAGCAGGCTCAGCGCCCACAACGCGTCGTCCGAATTCTCCTGCCCCGAGGCATAGCCGACCGACTCCAACAGGGGCAGCAAGCCCACCGCCGCAATCGCCAGCGTGATCTTCGACACGAAGGACCACAGGCCAAAGCCCTCGGCCGCCCCCGGCGACACCTCCGCCATCCGGTCGGCAAACAGCGCCGGCAACAGCGTCATGTCCGCCCCCAGCGCCACGCCGGTCAGCACGCAGATCACGGCAAAGGCCCAGACATCCCCCGCGCCCAGCATCACGGCAAAGCCGAATGCCGCAATCGCCAGCACCATCGCCCAGATCAGCACCCGCCGCGCGCCATGCGCCTCGGCCAGCTTGCCCCACACCGGCGCCGCCGCAGCAGCACTCAGGAAGAACACCAGCAGCAGCGGCCCTTCCCAGCCCGGCGCCGCCAGCCTGTCCTCCACGTAGAACAGAAACAGCGTCGAACTCACCGCCACCGGCGCCGAGTTGGCCAAGGCCACCAACAACAGCCGCCGCGCTTTCGCGTCGCGCAGCACCGTCCCCAATTGCGAGGTCACGCCCTCCTCGGGCGGCTGCCCGCGCCACTCGGTGCCCATCGCCCACAGCGCCACCAACCCCAGCCCGGCAAACGCCACGGCAAAGGCCGCGTAGCCGCCCAGCGCCACGGGGGCCACGGCGGCGGCACAGATCCCCAACAGCGCCCCGGTCTCGCGCCACCGCGCCACGCGCAGGTGCCCGCCTTGGCCCATGCGGCCCGCCACCGCGACGCCCTGCGCGTAGAAACAGATCGTCAGGTAGCTGAACGCCGAAAAGACCAGCGTCAGCATCACCGCGAACCACCACAAGGGCGGCAGAATCGGCTCCACCGCGAACAGCCCCAGCATCCCCGCGATCATCGCCGCCCCGGCGATCAGCACGGTCAGCCCGCGAGAGCCCGCCGTCATCGCCGACACCCGCCCCAGAACAGGGTCCTGCACGAAATCCAGAAGCCGCAGCACCCCCAGCACGGTGCCCAGCGCCGCCAGCGACACGCCATACTCGTCCACGAAAAACTTCGGCGCGTGCATATAGAGCGGCAATCCCGCCGCCGACAGCATCGCCGCAAAGAGGGCAAAGGCCGGCAAGCGCGGTGCCTGGCCTGCCCCGCTCACCGGCTCACGTCCTGCGCCGGCGGTTCGGGCCGGTTCTGGAACCTGGCCCCCTTCCACCACAGCTTCAGCGCCTGCCAGTGGATCAGCGCCAGCACCCGGCGCGATCCCAGCGGCCGCCGCGCCAGCGCCTTCAGCACGCCGCCGGTCGTCAACGGCTTGCGGTCCCCCACCAGCGTCGCGATCACCCCGCCCTTGCCCCGGCTCAGGTCGATCCAGATCCCGATCCGGTCGGGCCGGATATCGAACCGAAAGGTATAGTCGCCTTCGATCGTCTGGAACGGCGAGACGTGAAACACCTTCTGCGCCCGCAGCCTGTCCTCGGGGCCGATCGGACTGCGATCATCGTGGTGGCACAGGTACGAATGCCGGTCGCCATAGGTGTTGGTCACCTCCGCGATCACCACCATAAGGTCACCCGCCGCACTGTAGCACAGCCAGAACGCCACCGGGTTGAAGATATGCCCCAGCACCCGCGGCTGGGCCAACAGCTCGATCCGCACCGGCGCCGCGAACTGATGCGCCTCCAGCACCTCGCGCACCCAGGCCGCACCGCGCCCCTGCCCCGGCGGGCCGCCATGATCCCGGTCCCGCAGGCTGAAGAGGCCGGCGCGGTTGCGCCCGAACACACGGCTCTTCGGCAGCGCCGCTTCGGCATCCACCATCACGTAGTCGATGCCGTACCGGAACGCGTTGCGCACATCCCCCTTGCGCCCATGCCACGTATGGCCCGCGATATGGTCGGCCCCGGTCAAGCCGCCGCCGCCGCGCTGTCCCGCGCCAGGATCGCATCGGCCACGTCATAGGCGCTCGACAAACCGTCCTCGTGAAACCCGTTCTTCATCCAGGCCCCGCAGAACCACGTCGCCTCGTCGCCGTTGATCCGCGCCACCTCGGCCTGCGCCCGCAGCATGTCCATGTCATAGACCGGATGCCGCAGCACCGTCCGGTCATAGATCATCTCCTCACGGATCGGCCGCGTGCTGTTCAGCGTCACGAAATGCGGATCGTCCATCGGAATGGGCTGCAGGCTGTTCATCCAGTAGGTCAGGTCGATCTGCCCGTCCCGCTTGGCTGGCCCTTCCATGTAGTTCCACGACGACCACACCGCCCGCCGCTTCGGCATGACGGATGTATCGCAATGCAGCACCACGTCGTTGGGCTGGTATCTGACGCGGCCCAACGCCGCCCGCTCCTCGGGCGTCGGATCCTCCAGCATCTTCAGGCTGTCATCCCCATGGGTGGCGAATATCACCTCGTCGAAACTCTCCCACTCGGCGCCCTGCGCCCGCACCTCGGCCCCGCCTTGCGTCCGCCTGACCCCGGCAATCGGCGCACCCGTCCGGATGCCCACGCCCAGCCTCCTCAACGCCGCCTCCAGCCGCGTCACATACGCGATCGACCCGCCTTGAACCGTGTACCACTGGTGCTGCCCCTCGTACCCCAACAGCGCATGGTTCTCCATGAAACGGATCAGCGCGTGCGCCGGGAAATCCATCACCTTCTCGGTGGGCGTCGACCAGATCGCGCCGGTGAACGGGCTCAGGTACCGCTCGCGAAACCACTTCCCCAGCCCCATCGTCCGCAACAGTTCACCGATGCTGGCCTCGGGATAGGCCTCGGCGGTGCGGACAGCCCGGGCATTGAACCGAAAGATATCGCGCAACATCATCCACATCCGCGGGTCCAGCACGTTGCGCGTCTGGGCGAAAAACGCCTGCGCCCCGTCCAGCCCGTATTCAAACCGCGTGTCCCGGAACGACGCGCCAAAGCTCATCTTGCTTTCCACCACCGGCACGTCCAGCGCCGCGAAGAGCTCCGTCAGATGCGGATAATTGGCATGGTTGAACACGATGAACCCGGTATCCACCGGCTGCGTCCCGTCCTTGCCCGCCATCCTGGTCCGCGCATGTCCGCCCAGCCGCGCCTCGGCCTCGAAAAGCGTCACATCGCACGCCCCGGCCAGCCGCCACGCGGCCCCCAATCCACTGATCCCCGCGCCGATGACTGCGACTTTCTTGCGCGACAACGCAACTTTCTCAACTGGCATTCCGTGTAGTACCCTTAATTGCCCCTGTTTAAGGTACGACCATGCGTGGAAATCGGATGCAAAGAAAACGTGCGATTTTTTTGATCCGATCCGGAAACGGTCGCGTAGCAGGAACATGTTCAGTGACGCTGACGCCATCGAGATCACCGGCCCCCGTGCCGACACCCCGCCCCAGGCGGGCGTGCTGCTTTCGCTCCGTGGCAACGGCAAGAGAATTGAACCCGTGATCGACAAGACGGAAGAGCATACCCAGGACTGGGCGCATTACATCGCCCGGATACGCGATCAGCGCGACCGCGCCGCCTTTCAGCGGCTGTTTTCGCATTTCGCCCCACGGGTCAAAGCCTTCCTGATGAAATCCGGGACAGATGCATCACTGGCCGAGGAATGCACGCAGGAGGTCATGGCGACCCTCTGGCAGAAGGCCCACATGTTCGATCCCACCCGCGCCAGCGCGGCGACCTGGATCTTCACCATCGCGCGGAACCGCAGGATCGACGCGATCCGCAAGCAAAGACGACCCGAGCCCGAGGAATTGCCCTGGGGCCCGGAGCAGGAACCGGACCAGGCCGATGCCCTGGCCCTGCAACAGGAAAGCGAAAAACTGGGCGCCGCCATCGCGCAGCTGCCCGAGAAACAGAAGGACCTGATCGAAAAGGCCTATTTCGGCGATCTCACCCATTCCGAGATCGCCGAGGAAACCGGCCTCCCGCTCGGGACCATCAAATCGAGGATCAGACTGGCGCTGGACCGCCTGCGCCACCAGATGAAGTGATGACGACGATGACAGACACGATCAGACACCACCTGAGTGACAAGCTGCTCATGGCCTATTCCGCGGGCACCCTGCCCGAGGCGTTCAGCCTCGCGGTGGCCGCGCATATCTCCATGTGCGACGAATGCCGCGCCCGGCTCGCGTCCTTCGACGCGGTCGGCGGCGCCCTGATGGAGGATTGCGGCGATGCCGCCCTGTCCGACAGCGCGTTTCAGGACACCCTGGCCCTGATCGACGCCGCCGACCTCTCCGCCCCCGAAACCACCCAAACGGCCACCGGCACGCTGCCGCGCCCGGTGCAGGACTATATCGGCGGCGACCTCGACGCGGTGAAATGGAAATCCGTCGGCATGGGCGTGAAACAGGCCATCCTGCCCACCTCGCGCGAGGCCACGGCCCGCCTGCTTTACATCCCCGCCGGCGCCGCTGTCCCCGACCACGGCCACCGCGGCACCGAGCTGACGCTGGTGCTGCAAGGCGCATTCGCCGACGAAGTCGACCGCTTCGGCCCCGGCGATATCGAGATCGCCGACGAAGAGCTCGACCACACGCCCGTCGCCGAGGTGGGCGCCGACTGCATCTGCCTCGCCGTCACCGACGCCCCCCTGCGCTTCCGCGGCTTCCTGCCCCGCATCGCGCAGCCCTTCCTGCGGATCTGACGTTTCTGCGGGGGGCAGCTTTACGGACCTCGTGCCGCCACGCCGGACAAATCCGTCCGCAAGCCGTGAACCAGTTCCTATTGTGGGGGGACCTTCTCGTTTACAGCGGCCTTTAAACCCGCTGTGATCGCCCGGCTTTGCATCTCAAGGTCCTCACGGGAAGGGGACACCCCCCGGACGACCATCCGCCAGTAGAGCGGCGCGACGAGCAGATCGAGCGCGAGCTCACGGTCGACCTCTTCGGGCAGCTCGCCCCGGCAAATGGCGCGGTCCAAAAGCGCTTCCGCCTGTTCGCGTCGCGCTGCGGCCACGCGGTCGTTGATCGCGCGCATCTCTTCGCTTCTCGCGGCTTCGGCGTGCAAATCCGGCAGGATACGACGGGCGAGCGGATGCCGCAGCACGGCCCGCGCCCGCAGCAACAGGGCGAAGACCTCCTCCTCGAGCGTCGGCTTCTCCGTCTCCGGCAAGGCGATCCGCAGGCCCAGGGTCGAAATCGCTGCATCGGCGAAAGCCAGGCGTGACCGGAACCGCCGGTAAATCGCGGCCTTGCCGGCGCCGGCGCGGGCGGCGACCCGTTCGAGGCTGAGCGCGCTGAAGCCGCGCTTAGCCCATTCCTCGAAGAAGGCGCGGTAAAGCGCCTCGGTCAGCTCCGCGCGCGGGACAGCTGCGCCGGAAGGTTTTCGACGGGATTTTTCGTCGGAACGGTTGCGTTCCATCCCTGGGTTCCCCATATGGTCGATACGATACCGTTCCAACCATAGGAGATCTCCTCATGGACAACAAGTTCGACAGTTTTTCCGGCCTTCTGCGCGGTGCCCTCGGCGACCGGCTCAAGGCGGGACCCGAGATTTCGGACATTTTCACCGAAGATATCCTTTTCGAGTTTCCCTACACGCCCGAGGGCCTGCCACGGCGGCTGGAGGGCATCTCGGCCCTGGAAGATCACCTCGCCCGGCTCGGTCCGATGCTGGAGCTGGGGGAGTTCACGCTGCATGCCGTCCATCCCGCGAACGAGACAGTGGTTCTGGAGTTTTCCTGCACTGGCGCGGGGGTCGAAACGGGGCTGCCCTACAACCAGGACTACATCTCCGTCGTGACGCTCCGCGAGGGCCGCATCGCCCGTTACCGCGATTACTGGAACCCCCTCGTCGTGCTCCGCACCCTCGGCGGGGCGGAGGCGGCTGCGAAAGCCTACAAGGGGGAGACCGCCAATGGCTGATCGTATCCTGGTCATCGGCGGCAAGGGAACGACCGGCCGGCGGGTGGTCGAGCGTCTCGGACCCGTCGGCGCCGAGGCGGTCATCGGCACCCGCAGGCCGACGGCTCCCCGGGACAGGTTCTTCGACTGGCAAGACCCGTCCTCCGTCACCGCCTTCGACGGCTGCTCCGCGGCCTATGTCGTCGCCCCCACGGATCGCACCGACCACGTCGATGCCATGCGCCCTCTTCTCGAGGGGGCCATGGCGCGCGGGGTACGCCGCTTCGTCCTGCTGAGTTCCTCCCTGCTTGAGCGGGGCGGGCCGATGATGGGCGAAGTTCACGCCTGGCTGGCCGACACTGCGCCCGAATGGGCGGTCCTGCGCCCCTCGTGGTTCATGCAGAACTTCTCCGACGGTCCCCACGCCCGGACCATTCGCGACGAAGATGCGATCTACAGCGCCACCGGCGATGCCCGGGTGGGCTTCATCGATGCCGATGATATCGCCGCCGCGGCCATCGCCTGCCTGACGTCAGCCGAACCGCTCGACGACGACAGGATCCTGACCGGCCCCGAGGCACTCAGCTACGAGGACACCGCCGGCATACTCTCCGAGGTGACGGGCCGAACAATCCGCCACATCGCCCTGTCCACCCGGGAGCTGGCCCATCGCTTCGAGGCGCAGGGCCTTCCACCGGACTATGCCGGGATTCTCGCCGGTCTGGACGAAACCATCCGAACCGGGGTCGAGGATCGCACGACCGACAGCGTCGCGCGACTGACCGGGAAAGCGGCAGGGTCCTTTCGGCAGTTTGCCGAAGGCAACGTCGGACGCTGGCAGGCCTGACATCACAAGGCCTGCGCGGCGCGGCCAAAAGCCTCGGCAGCGCCGCGTCAAAGACCAGCGGATGTGGCGCAGTCCGCATTGTCCGAACACCGGACAGCCCCCCCCCTGCCCATACCCGCCGGTTAAAAACGGTCGAGGCCGCCGGTGACAGAAACGGTTGAGTTCTGGCATATCCTGCGCTGCGGAGACGGTCCGGAGAGAGCCCATGATTGCCACGGTCACAAAGCGCTCGCGCGGAACAAGGGCGAAGCCCGCCGCGCATCGCCGGGCCGTCCCCCGGCACGGCGATTTGGCAGGTGACGTACCACGCTCTGAGGTTGGATGTGCCTGGCCGGTATAAATTGCCCATACCCATCGTCGGTTCGCCGCACCACGGCCCGTCGATGCGCGTCTCCTCACCGTCGAAAAATGACGTCCGCTTCGTCCGGTCGGCCAACATTCGTGCCGCCCGCAACGAATACCGGGATCGAGCCCTTCTTAAACACTGGTATCGAGCCCCCAGCCGGTTAACAGCCGCGCAGCGGCCCGGCCATCGTCAGCCCCTCCCTTGGGCTGGCGATCTGGCTGAGGCTGGGCGCAACGATCCTTCCGAGGATGTGTTTGGCAGGCATGAAGTGCTTCAGAATTGCCGTCGGATCGCCACCCCAGGGGCTGACGCTCGCCTCCGTTGGGAACGGCGGCAAGGTCCGCTCTGCGGTCGCCCGCGCTGGCCGCGGCGAAGGTTCGCGGGGAGCCCTCTTCGGCTCGGCAGGCACATTTCAGACCCCGAGACGACGTGATGAATCTGAGCGCCTGAGGTTCAGCGGTATCGTCAGTCCGGCCTTGCCTGCGCATTCTCATGGTGTCACTAAGTGACCAGCGGAAAGACGCATGGTGCCAAAAAGTTGAGAATGAGCCCCTCATCAAAGCAAGACGACGTTATGATGGAGATCGCCCGCAATGCCGCGAAACTCTTCTGGGAAAGGGGCGTAGTTCGAACCCGGGGAGAGGACATCGCTGCCGCGTCTGGCCTGTCAAAACGAACGGTCTGGCGCCACTTCCGGTCGAAGGACGCCTGTGTCGAAAGCTATAGCCTGCAAGATGTGCTGAGCCGTCCAGGGGGCAGCGATGCAATCGACCGCGACCTTGCCGATCTGCGATCCCGTCTTCGACGACTGGCGCAGAGCCACCTCAGATACCGGAGGGGAACTGCAATGACTGCGCCAGCCTCTCACGACGCTGCAAGCGCACCAGCCGCGTCGGCCCCCGACTATCGGCCCCGCGCCTGGCGCGCGCCCTCCAATTTTCCAAGGATCCCCCATGCCCAGCACTGAAACCACGATATCCAAGGCGTTCTCATGGAGGAAAATGTGGTCCCTGTCCCTTCATCGATCAGCATCGAGGCCCAGGCTATGTTGCGAGCAGCCGTTGGCGACGACGGGCGACCGCTGAACGCGCTCTACCCATCGCCTGGCCCGGATGACCACGACGCCTGGCGCAAGATGCAAGCGGCCGCGGACGCCCACTATGCGGAGCAGGTCAAGGGTCTTGCCGGTGAGGTGAGGGCCAACGTCGAGACGCTTGCGATTGGCACGGCGACTGTTCATGTCGCGACACCGCCAGACCTTTGCCACGACGACTGCGTCTATATCGACCTGCATGGCGGTGCCCTGGTGTTCGGGGGTGGCGAGGCCTGCCGCCTGGGCGCCCAGATACAGGCGGATCAACACGGCATGGACTGCTACGCAATCGATTACCGGATGCCGCCGGATCATCCTTACCCGGCCGCCCTCGATGACTGCATTTCGGCCTACCGGCGTGCTATCGACATCTACGGCGCCAACCGCGTCGTTATCGGTGGCCGCTCCGCCGGCGGCAACCTCGCGATGGCAACCCTGCTGCGGGCGCGCGACGAGGGCCTGCCGATGCCGGCTGCTGCTGTGCTCCTCTCACCTGAGGTGGATCTGACCGAATCCGGCGAGAGCTTTCGCACCAACCGGCTGCTTGACGTGGTTCTGCCGACCTCGCTGATGAACGCCAACCTGCTCTACGCGGGAGGGGAGGATCTCGCGCACCCCTATCTCTCTCCTCTCTTCGGCGAGCTGAGCGCCGACCTTCCGCCAACCTTCCTGCAAAGCGGAACACGGGATCTCCTTCTGTCGAACACCGTTCGTCTCCACCGTGGGCTTCGCCAGGCTGGCGTTTCGGCCGAATTGCATATCTTCGAGGCGATGCCGCATGGCGGCTTCGGTGGAACCACGCCCGAGGACATTGATTTGAAGCGCGAGATCGTCGACTTCGTTCGGCGCCAGCTGTCCCCACCAGCTGGCCGGACAGAAGACTGAACTGCGGGCGCACCCGTGTTTCGCCGCTGGCGCTGACGGGCCACATGGTACACCGAGTTAGCGTACTTTACCTTCCGGACTGAGGTCCGGTACGCCCAGAGCCCGGCGAAGAAGGCGAAGGGGCGGCCGTCGTGGAGCACGAACCAGACTGGCATCCTGCCGTCGCGGGTGTCCGCTGTGCCCGCATCGGCGGCGCTGCGACGAGGCGCGGCGAATGGTAAGTTATGAGTCACCGGGTTCGGCTCAGCGTCCAACGACCGCTTACGCGATCTGCGCCGCGGCGCCGAACCCGACTTGCCGCGACTGCGAGCGTTTCCTCGGTGATGCTGCAATAGCATCGGTTAGCCGCCGAACGGCCGGAATATCCGCTCACCAGCCACAAAACCCCTGACAATACCCGTGCGCCAGAAACGGTCGTTCTTGTCACTTCGGTTAGGTCAATCGAAATCACTGGAACGTCTCGCACCACGAGTCCTTCACAGAACTGGCCGTGGCACCGTCTCGTTTTTCGCCACGCGCGCATAGCGCAGTTGATGCCACGCGCAGCGCCCGTCACGGTGTGCTCAAAACGGACAGTCCACCTGGCGGCTATCATCGCGCCACCTGCCACGGGGTTTGCCACCGGCTCCCTTGTCCCGGGCTTGACCCGGGACCTCCCGGACACGCGCCGACCCTCCGCACCTTCCGTTAACCAACCGGCGCCTGACAGTGGCACCGCCGCGATACCACCCGGATACCGAAGCGATACCGACGCGGTTTCGGACGCCCCGGCGGGCTTAACCCTTGCCGTACCTCTGCACGAAATTCCGCAGGATCATCTCGGGCGCGAACACGTCCGCCGCCCGGCACATGGCGATCAGATCCTCCGCATCCTCGGGCGGGAAATAGCCCCGCTCGCGGTAGATCCTGATCCGCGTCTCGAACCCCGCCGCATCCGCCTCGGGGTGGAACTGCGTGGCATAGACATTCTCTTTGTACCGCAACATCTGGTATGGGCATGCCTCGGACCTCACAAGATGCACACATCCCTCCGGCAGGTCCTGCAAGGCCTCCTTGTGCCCCACGAAAGCGTCGAACGCCGTCGGCACGCCCGCCAGCAGCGCATCGTCCTTGCCTTCCGGCGTGACTTCGCAGGCCGATGTGCCCACCGCCTCGCCAAAGGCCCGCTTGCTGACATCGCCCTGCAGGTGCGCCCCAAGGATACCGATCCCGTAACAGCAACCCAGGAAAGGAAAATCCCGCTCCGTCACCTTGGGCATCAGCCCCAGAACATCCGCCTCGATCCGCGCCTCGATCTCGGATTTTTGCTCCGGCGCATCGCTCACACAGCCCGGACCGCCCCCGACGATCACACCCGAAAACGCATCCAGATCAATGTCTTCCGGCAACCTCTCCCGGTCCATCCGGATCCGTCGCGCGGCGCCGGCCTCCAATCCGCCCTTGCGCAGGATCGCCGCGAACTCGTCGTCCGACGCCTCGGTTTCCGGGCGCAGTTGCAGGATCAGGAAAGGCTTGGTCATGGTCCATGGCTCCGGCAAGGGGTCCTGTCCATTGGCCTCATTCCGGCGCGCAGGTCAACCCACCCGCATCCCTTGACCCCGCTTGGCAATAGAATACCCTGCGCCACGACCGGCCGCCGCGAGGAATGCAACGGTGCCATTCTGCTACAGACATGATTTCACGGCGTTATTACGCACCGCAAGGGGTCCGGCATGAGCCGCTCCCTCAGCCTCGCGGCGTATCTCGCCTATGCCCGTCGCGGCCCGGCCAAGCCCTACACCCCCAGCCGGGAGCGCCCCTCCGGCCCGTTGTTCTGGGCTCATGCCGCTGACAGCGGCCACGCCGGCGCCTTGCTGCAGCTCTTCGACCGCCTGCGCCTCTACCGTCCGAAACTCTCGCTTCTGCTGACCTCCACGGACACGCCCCCGGCCACGCCCTATCGGGACCGGACCGAAGTCATCTTCGAACAACTGCCCGAAGACAGCGTCGCCACCGCCGAGGCGTTTCTTGGCTGCTGGCGTCCCGACATCGCCCTCTGGACCGGCGGCGGCCTTCAGCCCGCCCTGCTGGATCGCACCGCGGAGATGCACATTCCCATCGCGCTTGTCGATGCCACCGAAACCGCGCTGGCGCGTCCCGCCTGGCGCTGGTTTCCCGACCTGCCCCGCGCCCTGTTGCGCCAATTCGAGTTCGTCATGGCCCGAGACGAGGCCTCGGCCCGTTTTCTGCGCCGCATGGGGGTGCCCGAACGCGTGGTCTCGGTCACCGGCCCGCTGCTCGAAGGCACCGTGTCCCTGCCCTACAACGAGTCCGACCGCGCCGACCTCGCCGCCACGTTGCTGGGCCGTCCGATCTGGCTGGCCGCGATGATCCGCCCCGAAGAGATCGAGACCGTGCTTGACGCCCATCGTGAGATCAGCCGTTTCTCGCACCGGACCCTGCTGGTCATGGCGCCCGAAACCCCGGAAGAGACGGCGCCTTTCCGCGCCGCGCTGGGCGACGCGGGAATGCGGCATATCACCTGGTCCGAAGGCGCGCTGCCGGACGAGACCACCCAGGTCATCCTGGCCGACACACGCGGCGAAATGGGGCTTTGGTATCGCCTTGCGCCAACCACCTTTCTGGGCAGTTCGCTGGTCTCCGGCGCGCATGGATACGACCCGAACGAACCCGCGGCGCACGGCTCGGCCATCCTTTACGGCCCCAATATCCGCCGGTATCTCAACAGCTATTCCCGCTTTGCCGAGGCCGGCGCGGCCCGCATCGTTCGCGATGCCGAAACCCTGGCCGCCGCGGTCAAACGCCTGATCCCCCCCGATCAGTCCGCCGGCATGGCCCATGCGGCCTGGGAGGTCGCCTCGCGCAGCGCCGGGCTGACCGACCGTATCGCCGACCTGCTGAACGACCGGCTCGACCGGCTGGAGGAACACTGATGCGCGCACCCGGCTTCTGGGACACCACCCCCGACCGACCCGGATTGCGGGCACGGCTTCTGTCGCCCCTGGGCCGCGCCTACGCCCGCGCCACCGCCCGCCGCGTGGCCAGGGCGCCGGAGTTCCGCGCAGAGGTTCCGGTGATCTGCGTCGGCAACCTCAACGCCGGCGGCACCGGCAAGACGCCAACGGTGATCGCGCTGGTCCAGCACCTGCAATCGCGCGGCAGGACCGTCGCCGTCATTTCCCGCGGCCACGGCGGCGCGCTCGACGGCCCCGTCGAGGTGAATGAGCGCACCCACACCGCCCGGGATGTCGGCGACGAGCCCCTGCTGGTCGCCGCCTTCACGCGGACCTGGATCGCCCGTGACAGGGCCGGCGCGGCAAGGGCGGCAGCGGCTTCGAACCCGGATGTGATCATCATGGATGACGGTCACCAGAACCCCTCCGTGGCGCGCGACCTGTCGCTTGTCGTGGTCGATGCGGTTAAGGGCTTCGGCAATGGCCGCTGCCTGCCCGCCGGCCCCCTGCGCGAGCCCGTGGAAACCGGCCTCGACCGCGCCGACCTGCTGCTGTCGATCGGCCCCGACACCGCGCAGATCGCGTTTCGCAAGACCTGGGGCCACGTCATCCTGATCCCCCACGTGAACGGCAGGCTGGACCCGTTGCAGACCGGCATGGACTGGACCGGCACGCGTTTTCTCGCCTTCGCGGGCATCGGCCACCCGGAGAAATTCTTCGCCACCCTGCGCGGCCTCGGCGCCGACCTTTCGCGGGCCGAGGCGCTGGACGACCACCAGCCCCTGACCGAGGCGCTGATGACCCGGCTGGAAAACGAGGCCGCGCTCATTCACGCCCAGCTCGTCACCACCGAAAAGGACGCCGTCCGCCTGCCCCCGGCCTTCCGCCGCAAGGTCCTGACCCTGCCGGTCCGTCTCAACCTCTCCGATTGGTCGGCAATCGACGCAAAGCTGGAAAACCTCGGCCTCTGATCCGGCTTTTTCTTGCCCTAAATACTCAAATCAAAAAACAGAGCGTGGCGCAGCCACACAATTTGATCACGCCGGATCATCCTCGCCCAGCTTCGGCGAGGCGCGGTGCAGCGACAGATCCGCATCGGAAAACCGCATCGGGCTGCGCACGCCCGGCACGCCGTCCACCTCCACCTTCAGCCCCCGCGCCACGACCTGCGGATCGGCAAAGACCTCTTCCATGTCGTTGATCGGCCCCACCGGCACGCCCTGCGCCTCGCAGCCGGCCTGCAACGCGGCCTTGCTCAGCCCCTTGGTGTACCCGGTCAGCACCTCTGTCAGCGCATCGCGATGCGCCACCCGGTCGGCGTTGGTGGCATAGTCCGGCGCCGCCTTGACGTCCGCCGCGCCCAGCACGTCGCAGAACCGCCCGAACTGCGCGTCGTTGCCCACCGCCACGATCAGGAAACCGTCCAAACATTCGAACACCTGGTAGGGCGACAGGTTCGGATGCTGGTTGCCCAGCCTTTGCGGCGGCGTGCCCGTGGCAAGGTAGTTCATCGCCTGGTTCGCCGTCACCGCAACCGCCGTATCCAGAAGCGCCATGTCGATATGCTGGCCCTTGCCCGTTGCCTGCCGCTGGTGCAGCGCCGCCAGGATCGCGGTGCTGGCATAGACGCCGGTGAAGATATCCGTCACCGCCACGCCCACCTTCACCGGCTGGCCTTCGGGATCGCCGGTCATGCTCATCAGCCCCGACATGCCCTGGATGATAAAGTCATACCCGGCCTTGCCCGCATAGGGCCCGTCCTGCCCGAACCCGGTGATCGAGCAATAGATCAACCCCGGGTTCACTGTCGCAAGGCTCTGGTAATCCAGCCCGTATTTCGCCAGCCCGCCGACCTTGAAATTCTCGATCAGGATGTCGGCCTCCGCCACCAGCTCACGGACACGGGCCTGACCCGCCTCGGTGCGGAAATCGATCGTCACGCTCTGCTTGCCGCGGTTGCAGGAATGGAAATAGGCGGCCGAGCGGTCACCGTCACGCTCGATAAAGGGCGGTCCCCACTGGCGCGTATCGTCGCCTGCGGGGCTTTCCACCTTGATCACGTCCGCGCCCAGGTCCGCCAGAACCTGCCCGGCCCAGGGGCCGGCCAGGATGCGTGCCAGTTCGACAACCTTCAGGCCGGCCAGCGGCGCGGGCTTCATTCCGCCAGCTGCTCGTCGATCATCGCCTTCAGCTCGTCGTAGGACATGTTGGAATGCGTCTCGCCGTTGATCACCAGCGTCGGTGTCGAATT
The DNA here is from genome assembly GCF_019802205.1 of Roseovarius atlanticus. Classification (GTDB taxonomy): domain Bacteria; phylum Pseudomonadota; class Alphaproteobacteria; order Rhodobacterales; family Rhodobacteraceae; genus Roseovarius; species Roseovarius atlanticus_A. Next base: position 529,289 of record NZ_JAHVHQ010000002.1, read on the forward strand.
CACGTCATCGGCCTCGGCATTCTCCTGGAACCATGCCACCAGCGTCTTGGCCTTGTCGGCATCGTTCAGGCACGTATCCAGCTCTGCGTCGTCCAGCCCGGCGACCTTGCCGATCTTGCGCAGCCGCTCCGAGATGGCCACCGGGTCCTGCCCGTCGCCGATCCAGTCCTTCTGCTGGTCATAGATCATCTCGGTGATGCCAAAAAACCGCTCTTCGCCGCCGCAGCGCGCCACCATCGATGCCCAGAGGCCGTAGCGGTCGAAATAGACGTCGCGATAGGTGAAATGCACCTTCCCCGCGTCGATATACTCGGATTTCAGCTGCTTGAACTGGTTCTCGTGGAAATTCGCGCAATGCGGACAGGTGAAGGACGCGTATTCGACGATCTTCACCGGCGCGCTTTCCTCGCCCAGCGTCATTTCCACGATCGAGGACGTGTCGATCTCTTCCGCCGGCGCGTCCGACGCCTCCTGCGCATTGGCAGCGCCCGGCAGGTCGGTCACACCGCTGCTTTCGGTGGGTTTTCCGGTCTGCCCGCTCAGCCACCAGCCGCCGCCGGCCGCCAGGACAAGGGCCGCGGCCCCGGAAAGAAGCACGTTTTTCATCTCATCACCTTACGATTTCTGCGTGTTGCTTTTCGTTAATACGTTCCGGCCCAGCTTTTCCAGCGCATCGCGCAGTCCCGCATCTCCCACGGGCTGCGCCAGCCTGGCGGCCGCGGCCATGGTCATCTCGCTCGGGGCGGGTTTCTCGGCCACCTTGGGCCGGTGGTCGAAACTGGCCTGCCCTTCGGCAAACCCGGTGGGCGCGGTCTGGGTGATCTGAACGCGCGCGATGGCGTTATAGCCATAGGCGGTGTTCACCCGCTCGCGCAGCGTTTCCTTCTGCATTTCCAGCATCGGCGCCTGTGCGCCCGTGGTCAGCACGACCAGCGTCGCGCCCAGGCCATGACGGGGATAGGTCACCTTGACGGGCCGGCATATCGCGGCGATCTCTTCCCCCGCGATCTCGGGCCAGTGCGTCACCACGCGCGACACCGCAAAGCCCCGGCTTTCCGAGGCTTTCCGGATCCGCGCCCCCAACAGGGCGCCGCTGCGCTTGAAGCCTTTCGTCGTGCCCCGATACGCGGGCATGGCTGACCTCCCGTTTCCTCGCCCTAATGTAGAGGGTATGAGGATGAACGACAAACGCAAAGCTGGCAAAGGCGGGATAACAGATGCGTGACACCAAGCTGAGCACCGAACTGCTGGACTGGTACGACCGCCACGCCCGCCAGATGCCGTGGCGCGTGCCCCCGGATGCGAAACAGGCCGGGGTTCGCCCGGACCCCTACGCCGTCTGGCTCTCGGAGGTGATGCTGCAACAGACCACCGTCGCCGCCGTCAAAAGCTATTTCGAACGCTTCACCGCCCTCTGGCCCACCGTCGCCGATCTCGCCGCCGCCGAGGATGCGCAGGTGATGGGCGAATGGGCGGGCCTGGGCTACTACGCCCGCGCCCGCAACCTGCTGAAATGCGCCCGCGTCGTGGCGTCCGACCATGGTGGCCAGTTCCCCGGCACCGCCGCCGAGTTGCAGAAACTCCCCGGCATCGGCCCCTATACCGCCGCCGCCATCTCGGCCATCGCCTTCGATCAGCCTTCGGTGGTGGTCGACGGCAATGTCGAGCGGGTCATGGCCCGCCTCCACGACATCCACACCCCCCTGCCCGCCGCCAAACCCGAACTGACCGAAGCCGCGGCGACCTTGACGCCGCAAACCCGCCCCGGCGACTATGCCCAGGCGGTCATGGACCTCGGCGCCACCATCTGCACGCCCCGCTCGCCCGCCTGCGGCATCTGCCCCTGGCGCACTCCTTGCACCGCGCGCGAAAACGGCACCCAAGCCGAACTGCCCAAGAAGACCCCGAAAAAGGCCAAGCCCACGCGCCTCGGCATAGCCTATGTCGCCCGCCGCGCCGATGGCGCATGGCTGCTGGAACGCCGCCCCGACAGCGGCCTGCTGGGCGGGATGCTCGGCTGGCCCGGCAGCGACTGGTCCGACGCCCCCACCCCCGCCCCGCCGCTGGATGCCGACTGGCAGCTGCTGGAGGCCGAGGCCCGCCACACCTTCACCCATTTCCACCTGCGCCTGAAAATCGCCCTTGCCTGCCTTGGCCCGGACGCGGACAGCCCCTCCGACACCACCCGCTTCGTCCCCGCCCACGCCTTCAAGCCGACCGAGTTACCCACCGTCATGCGCAAGGTTTTTGACTTGGCCCGCGAACCCTTGCAAGACTGCGCCTCGAACACGTCCTGAGGCGATTTGCGCAATCGCCCCACCCCGCGCAGCGCGTTATGATCGCGGGCAAAAAGGTGAAGGCCATGCAGACCACGACATCCAGATATCTCGCCCCCGAAAAGGTCGGAACCCTCAGGCGCGCGCTGCCCTTCTGGGCCGCCTTCTCGCTCGTGCCGCTGGCGGTCGTCAGCGCCACCCAGGGCGGTTGGACGGTCTTCCTGCTGCCGCTTTTCACCTGGTATTTCTTCGCCGCGCTCGACGCCGTGCTGGGGCTGGAGCTCGACAATCTCGACCCCGAAACGCGCCAGCAGCATATCCGCATGTACACCGCCGTCACCGTTCTCTGGCCGCCGGTGCAGTTCTGCCTGCTTTACTGGATGATCTGGTACGCCACCGGCCCCGGCGACGCGCATCTGAACGCACTGGAAACCATCCTTCTGTTCTTCGGTATGGGCGTGATTTCCGGCACTGTCGGCATCAACTTCTCGCACGAACTCATGCACCAGAAGGGCAAGGGCGAGCGTTTCCTGGGCGACGCGCTCCTGTCGATGGTCCTCTACTCGCATTTCAGGTCCGAACACCTGCAAGTCCATCACCGCCACGTCGGCACCCCGCGCGACCCGGTGACGGCGCGCTACAACGAGGGCTTCCACCGTTTCTTCCCCCGCGTCCTGCGCGAAAGCCTGGTGTCGTCTTGGGAGGCCGAAAAGGCCCTGCTGGCCCGCAAGGGCAAGCCGTGGTGGGACCTCAAGAACCCGTTCTGGAAATACTGGGGATTGCAGGCCTTCATGCTGCTCCTCGCCGCGCTCATCGGCGGCTGGATCGGCCTCGCGCTCTTTGTCTGGCAGGCGTTCATCGCCATCTGGCAACTGGAACTGGTCAACTACGTCGAACATTACGGCCTCACCCGCAAGCACCTCGGCGACGGCAAGTACGAGCACGTCAAACCCCAGCACAGCTGGAACGCCGCGCAGAAGGCGTCGAACTGGCTGCTGATCAACCTGCAACGCCATTCCGACCACCACTACAAGCCCAACCGCCGCTTCCCGCTCCTGCAGAACTACTCCGAGGACGAGGCGCCGCAACTGCCCTATGGCTACCCGGTGATGACCGTGGCCGCGATGATTCCGCCCTTGTGGCGCCGGGTGATGAACCCCCGCGTCCGCCGCTGGCGCGAGAAATACTATCCCGAGATCACCGACTGGAAGCTCTACAACAAGGCGCTGAACCCGCTGCCCCGTTAGGTTCCACATCCTGCGCGGGATCGAGGCGCAGCAAGCGCACATCGCCGGGTCGCCCGTCACGCCGAAGGCGTGCCGATAGCATTGGCGCACCTCTGGTGCGGCGGCACGGCGATGTGTCCGAATTCCGTGCACCGCCTCTGTGTTTTCCCACCTGGCAACCATAAAGCGCCAAAGCCCATCTGATGGCGCGCCGCACCACCGCCCGCCAATGGGCGGCCCCATCGCCCATGCAAAAACCCCCGCTGCATCGCAACGGGGGCTTTCAAACCTAAACGAAGGCCGGTCGATCAGCTTTCGTATTTCTTCTTGATCGGCTTCCAGATCCGCTTGTTCGTCAGGTACAGCAGCACCGACAGCAGCGTCAGGAAGATCACCCCGGTCAGGCCCGCCTGCTTGCGGTCCATCATCTTGGGTTCCGCCGTCCACATCAGGAAGGCCGCGACGTCCTTGGAAATCGCGCTCAGGTCGTTCTCGTGACCGTCGGCATACTCCACGTCCTCACCGTAAAGCGGCTGCGCCATGGCGATCCAGCCGCCGGGGAACGCCTCGTTCTCATAGAACGTGGTGCCGGCTTCTTCCTTGGTCTCTCCGGTATAGCCGGTCAGGATCGAATAGATATACTCCGGCCCCCCCATGCCTTTGACAAGCTGGTTGATGCCCGTGCCCTCGGGCCCGTGGAAGCCGGCGCGCGCCTTCGCCATCAGGCTCAGGTCCGGCGCGGAGTCCATGTTCGAGCCGGGGAAATGGTCGACCGGGCGTGCCGCGCGGAAATCATCCAGTTCCTCGTCAAAAACCTCGTAATTCTCGGCATAGGCGCGCACCTCGGCCTCCGAGAAATGCGGTCCGCCTTCATCGCCCAGCGTCCGCAGCGGCACGTATTGCAGGCCGTGGCACGCCGAACAGATCTCGGTATAGACCTGCAGACCGCGCTGAAGCTGGAACTGGTCGAAGCTGCCGAACGGCCCCTCGAACGAGAAGTCCACGTCCTTTACGTGGCCCTCGCCGCCCGCGGCCATCACGCCCCCGGTCGAAAGGGCCAGGGCGGTAACTGCGCTGATCGCGACTGTCTTGAACATTTGCCTCGTCCTTTCTCTTACTCGGCCGGGCTGGCAACAGTGGCCGTGCCGCCGCTTGCCGCCTTGTGCGCCTCGAAATCCGCCTCGATGGTCTCGGGCTGCGGCAACGGTTTCTCGATCACGCCCAGCAGGGGCAGGATGATCAGGAAGTAGGCGAACCAGTAGGCCGACGCGATCAGCGAGTAGGTCGCATAGGGCTCTTCCGCCGGACGCGCGCCCAGCCACATCAGCACGACGAAGTCGAGCGCCAGCAGCCAGAACCACCACTTGAACATCGGACGATACCGGCCCGACCGCACCATCGAGGTGTCCAGCCACGGCGCCAGCGCCATCACGGCGATTGCGCCGAACATGGCCAGCACGCCGAAGAACTTGGCGTCGATGATGCCGCCGGTGATGAACGATGCAAACTGCACCACCCACACTTCCGACGTGAACGCCCGCAGGATCGCGTAGAACGGCAGGAAATACCATTCGGGCACGATATGCGCCGGCGTCGCCAGGGCGTTGGCCTCGATATAGTTGTCGGGGTGGCCCAGGTAGTTCGGCATGAAGCCCACGATGGCAAAGAACACCGCCAGGATCACGGCCAGCGCAAACAGGTCCTTGATCACGAAGTAGGGCCAGAACGGAACCGTGTCCTTCTCGGCCTCGGCCTTCGAGGTGCGGCGCACTTCGACACCCGTGGGGTTGTTGTTGCCCGTGGTGTGGAACGCCCAGATATGGACCGCGACCAGCGCGGCAATCACGAAGGGCAGCAGGTAATGCAGGCTGAAAAAGCGGTTCAGCGTGGCGTTGTCCACCGCCGGACCACCCAAGAGCCAGGTCTGGATCGGCTCACCGATCAGTGGGATCGCCCCGAAGAGGCCGGTAATCACCGTGGCCCCCCAGAACGACATCTGACCCCAGGGCAGCACGTACCCCATGAAGGCCGTGCCCATCATCATCAGGTAGATCAGCATGCCCACGATCCATGTGATCTCGCGCGGGGCCTTGTAGGACCCGTAATAGAGACCGCGGAAGATGTGCAGGTAGACCGCGAAGAAGAACAGCGAAGCGCCGTTCATGTGCAGGTACCGGATCATGTGCCCGCCGTTGACGTTGCGCATGATGTGCTCGATCGACGCGAACGCGTAGTCGACATGCGGCGTGTAATGCATGACCAGAACGATGCCGGTGATGATCTGCAACGCCAGGCAGAAGGTCAGCACGATGCCCCAGATCCACATCCAGTTCAGGTTCTTGGGCGTGGGAATCATGATGGTGTCGTAAAGAAGACCGACAATGGGAAGGCGGCGGTTCAGCCACTTTTCACCGCCGGTTTTCGGTTCGTAATGGTCGTGAGGAATTCCAGCCATCGTTGTTATTCCTTATCCCAGCTTAACGGTCGTTTCATCGACGAATTCGGCCACCGGCACCGGCAGGTTCTCCGGCGCGGGTCCTTTGCGGATGCGGCCAGCCGTGTCGTAGTGCGACCCGTGGCAGGGGCAGAACCAGCCGCCCACGCCGCTGTCCAGCACGTAATCGCCGGCATTGCTCAGCGGCACGCAACCCAGGTGCGTGCAGACGCCGATCTGCACCAGCCACTCGCCGGTCTCGTCCAGCGCGCGGTTCTGGTCGGTGGCTTCGGCCTCGCCTTGCAGGTTCTCGTTCCGGGCAATCGGGTCCGGCAGGCTCGAGACATCCACGTCACGCGCGGCCTCGATCTCGGCCTCGGTGCGGCGGCGGATGAAAACCGGCTTGCCCAGCCATTTCACCGTAAGCTGCGAGCCCTGGTCGACGCCGGACACGTCCACCCGGATCGAGCTGAGCGCCTGAACGTCTGCAGAGGGGTTCATCTGGTCGATCAGCGGCCAAACGGCTGCCCCGACCGCCACGGCGCCGGCGCCGCCGGTCGCGTAGTAGATGAAATCTCTGCGTGTGCCTTCGTGATCTTCTGCGTGGGACACGAGCCAATCTCCAATCTGTCTGAGCCTTCTCGGCAAACTCCCGCAAGCGGCGAACGGACGACTCCCCGTGCCGCGGTCAATCGGGTTATTATCCAACGATGACTGAGGCGTCCAGTGCACAATGCCAATCATTTGACGAGGGTGCTCTTGTGTCGCGCTTGTGGCGTCTGAACAGCGGGTGTAAGCACGGCGCGACCCGACCTGTCGCTGAAAAGGCCAGTATCATGCTGAATTCCGTTCGTGTTTCCCTCTTTGCCCTCGTCGCGATGGCCAGCCCCGCCGCCGCCGAGATCGAACTCAGCTTCTATCTTGGCGCGCAAGGCGCGAGCGAAAGCTCGGCCAGTGGCGTCCTGCCCAACGGCGGCGGCGCGTTCAACCGCAACATCGGCTGGGAAGGCAAGCCCTTCGACGCGCCCATCTATTACGGCGGCCGCGCGATGTACTGGACCGACACCAACTGGGGCTTCGGCCTCGAAGGCACGCACACCAAGGCCTACATGCCTGCCGGTGACGCCGCTGCCGTCGGCCTGACCCGGTTCGAGCTGTCGGACGGCCACAACATCTTCACCGCCAACGTCATGAAACGCTGGCCCGGCGCCTTCAACCAGGGCCGGTTCACGCCCTATGTCGGCGGCGGTCTCGGCGTCGCCGTCCCGCATGTCGACGCGCTCGCCGTGGGCGCCACCAACCGGACCTTCGACTACGAGAACACGGGCGTCGCGGTGCGCGGCATCGCCGGCATCAAGTACAATTTCACCGACCGCTGGGCGCTCTTCGGCGAATACCAGATGACCTATTCCGAGAACGACATCACCATCGACGGCGATCCCGGCCAGCCTGACGGCAAACTCAGAACCGACCTGCTGACCCACGCGGTCAATGTCGGCATCAGCTACAGCTTCTAAGATCTGGCGCGCCCCCGCCGGGGCGCGCTATTGACCCCACATGAAACCGAAACGCCCTCCCCGCTCCGGCGCGACACGCAGCATCGGCCTGGTGCTGCTCTGGGCGTTCGTTTCCGTCTTCACCACCTTTTCGTCCTTCGCGCCGGGCACCATGCCCCAGTTCCAGCCCGGCGGCATCACCGTCGTGCTGTGTACCGGCGATGCCCAGCTCAGCATCACCGTCGACGAAACCGGCACCCCGGTCGAGGCCGAGGACGTGCCCTGCCCCTGGGTCACCCATGCCAAGGCCGCCGATCCGGTCACGGCCCCGATCCTTGCGGCGCGCCCGATCCGCGCCACCCATCGCGACGCCGTCCTGAACCACGCGGCAGCGCCGCTTCCGCGCCCCGGCTTCCCCCCGGCGCACCCGCGCGCACCCCCCGCCTACCTTTGATCTGATCGCACTTTACCAACTGCTTCATTTCAAAGGAGAACCACATGGTTTCCGACCCCACTCCCATGGGCGCGGTCCCGACCGCTGCGCATGATCCGCAGAAACTCTACCGCGCCGCGTGGCGCTGGCACTTCTACGCCGGGCTCTACGTCATCCCCTTCTTCGTCCTTCTGGCCATCACCGGCATGATGATGCTCTGGATCGCGCATCTCGACGGGCGCGACGGCGAACGCATCCCGGTCACCGCGCTGGAGGCGCCCACCGCCGTCTCGGATCAGGCCAAGGCCGCCCTCGCCGCCATCCCCGAGGGCGAGCTGCGCGCCTATATCGCACCCCGCACCGACGATGTCGCCGCCGTCTTCCGCGTCGACGATGCCACCGGCCCGCAGATGGTCGCCGTCGATCCCTACACCGCCCAGGTCATCCAAAGCTGGCCACGCCGCAGCGGCTGGTACGACTTTGCCGACAACCTGCACAGCGACATCAGGCTTGGCGTCACCGGCGACCGGATGCTGGAAATCGCCGCGTCGATCGGCATGGTCCTGATCGCTACCGGCCTTTACATGTGGTGGCCCCGCGGCGGCGGCACCTGGCGCGAGGCTCTGATGCCCCGGCTTGGCAAAGGTCGCGCCGGCTGGCGTGCCCTCCACGGCGCCGCCGGCTTCTGGATCTCGATCATCCTGATCTTCTTCCTGCTCTCGGGCCTCTCGTGGACCGGCATCTGGGGCGCGAAGATGGTCCAGGCCTGGAGCCAGTTCCCCGCCGAGAAATGGGACAATGTCCCCCTCTCCGACGCCACCCATGCCAGCCTCAACGCCGGCCGCGCCGACGTGCCCTGGGTGCTGGAACAGACGCCCCTGCCCGCCTCGGGCAGCATGGCCGGCACCGACGGGCTCGCCCCCGGCACCCCGGTCAATATCGACAGCATGGATGCGCTCGCCCGCCGGATCGGCTTTGACGGGCGCTACCAGATGAACCTGCCCTCGGGCAAAACCGGCGTCTACACCTTCGGACGGGATTCGATGAACACCGACGACGTGAACCCCACCACCGACCGCACCACGCATGTGGACCGCTACACCGGCCGCATCCTCGCCGATATCCGCTACGAGGATTACTCGCTGGCGGGCAAGGCCATGGCCGTGGGCATCGCCCTGCACATGGGCACGCTGGGCCTCTGGAGCGTTCTGGCCAACACCGCCTTCTGCCTCACGGTCCTGATGCTCTGCGTCACGGCGGTGGTGATGTGGTGGAAACGCCGCCCCTCAGGCAGCGCCCGCCTCGCCCCGCCGCCGATGCCCTCGAACATGCCGCTCTGGTCCGGCGCGGTGCTGGTGGGGCTGCTGGTGTCCCTGGCCTTCCCGCTGGCGGGCCTCACGCTGATCGGGGTCATCGCGCTCGACGTGCTGGTCATCTCCCGCATCCCGCCGCTGCGGCGCCTGCTGACCTGAACCACATGGAATGGCCCGGGCACAGCCCCCGGGCCTTCCGTTTGACCCCGGGTGCGGCCGGCGTTACGCATCACGCTGTCGCCGTTTGGAAAGGTTCGCGCATGGACAATCCGTCAACCGGCCAGTGCCTTTGCGGCGCGGTCAGCTTCCGTATTTCGGGGGCGTTCGACAGCTTTTTCCTCTGCCATTGCGCACGGTGCCGCAAGGGCAGCGGTTCGGCCCATGCGGCAAACCTGTTCGCATCAGGCGCCAGCCTGACCTGGGTGTCGGGCGCGGACAGAATTCAGCACTACGTCTTGCCCGCAACCCGGCACGCCAAAAGCTTCTGCAAGACCTGCGGATCGGCGCTGCCATACACCTCAAAGGACAGCGGCTTGCTCGTGGTACCTGCCGGGTGTCTCGACACCCCGGTCGGCCTGCGGCCCGACGCGCATATCTGTCACGCCAGCCGCGCCGATTGGGACGACGCGCTGGACAGAATTGAAAAGATCGACGGTCTTCCCGGCTGAAGACCGTGAGTCACTCGGGCGCGGTGGCCGTCATGCTTTCGCGCTCGGCAAACGCCTTGAACCAGTCGGCCAGCGCGTCGTTGCCCTTGCGCCAGCCCCGGTCGCCCAGCCTGAAATCCAGGTAGCCCAGCGCACAGCCCACCGCGATCTGCCCCGCGTCCAGCGGCCCGCGCAGATGGCTCATCCACCGCGCGTTGATCGCCGCCACGCTGCGCGCGACCTTCTCCCACTGCGCCTCGATCCACGGCTCGTACACCATGTTCTCGGGCCGCACCCGCCGTTCGTAGACCATCGCCAGCGCCGCATCCAGGACGCCGTCGGCCGTCGCCTCCAGCGTCAGCGTCTCCCAGATCCGGCCTTGCGGATACAGCTTCGTCGCCGCCCGCGCATCCAGGTAGCGACAGATCACCCGGCTGTCATAGAGCGTCGGCCCCTCGTCCCGGATCAGCGCCGGGATCTTGCCCACCGGGTTGGCCGCCGCCACGGTGGCATCGGTCGCCACCGGCGTGGTCGACACCTCGAGCATCTCGACCTCGTCGATCAGCCCGGTCTCGATCAGGGTCACCTTCACCTTGCGCACATAGGGCGACGGTTTCGCGGAAATCAGTTGCATCGTTCATGTCCTTCCGGTTTTTCCGGACGCTACGCCCTTCATGGCGCCCGGTCCAGCGGTCTAGCCTTTCGCATCCCGCATCAGCGCCGCGAGTGCCCCGACCTCGACGCCCATCCCCGACGCCTCCACCGCGTCGGCGGCCCGCAGCCGCACGTCATCGTCCTTGTTCTGGTTCAGCTTCCAGGTGCCGTGGATCTCGTCCACCCGCATCCGGCAGGGCACGATCTGCCGCATCATCCGCGCCATCACGTCCGGCGTCATCTTGTCGGATGTCCAGGGCGCCTTCGGCAACAGCTGATCCTCGAAATGCGCCGATTGCCGGTCGAGCAGGTCGCGCAGCTCGTCCTCGGGGCGCAGCTCGACCTCGCCCACCAGGTGCACCGCCACGTAGTTCCAGGTCGGCACCTGGTCCTCCGCCCCGTACCAGTCCGGCGACACATAAGAGTAAGGCCCCACCACCGCGAGCCGCGCGCACAAGGGCGCAGAGAGCGCCCGCGCAATCGGGTTCGACCGCACCAGGTGAAACTCCGCCACCGCCCCATCCTCCGTCAAAAGGAACGGCACATGAGCCAGCAACGGCGCCCCCTCGACCCCGACCGCCAGCATTCCGAACGCCTGCGCCCGCGCGAATGCGATGTTCCGTGCCTCGGGCGTCTGGCGAAAGATCGGGTTGGGATGCATGGCGGGTCTCCTTCGCGCTCACCATGTCGCGGCGGCGCCGCTCAAGGCCAGCAAAGAATTGTCCCCGTCACAATTGCGGCCCGTCACGCCTCCCGCGCCAGCGCGGCGGTGTCGTGATACTCCACGATCTCGGTGATCCTGCCGTCCCGCACCGCAAGGAACAGCGCCAGCCGCGTCTCGAACTGCCGCCCCGTGCCCTTGTGAGTCGCCCCGTGCGCCACCTGCGCCGCCGCCCGCCCGTCGCTCACGATCAGGTCCACGATCCGGTAGCCGGTGATCTCCCACCGCGCCAGGATCCCGCCCACCGCGTCATAGAACGCCGCCTTGCCCGTCACGTCGCAGGTGAACGTCCCGCAATCCGGCTGGCCGTTGATCCGATACCGCAAATCCTCGTCCAACAGCGCGTCCAGCGCGGCGGTATCCCCACCGGCATAGGCCTCCACAGCCTTTTCGATAACTTCCTGCGTCTGCATGTGCGCCTCCCGAGGACCGACCGCCCTCAGACTAGCACAAGGCCGGGTCCGCCGTCAGCCGCGCCGCGTCATGCCCGGTCACGCGCGCCGACACGATCTGCCCCTCGGGCTGGTCGCTGCCGAACGTCACCTCGGTGAACTGCTCGGTCCGCCCCATCCGCGCATTTTCCAGCAGAACCCGGTGCACCCGCCCCTGCTGTTCGTCCAGGTGCCGCGCCACCCGCGCCTCCCCCGCCGCCCGCAACCGTGCCGCACGGTCCTTGATCGCCCGCCCGTCCACTTGCGGCATCCGCGCCGCCGGCGTGCCCGGCCGGGGGCTGTAGGGAAAGACATGCAGCCAGGTCAGCCCGCACTCCTCGACCAGCCGCAGCGAGTTCTCGAACGCCGCTTCGGTCTCGGTCGGAAATCCGGCGATGATGTCCGCGCCAAAGGTCATGTCGGGCCGCAGCGCACGCGCCTCCTCGGCAAACCGGATCGCATCGTCCCGCAAATGCCGCCGCTTCATCCGCTTCAGGATCAGGTCGTCACCATGCTGCAGGCTCAGATGCAGATGCGGCATCAGACGGCTTTCGGTGGCAATCGCCCGCATCAGGTTCTCGTCCACCTCGATCGAATCGATCGAGGAAATCCGCAACCGAGGCAGGTCCGGCACCAGCTTCAGGATCCGCATCACCAGGTCACCCAAGCGCGGCTCCGCCGGCAGGTCCGCGCCCCAGCTTGTCAGGTCGACGCCGGTCAGCACCACCTCGTTATAGCCCTGGTCGACCAGCCGCTTTATCTGGTCCACCACCACCCCCGCCGGCACGCTGCGCGAATTGCCCCGGCCATAGGGGATGATGCAGAAGGTACAGCGATGATCGCAGCCGTTCTGCACCTGGACATAGGCCCGGCTCCGCGTGCCGAACCCGTCGATCAGATGCCCCGCCGTCTCGGTCACGCTCATGATGTCGTCGACCTGCACGGCCTCGGTCTCGCCGATGAAATCGGCCGCCAGACCGGCCCAGGTGCCGCGCACCATCTTCTCGGTATTGCCGATCACGGCGTCCACCTCGGCCATGGCGGAAAACGTCTCGGGTTCCGTCTGCGCCGCGCAGCCCGTCACGATCAGCCGCGCCTCCGGGTTCTCGCGCCGCAGCTTGCGAATCTCCTGCCGCGCCTTGCGCACCGCCTCGGCGGTCACGGCACAGGTGTTCACCACCACGGCGTTCTCCAGCCCGACCGCGCCGGCCAGCTCCTTCATCGCTTCCGTCTCGTAGGCGTTCAGCCGACAGCCCAGCGTGGTGAAAACTGGCGCGCTCATGACGCAGCCCTCAGGAAATCCGCCGTCAGCACCCCGTCGCAGACATGCATCGTCGGTCCGGTCATCCACACGCCATCCTCGCGCCACTCCACCCGCAGCGTCCCGCCATCCAGGTCGATCCGCACATCCCGCCCCGTCAGCCCCCGCCGCGCCGCCGCCACGGCGACCGCACAAGACGACGACCCCGAGGCCAGCGTCAGACCCACGCCCCGCTCCCACACCCGCATCCGGATGTGATCGGGGCCAATGATGCTGGCCACCTGTACGTTGGTGCGCTCGGGAAACAGCGGATGATGCTCGTAGCGTGGGCCGAAGTTTTCCAGCGGAATCGCCTCGGCGGCGTCGACGAAGAAGGTGCAATGCGGATTGCCCATGCCGGTCGCCACTGGCCCGCCCTCGATGGGCAGTTCCAGCGTGTCCATCTCCTCGGCCAGCGGCACGCCCTGCCAGTCCAGGAATGGCGCGCCCATGTTCACCGAGGTCAGCCCGTCCCCCGCATCGACGGCATAGAGATTCCCCCGCGCCGTGGTCAGGTGCAGGCGTTCCTTGCCCGTCTCGTCCAGCAGATACCGCGCAATGCAGCGCGTCGCGTTTCCGCAGGCGGCGGCCGTCGTGCCATCGCTGTTCCAGAACTCCAGATGCGCATCGCCCGCACCCTCGCGGATCACCGCCAGCTGGTCGAATCCGATCCCGCGATGCCGGTCGCCAATGGCCCGCGCCAGCCCCGGCGTCACCTCCACCTCATGCGCACGGCCGTCCACGACGACAAAGTCGTTTCCCAGCCCGTGCATCTTCATGAAGGGCAATCCGGTATCCTGCGCAACGCTCATGGCCGCGCATATAAAGCCCCCGCGCAGACGAATCCAGCCACAGCGGAAAATTCCGTGCAATTGGGGCTTGACCCCCCTCTCCCCTCTTTCTAGATAGGCCGCCTAGTGGGCCGTTAGCTCAGTTGGTAGAGCAACTGACTTTTAATCAGTGGGTCGCAGGTTCGAATCCTGCACGGCTCACCACTGTTTCCAATGACTTAGCCAGCGCCGCGACGCTGCAATCGATTGCTAGGATGCGCATAGGACGCAACTTCATAGCGCAAGTACAGGCCAAATTTGCCTTATGGTTCAAATCCTATCGCTCGTGCCAGAGCAAGGTTTTCTGGTGGGATCATTCAACCTTGTTCGACTGCGTGAAAAAGTCTCAAACCTTAGGTAGCCACAATGGGTCAAGTTCGGCTTTTTGAGACTTAATGCATCCCGAACACAATCATCTACGCGAAAAAAGATACTTATAGTCCGTAGACTTAATTGCATCATCTGAGTTGCTTCGTCGCATGGATGAGGGCGATGAACATAGCATCAAAAAGGTGTTTGGCGAACAGGTTCGAAGGTTCCGTAAAGCGAAGGGTCACTCACAAGAAGACCTTGCTGATATGTGCGGTTTGGACAGAACATACATTGGAAGCGTTGAACGCGGTGAGCGAAATGTAAGTCTCGTAAACATATACAAAATTGCCATCGCCCTCGGTGTATCGCCGAAGGAGTTAGTCAATTGAATAAGCAGATGGGGTATCTCGACAGTGTATTGGATCGCCTAAAAACGCTTAGGGAAAATAATAAGATAACCGAAACAGAACTTGAAGAGCGAATGATTTTGGGACCGGGGTGGGTTTCCCGTTTCGAAAGCGGCACAACGGTTCCGAGTATCGACATGCTTTTGGCAATGCTTCACGAAATGGGATCGAGCTTGCCTGAATTATTCGAAGGACTACCAGATCATCCGGAAACCGCCGAAGTTGAACGTACGATCTTTGCGGAACCGGACGGCGATAATCTTACCGTTTTTTTTCGCTATGCAAATTTCGATGCGCGATACACATTGCCTAACGCCACACTCGACCAGTTTGAAGATGTCGTAAAGACAATGCGTGACACTCTTAGTCGACTGGCAACAGCTGACGAGATCGCAAAGGAAGCCATTAAGACAAATGCCGTCGCCAACGCGTTTATTCGAAGCGTAAATACATGGCCGCACGCGAATCCTTCAGACCTGTGGTGGTTTCTGGTTTATCGAGCGTATTGCGACCCTTACAATCATCCTGCGACCTACGCGCGCCTCGACTTTGCTCAAAGCTGGAAACGGACCGGCGGCTGGGCGCTGGAAGAAGTGCTAGTCAGGCACTATGGCCCATTTCTTAGATCCAATGGTGTGAACCTTTTTATTGCAGACAGAGCAACAACACAGGCTATCGTCGACAATCTTGATGTTGGGGATCGAATTGAGGCCGACAAAATTGACGTAGTGATCAGCAACGGCAAGACAGGCGACTTCATGGGCGTGGTTAATGTGAAAGCCAGCTTTGCTGAACGTAGAACTGATGACGTGCCGATGAGTAATGCTCTTTCGAAGGCGGGCTACCTTTCGCCGTTGTGGACTATGGACTGCAAAAGCATGCCGTCAGCCACACCACGAAACCGGGGGGAACTTGGAGTTGCAGTTGGAAACCGCAGCGCCAAAAGAATGGATATTGAGGACGAGGGGTATTTCACTGGTTGCTTCTCATACAACCGAAACACAAACCCAACTGAGGCAGGAGTTCCTGTTGAGCGAAGGATCCAAGTATGCGACTTTCAGAACCCTGATGACGCCTTTACTCGCTTCATTCTTTCAAAGCTATAGCATCACTGACATTGAATAACGGAACTTCTCTCAATCCCCTTAAGGCGATTGTTGGAGGCTTCCACTTGCTCAGGATCGATTTCAAATCCCAAGTAGGTACATCCTGCGCGCAATGCAGCGAAGCCTGTCGTGCCGGAACCTGAGAAGGGGTCAAGAACCACCACATCAGAACCGTGCTTACCATACGCCTTGATGCAACGTCGAGGTAGTTCTTCTGGGAAGCGAGAAAAGTGAGCCGGACCTTCTATCTTTTCGTTGGAAAATTCCCATACCGAAGGTACTGGCGGGGATACGCAAAAAGCATGACGCTCATCTCGCGCAAGAAGGTATATTGGTTCGTGCTGACGATGTGGCCTACGGCACCGTCCCTCTGGCATAGCATTACGCTTCCGCCAAATAACTTCACCACGATAAAGGTAGCCGTTATCGGAAAGACCTATTACCAGCCGGTTGGGTAGCGAAAGTAAATTTCCGTAGGTTAACCATCCAGTATCTTTTTCAATGAAGGCCTTACGTTTCGCTCTGGGCTTCGTGTACGCGCTATTTTCGAAATCCAACCCACTTTTTTCCGCGCCAAGCGAACTGTACTTGCGATCATCCAGCCGCCAATTCACCGGGGTGTTATACGCGTCGCCAATATTGATCCAAACAATTCCCTGTTTTTTCAGCTTGGGCAAAAAAGCTGTGAAAAACGAAGTCAGGAACTCGAGGTATTGACGTGGATCGCTCTCGGTCCCTAAACCTAACGAAGTACGTTGTCCCCAGTAAGGCGGACTGGTGACTAATACGTCAACGCTTTCATCCGGCAGTTCTGCAACCAAATCAAGGCAACTTCCTTCAATGACTCGATTGGCCGCAAATGGTCCGACTTTATCCCGCATATGTTCCGCTCGCGTTCCGTTATTGGTACTCAAAGTCATCGTATTCTTAAGGAACTTCCAGTCAACTGGTCTTTGTTCATGAACCAGCGTCGTCACAAAGCAATGTCCCCTCAACTCGCTCTCCGAAGTATAAACCGAGCAACATGATGATCTTCTTTCGGATTTTCTTTTTCCGGCTTTCTCGGAGCAGGCTTGGCATCTTTAAGACAATTGTCCTTCTAAGCCAATTTTACCCAGTTTATCAGGCGCGAAAAATATCAACACCTGCCCATTGCCTTGCGACGAGGCAAAAAATCGGTAAGTCACGTGAAACATCAGGTTTCAGACCTTTAATCAGTGGGTCGCAGGTTCGAATCCTGCACGGCTCACCACTGAAATCAGAAACTCAGGATGAGTCTCGACGTCTCCGGCCCTCGCCGGCAGCGCGCGTCACGCCGCCATGGGTCACCCAGGACAGGCCCTGTCGAACAAGCGCCGCAGCGGGCGGAAACTCCGGAACGTGACCCCGTCGCGGAACGGGAGCGTCGCGGCACAGCGGCCGCCTGCCCGTTCAGAGCATGGCGATCACGAGTGAACCCCGGCCCGCCCCTATCCCGCGTCGGTGCCTTTGGCGGAACCGCGTCCGAACCTGAACAACCTGGTCACGATCACGAAGAACAGCGGCACGAAAATGACGCCGAGCACCGTGCCGGAAATCGTGCCGCCCAGAACACCCGACCCGATCGCGTTGCGCCCGCCGGACCCCGCGCCGGAACTCAGCACCAGCGGCAGAACCCCCAGCGAGAACGCCATCGAGGTCATGATGATCGGGCGAAAGCGTTGCCTTGCCGCCTCGACCACCGCGTCGATCACGCGCTCACCCGCCACGTGCCTGTCGCGCGCGAACTCCACGATCAGGATCGCGTTCTTGCCGGTCAGGCCGATCACGGTCAGCAGCCCGACCTGGAAGAAGACGCCGTTGTCGAATCCGCCGAAGAAGGCCGCCGACAACGCGCCCACGACACCGATCGGCATGGCCAGCATGACCGCGAACGGGATCGACCAGCTTTCATAGAGGGCCGCAAGCGACAGGAACACCGCCGCGAGCGATAGCGCATAGAGCAGCGGCGCCTGGTTGCCCGATTGCCGTTCCTCCAGCGACAAGCCGGTCCAGGACAGCGCGAAACCCGGCGGCAGCTCCGCGGCCAGGCGCTCCATCTCGGCCATCGCCGCGCCGGTCGACACCCCGGGGGCCGGCGCGCCCTGCAACTGCATCGACGGGATGCCGTTGAAGCGGTAGAGACCCTGCGGGCCGTAGTTCCACGAGCCCTTCGCGAAATTCGAGAACGGCACCAGGCCGCCGCTGGCATTGCGCACCCGCCACTTGTCGATGTCGGACGGAATCGCGCGATCGGGCGCGTCGCCCTGCACGTAGACGCGCTTGATCCGGCCCTGGTCGATGAAGTCGTTCACGTAGGACCCGGCCCAGGCCACCGTCAGCAGCTGACCGACGTCGCTGGCCGTCACGCCCATCGCGCCCGCCTTGCGCCAGTCGATATCCAGGTTGAACTGCGACGCGTCCTCCAGCCCGTTGGGCCGGGCCGACGCGATCAGCTCGCTTTGCGCGGCCATACCCAGAAGCTGGTTGCGGGCCTGCAGCAATTCCTCGTGGCTCTGCCCCCCGCGCGCCTGGAGGTACACGTCAAAGCCCGACACGTTGCCAAGCTCGATCACCGAGGGCGGCACGATCGGGAACACCATCGCGTCCCTGATCCCGCTGAGCGCGCCATAGGCCCGTCCCGCCAGGGCCTGCACGCTCTGATCCGGCGACTTGCGCTCGTCCCAGTCCTTCAGCTGCACAAAGGCGATGCCCATGTTCTGGCCGCTGCCGGCAAAGCTGAACCCGACGACGCCGAACATCGAATTCACCGTCTCCGTCTCCTGGGTCAGGTAATACTCCTCGACCTGCTCCAGGACATCCAGCGTTCGCTCCGCGGTGGCGCCGGTCGGTGTCTGGATCAGGGTGAAGAGGATGCCCTGGTCCTCTTCCGGCAGGAACCCGGTCGGCGTGCGCGTGAACAGGAAGGCCATCGCGACCGCAAGCGCCAGATAGACCAGCCCCACCCGGAAAGGCCGCTTGACGCTCCAGGCGACGGTGCCGCCATAGCGCTTCAGCACCGCGTCGAACCCGCGGTTGAACCAGCCGAACGCGCCTTTCGACTTGTCGCGGTGCTTGTGCTTCAGGATCGTCGCGCACAGCGCGGGCGTCAGGGTCAACGCCACCACCACCGACAGCGCCATCGCCGACACGATCGTGATCGCGAACTGCTTGTAGATCACCCCGGTCGAGCCGGGAAAGAACGCCATCGGCACGAACACCGCCGACAGCACCAGCGCGATCCCGATCAGCGCGCCGGTGATCTGCCCCATCGACTTGTAGGTCGCCTCGCGGGGCGGCAGACCCTCTTCCTCCATGATCCGCTCGACATTCTCGACCACCACGATGGCGTCGTCGACCAAGAGGCCGATCGCCAGCACCATGGCCAGCATCGTCAGCGTGTTGATGGTGAACCCGGCCGCCGCCAGAACGCCGAAGGTGCCCAGCAGGACCACCGGCACCGCCAGCGTCGGAATAAGCGTCGCGCGCAGGTTCTGCATGAACAGGAACATCACCAGGAAGACCAGGATGATCGCCTCGAACAGCGTCTTGATCACTTCCTCGATCGAGATCAGCACGAAGGGCGTGGTGTCATAGGGAATGACGTATTCCACGCCTTCGGGAAAGAACTCCGCGAATTCGGCCATCCGCGCCTTCACCGCCTCGGCGGTGTCCAGCGCGTTGGCCCCGGGGGCCAGGCTGACCGCAAGGCCCGCAGCCGGGTCCTGGTTGAAACGCGCGATGGTGGCATAGTTCTCGGCACCGATCTCGACACGTGCCACATCGTCCAGCAGCACCAGCCCGCCATCGGTCTCGGCCCGCAGGACGATCTGCCGGAAATCCTCGGGCGAGGTCAGCAGCGACTGCGCGGTGATCGTGGCATTCAGCTGCTGCCCCTCGACCGTCGGCCGGGTGCCGAACGCCCCCGCCGAAATCTGGGCGTTCTGCGCCGACACGGCGTTCACCACGTCGGCAGGCGTCAGTTCGAAGGCGGCCAGCTTGGACGGATCCAGCCAGATCCGCATCGCGTATTGCGCGCCGAACACCTGGACCGACCCGACCCCCTCGACCCGGCTCAGCTCGTCGACAAGGTTGGTGACCATGTAATCCGACAGGTCCACCTGGTCGAACCCGTCCCCGCGCGAGATCATCCCGATCACCATCAGGAAGCCGGCCGAGGATTTCTCCACCGTCACACCCTGCCGCTGAACCGTTTCCGGCAACAGCGGCGTGGCACGCGACAGCTTGTTCTGCACCTGCACCTGCGCGATATCGGCATCCGTGCCGGTCTCGAAGGTCAGCGTGATGCTCGACTGCCCCGCCGATGTCGAGTTGGACGAGAAATACCGCAACCCGTCCAGCCCGGTCATCTGCTGTTCGATGACCTGCGTCACCGTGTTGGCCACCGTCTCGGCAGAGGCGCCGGGATAGGTCGCGTTGATCGAGACCGAAGGCGGCGCGATTTCCGGGTACTGCGCAATCGGCAGGATGCGGATCGCCAGAACCCCGACCCCCATGATCAGGATCGCGATGACCCAGGCAAAGACCGGGCGATCAATGAAAAAGCGCGCCATGGGAAATGATCCTTATGGGGATGTCTTCTCGCCCGCCTCTGCGGGCTCTTCGGTTGCGTCGCCGGTTGCGTCTCCGGTCGCCTCGGCCTCGGGGGCCGGGCGTTCCTCGGGGGCCACGGTGGCACCGACGCCGGTCTTCTGGAACCCGGCGACGACCACGCGGTCGCCGTCCTGCAGGCCGCCGTTGACCACCCAGTCGGCACCGCGGTCCTGAAGGATGCTCACCTGGCGCTCCTCGACCACATTCTCGGCCGTCACAACCCATGTGAACGGGCGCCCGCGCCGGTCGCGCTGCACCGCTTCCTGCGGCACCAGCAGCACGTCCTCGGCGGTACCGACAGGCATCTCGACCTGAACGTACATCCCCGGCAAGAGCAGCCGGTCGGGATTGTCGAACTGCAGGCGCAGCACCACCACGCCGGTCTGCGGATCCACGTTCGGCTCCGCGGCGGTGATCGTGCCGGTCTCGTCATATTCCGACCCGTCCGCCAGCGTCAGCCGCACCGTTGTATCGGCATTGCTCAGTTTGTCCTCGGTCTGTCCGCGCGTCCACCGCAGCAGGTCGGCAGCCGACTGGGTCACGTCCACGTAGACCGGGTCGATCTCCCGGATCACGGCAAGCGGCTCGGCCTGGCTGGCCGTCACCAGCGCGCCGGGGCTGGTCCGCGCCAGGCCGATCTCGCCCGAAAGGCGGGCCTTGATCGTGGTGCGTTCCAGCTCGATCTCCGCCGAGCGCAACTGCGCCTCGGCCACCTCCAGCGCGGCCGCGGCGGTGTCCCGCACCGCCTTCGCCTCGTCGAAGGCCCGCTCGCTCGTCACGTTGCGCTCGCGCAGTTCCACCAGCCGTTCGGCCTCGACCTCCGCCGCATCCAGCTGCACCCGCGCCTGCGTCACCGCCGCCTGGGCCTGTTCGACCGCGGCGGAATAGGTGGCGGAATCGATGCGATACAGCGCGTCGCCGGCCTCGACAAAGGCGCCTTCCCGGAACAGCCGTTCCGTGATGATCCCGTTGACCTGCGGACGCACCTCCGCCTCCGCCGACGCGGCCACCCGCCCCGGAAGCGTCGAGGTCAGCGTCACCGTCTTCGCCTGCAAGGTGACAACCACGACTGGCACCGGCCCCTGTGCCTGCTGCGATAGGGCGCGTCCGGCGAACAGGCTTGACACGGTCAGGCCCATAACGACGGTTGCGATGGCTAGGATGGAGCGGTTCATCATGCGTTTCGACCCCCGATTGCGGATGTTTACCGCGATGTCTTAACTAGGCCCGCTTCGTAAACCCTTCCGTTCAGTTTATCCATAGCAAACCGCAAATGCCTGTCACGCGACCGCACCGCGTCGCAAGATGGCCCAAGGTTTGGGCACTCCGGCCACCACCGCCACCCTCCCGCGCCGACCCCGCCGTGATCGTGACCGTCCCGGCCCTCAGCCGCCCCTGCCGCGGCGGTCGCGGTCATTCCGGCGTCACCCCGGCACCCCCTTCATTGGGAAAGGTCGACCGCCAGAGCGCGATGAAATCCCGCCGCTTGTGCCGGTCGAGCCCCACCAGCAGAGACGGCGTCAAGGCAATGGGCCGGAAACTCGTTTCCGCGGTGTCCGGCAGCCGCAGGTACTCGGGTCCACCCTCCTCGGTGCTCACGATCAGCTGCGCCGATCTCAGCGCCGACCGCCCGGCCTCGGACAGCAGGAAATCCAGGAACGCGCCCGCCAGGTCCGGCTCGGCGGCCAGGCGGGGGATCAACGCGGCGCGGGCCAGAACCAGCGTGTAATCGTCCGGTGCCACGGCGACGATGTCCGGGTTCCGCTCGGCCCGCGCCAGCGCATAGGAGCCCAGGACGTTATAGGCGATCAGGTAGGTGCCGTCGGCCACCCCGTCGATGATCTCGGCCGAACAGCAGGTGGCCACCGCCCCGCTGCGCCCGAAGGCTTCGATCAGGCTGCCGAACGTCGTGGCCTGTTGCGCATCCGCAAAGGCGAAAAGGTACCCCAGCCCCGAGGCTTCGATATCGTAGGTGGCGACCCGGCCGCGAAACCGGCTGTCATCGGGCCGCAAAAGGTCGATCAGGTCGAACCGGGATCGCGGCACCTCCGCATCGTCGATCAGGCGCCTGTTATAGACGATCACGGCAAGTTCGCGGGTGATGCCGAACACCTCGTCACGCCAGTTGGCGACCTGCGGCAGACGCGCCGTCGCGGCCGACCGATGCGCCCTGGCGCATCCGTCATTGGCCAGCTTGAACTGAAGGTCGACCGCCGAACTGATCACCATGTCGGCGGCCTCGACGCCCTCCCGGCAATCCGCCACGGTCACCTCGAACAGGTCGTTCGACCCCCATTGCTCGTAATCGATGCGCGTATCGCCGCGGCGGGACGCGAAAAGGTCCATCACCGTCTCGAACCGGGCGATGTCGGTCGTGCCGCGCACCAGCAGACGGCGCCCGGCATCGTCCGGGCCATAGGATTTCACGGCTTCGGGCGCCGGCTGGGCCACCGCCGCGCCGGCCAGCATCATCGCGAGCAGCAGGCCGATCGGCTTCATGCCTCCACCTCGCTGACTTTCGGAAGCTCCACGAAAACCTCGAAGCGGTCGTCGGCGGGGCGACGGATCTTCATCCGGCCGCGATGCGCCTGCGCCACGGCGCTGACGATCGACAGCCCCAGCCCGGCACTGGTCGAGGACACGCCGGACCGTTTGGCAAAGCGCGAGCCCGCATCCGCCCACATCTCCTCGGCCATCCCGTCGCCCCGGTCGCGCACCCCAAGACGGAACGTCGCGCCGGCATCTTCCACGAACACGGTGATCGGCGGCTTGCCATAGGCGACGGCATTGTTGATCAGGTTCTTGCAGGCCTCGACCAACGACAAGGCGTCGCCGTCGCAGATCATCGGCTCCTCGGGCAGATCCATCCGCACTTCGAGTTCGGCGCCTGTCAGCGTCTGATCGAACTGCGCGACGGCCTCGCTGGCCACCACCCGCAGATCCACCGACGTCAGTTCGACACTGTCTGCACGGTGAATAATCATCGCGTGATTCAAAAGCTGGTCGGTCAACTGGCTCAGGTTGCGCGATCGATCGTGGATCCTCTCGACGATACGCCTCATTTCTTCGGCATCCGGCGCCTCTCGCGCCAGTTCGGCCTGCGCCCGAAGCGCCGCGATCGGGGTCCGCAACTGGTGCGAGGCGTCGGCAATCAACGTGCGCATGATCCGCAACTGACGGTCGATCCGCCCGATAAAGCGGTTCAGGGCCGCCACCAGGCTGGCAATCTCCTGCGGCACCTCGACATCCACCGGCGTCAGGTCGCGGCTCGAACGTGCCGCGACATCACGCTCCAGCCGGCGCAGCGGGCGCAGGGCAGAGTTCACCGCCAGGAAGGCCAGCCCCGAGATCACCAGGCCGGCCGCCGCCACGGCCACCAGCGCGTTTCGCGTGACCTGCTGCGCCAGGTCCCGGCGCGCCTCGATGGTCTGGCCGACCACCACGTCCACCGCACCCAGGAACGACCGCTCCGAGATCAGCCGCCTGACATGCGCATAGCGCACCGGCTCACCGGCAAAGCTGCCGCCGAAAAACTCGTCGTCCCCGTCCGGCGGGGCCACGGCGTCATACCCCGTGATCAGCTGCCCCCGGTCATCGAACACGGCATAGACCACGCGGTCCCTCGGTGCCAGCGACAGCAGATCGAAGGCCGAGACCGGGATATCGACCATGATCTCGCCGCCACGCAGCCTCAGCGACCCGGCAATCTGGTTGGCCGCCCCGACCAGCAGCCTGTCATACGAATTCTGCGCCGCGCTTCGGCCATAGGCATAGGCCGCCAGTGACACCGCCACGCCGCCGATGGCAAGCACCACCGCCAGCGCCACGCCGAGCCGAAAGCTCAGGGACCCGGTCAGCCGCGTGCCGCTCCGCGCCCTACTCTCCATCGACCATCTGGTAGCCAAGCCCCCGCAGCGTCTTGATCGTGATCCGGCTGTCGCACAGCTTCTTGCGCAACCGCCCGACATAAAGTTCGACGGCGTTCGGGCTGACCTCTTCGCTGTTGAAGGAATACAGACGTTCAAGCAGCGTGTCCTTCGTCACCACGCGCTCTCGGTTCGCCAGCAGGATCTCCAGCACGTTGAACTCGCGCCGGGCCAGCGAAACCGGGCTGCCCTTGACCTCCACGGTCAGGCCTGCCGGATCGAAGGTGATATCCCCGAACTCGATCCGCCCCGAGCGGTCCATGTCCTGCCGTCGGAACATCGACCGGACGCGGGCGTGCAACTCGCGCAGGTCGAAGGGCTTTATCAGGTAGTCATCCGCCCCCTTGTCGAGCGCGGCGACCCGGTCCTCGATGTCCGAGCGCGCGGTCAGCATCAGCACCGGCGTCGGCTTGCCCCGATCCCGAAGGCTTGCAAGAATGTCCGTGCCCAACCCGTCGGGCAGGCCGATATCAAGGATGATGACGTCGTAATCCTGCACCGCCAGCACGTCCGCGGCCTCTTCGACCGACCCTGCGTGATCGACCGCATCGCCGCGATTCGCAAAGCTCGCGACAATGGCATCCGCCACGTCAGCGGTATCTTCCACCAGAAGCAGACGCATCTCCGCTATTGTACCTCCCTGCCCGCAGCATCCGCCAATTCTGAAAGAAATTCCAGCCATCTGAAGCCCCCCGCGCCCATGGGCCCGGCATGACAGCTTCACGACAGGTTGAGACGGTAGCAAGGACGGCATCGAGAAAATAACAGCATGAATGGAGGAGATAATGCTGACACTTGAAATGACCCGGCGCATGGCGCTGGCGGCGGCGGCCGCTGTTGCATTCACCGGACCGACCCTCGCCGACGACACCCAGGTGCTCGACAGCGTCCACTTCCTGATCCCCGGCGGCGCCGGTGGCGGATGGGACAGCACCGCGCGCGGCACGGGCGAGGCCCTGACGAAGTCCGGCCTGGTCGGCACCGCGTCCTACGAAAACCTGTCTGGCGGCGGCGGCGGCAAGGCGCTCAACTACCTGATCGAGAATGCCGAGAGCAATCACGACACACTGATGGTCAACTCGACCCCGATCATCATCCGGTCGCTCACCGGCGTCTTCCCGCAAAGCTTCCGCGACCTGACGCTGGTCGCGGGCACCATCGGCGACTACGCAGCCCTCGTGGTCCACGCCGACAGCGACATCGACACCATGGAAGACCTGGTCACCAGGTTCGCGGACGATCCAAACGCCACCGCCATCGGCGGCGGGTCCGTGCCGGGCAGCATGGATCACCTTGTGGCCGCGATGACGATGGAAGCGGCCGGCCAGGACCCGCTTCAGATGAAATACATCCCCTACGACGCGGGCGGCAAGGCCATGGCGGCGCTGCTCTCGGGCGAAATCGCGGCCCTGTCGACCGGCTTCTCCGAGGCCGTGGCGCTGGCAGAGGCAGGCGAGGTCAAGATCATCGGCGTGACGTCCGACGAACGCGTCCCGGCCTATGACAGCGCCCCCACGATGAAGGAACAGGGCATCGACACCACCTTCGTCAACTGGCGCGGCTTCTTCGGCGCCCCGGGCCTGCCCGAGGAAAAGCTGGCGCAATACCAGGACGCGCTTGCCAAGATGTACGACACCGAGGAATGGGAAACCGTGCGCGCGCGCAACGGCTGGGTCAACATCCACAACTCGGGTGACGACTTCCAGACCTTCCTGGAAAACCAGGAAAAGCAGATCGGTGACCTGATGAAGAAGCTGGGCTTCCTCTGACTTCGACGGGTCCGCGCGAGGGGACCATCCCCTCGCGCGTCTCCGGGCCATGGCTCCCGGAACGCGGAAAAACCGCAAGGTCCCCCGTCCGCTCGGACCCGACCTGCGCCGCCCGCGACACCTCGACCCTCGATACCCGTCTTTCGCATTGCCGGACGCGTGCCGGGCAACCGCCCATAACGGCGATCCTGGATCCCGGCTGTCCTGCAGCAACACGAACCAACCGAAGGAGACATGACATGGCCCTCGATCGCTGGATCGCCTTCGTCATCCTGTGCGTCGCATCGGTCTATGCCTATGCCGCGTTCTTCACCATGGACGACCTCCTGCCGCCCTTCATGCAGCGCAATCCCATCTGGCCGTCGACCTTTCCCAAGGTCCTGTCGGTCTTGGCCATTCTCACCTCGCTGGTGATCGTGCTGGGGTTCGAGGCGCCGCCCGAACGGTCCGCCAAGCCCGAGATCGATTATCGGCGTCTCGGCGATTACCACATCTTCCAGGCACTGACATTGCTGGGCCTGATGGTGGCCTACGCGATCTTCCTGAGGCCCGCCGGGTTCCTGCTGTCGACCGTCGGCTTCCTGTCCATTGGCGGCATCGTGCTGGGCGAACGCAAGCTCCACATCCTGATCCCCGTCGCGGTCTTTGCCACCGGCATCGTCTGGTACCTCGTCGACCGGGTTCTGGGGATCTTCCTCAGCCCGCTGCCCTATTTCATGTAAGGAGGCTGACCGATGCTCGAAGGACTTCTTATCGGCCTGCAAACGGCCCTTTCGATCCAGAACCTGCTGATGGTCATCGCAGGCTGCCTGATCGGCACCTTCATCGGCATGTTGCCCGGCCTGGGCCCGATGTCGATCATCGCCATCATGATCCCGGTCGCCATTTCCATGGGCGACCCCTCGGCGGCGCTGATCCTGCTGGCCGGCGTCTATTACGGCGCGATCTTCGGCGGCTCGACCTCGTCGATCCTGCTCAACGCGCCGGGGGTCGCAGGCACCGTGGCCAGCAGTTTCGACGGCTATCCGATGGCGCGCCAGGGCAAGGCGGGAAAGGCACTGACCATCGCCGCGATTTCCAGCTTCGCCGGCGGCACGATCGGGGCGATCCTGCTGATGATCTTCGCGCCCGCCCTGTCCTCCGTGGCGCTCCTGTTCCACTCGGCAGAGTATTTCGCGCTGATGGTCGTGGGCCTGTCGGCCATCGCGGCCTTTGCCGGCACGGGCCAGGTGGCCAAGGCGGTGTTGATGACCCTGCTCGGCCTGATCATGGCAACCGTGGGCGAAGGGGCGCTCTTCAACATGCCGCGCTTCACCATGGGGATGATGGACCTGCAATCGGGCTTCGGCTTCATCACGCTGGCCATGGCCATGTTCGCCCTGCCCGAGGCGCTGTTTCTCGTGCTCAAGAAAAAGGACATGGGCGGCGACGGCGGCGGCAAGATCGAGAACCTGCGCATCTCCCGCAAGGAAGGGCGCGCCATCGCGCCCGTCATCGGGCGGCAGTCGCTGCAGGGCTTCTTCATCGGCGTGCTTCCCGGTGCCGGCGCCACCATCGCCAGCTTCCTGGGCTACGCGGTCGAGCGCAACCTCGCCACCAAGGAGGAACAGTACGAGTTCGGCAGGGGATCGGTCAAAGGCCTCGCCGCACCGGAAACGGCCAACAACGCGGCGTGCACCGGGTCTTTCGTGCCGCTGCTGACGCTGGGCATTCCGGGGTCCGGCACCACGGCGATCCTGCTGGGCGCGCTGATCGCGCTCAACGTCACGCCCGGCCCGCGCCTGATGGTGGACGAGCCACAGGTGTTCTGGGCGGTGATCATGTCGATGTTCATCGGCAACCTGGTGCTGCTGGTTCTGAACCTGCCGCTGATCCCCTACATCGCCAAGGTGCTGAGCATTCCGCGCAACTACCTGATCCCGTTCATCCTGTTCTTCACCCTGATGGGGGCCTATATCGGCCAGAACAACGCGACCGAGTTGCTGATCCTCGTCGGCTTCGGAATCTGCGCCACGGCGCTGAAATTCGCCGACTATCCGCTGGCGCCGCTGCTGATCGGGTTCATCCTCGGCCGGATGATGGAGGACAACTTCGCCCGCTCGATGCAGCTCTACGACGGCATGGGCTTCATCATCGAACGCCCGATGACGCTGGCGCTGCTGGTGCTCGCCGCGCTCCTGGTGATCCTGCCCAGCTACCGCGCGCGGCGCGCGGCGGCCCGCGCCAAGGGTGTCGCCGAAGGCGACTGACAAAAAACGGTCAGGGCGATGATCTTCATCGCCCTGCCGCATCCCGAAACATCGCCCGTTGCCGGCCCCGGCCTCCGCCGGTGCTGGCCGACGCGGGCTAGATGTTCATGCTGTGCTTGTCGTACCAGAAGTCTTCGAGGTTGCGCGCATGCCGACCGCTTGCGCGCTCCGCGCTTTCATGCGCCTGCGCCAGGGCATCCACCGCGCTCTGGCCGGACTTCCAGACCAGGCGAACCTGCTCCCCGGCCGACACGAACGCATTGATCGGCGACCCGTCGTTGGAATACAGGTCCATGCGGCGCATGATCAGGTTCACCTGGTCCGCCAGCGTATCCGGCTTCAGTTGCGATCCGCACTCCAAAACGCACAGGTACGTGCCGTTCCCGGCATAGGAAATCAGCGCTCCGAACTCTTCCAGCGCGACCGAGATCGCCTCGGCCACATCGGTCACGATGCACTCGTATTCGTACCGCGTGGATGTCCGGTGCAGCTCTTCGATGTTGCGGATGGTGAACCCGATGATGGAAGAGCCGAACAGCTTTTTCCTCGACATCAGCGACACGTAGTTCTCCATCGCGAGATACGTGATGCACCCGTCCACGTCCTGGACGAAAATCGGTTCGTGCAGGGCCAGCGTGGTCGAATCCTCCGGGATCACCTCGTTCCTGGGCTTGGCGCTGATGACGGCCTGCCGGTTGTTCTTGGACATGTCGCCAATCAGCTGGATGCGGCCGCGCAGGTTGTCGATATCGAACGGCTTGGTGATATAGTCGCTGGCGCCTGCCGCGAAGGCCCGGTCGATATACGACTTATCGGTCATCGCGGTCAGCATCAGGATCGGCGTCAGCTGATACTCGGGCTTCGACCGCAAGGTATGGCACAGCGAAACACCGTCGGTGTCCGGCATCTGGATGTCGACCAGGAAACAATCTATCGCCGGGGTCTCCGGGTTGTCCAACAACTCCAGCGCCTCTGCGGCAGAGGTCGCGGTGATCACGGTATGATCCCCTAGCGTCTGGATGATCAGCTGAAGCAGCTCCAGGATTGTCGGTTCGTCGTCTACAGCAAGTAGATGCATTTTCATCGCTCCCAACAGGCCAAGCGGTTCCGGGACCTGTTGCTTTCGGTTGCGCGTATTACCACTTGACACCTAGTAAGCGGTTGGAAATCGGCTAAATTAAGACAACTTTAAGGTGTTTTTGCTCCCCCAGGAGCGCCGGGGCTGGCCGAGGCCCGAAATCCAGCGGGCTGAACGGCGCCGTGCGGGCTGTCGCAGGCCGTGAAGGGGCAGCATTGATGTTGTCATGCGTGGCAATGCCAAGGAAATGCGCAACCAGGTCCAGATCGACTGAACCATCAAAATTTAGCGAAACCAGCATGACATCTCCACGATTCTCGCGCTTCAGCGCGTCATGGCAGGGGGTTTCGCCGACGAATCGGGTCGTTTTTTGTCAGAATCGGGACATTTCTCCTGCAAGTCCGACGTCTCCGCCATATACCCGCCACACTCGGGCGATGGCGCATCGGACAAGCGCGAAAACGCCGGCCACCGTTGCGCCAGCGTGACGCCACGGGCGCGACAGACCGCGCCCGGGCGATGCCCAACGGGCCATGAAATACACCTATAGGATGATGATCGTCGGAAAGCAGCGACCGGCGGTGCCAGGCGCGCCGAGCATGTCCGCCAACAGCGACCGCCTGATGTGGCTGATCTGCCTCAGGATTAACCTGAAATGGAAACAATATGAACTAATTCAACCCGCTGTTGCGCTTATGGGTTGCAATATCGTGCTGACATATTAACAATTTACTAATGTAATTATTGGTTTGCGATTGTTTCCGCAAAAAGCTTGGAGGCCCCGCGCTCCCCCTCTCAGGCATATTCGGAAGGACAGGTCAGTTGTGAACTATGGTGAAGTCAAGCGTCCCGACCCTGCGTCGAATGCCGACTGGAGCGCTTACGCAGCGGCCTACGACCTGCTGTCGAAGCACAACCCAGAGTATAAGGCCCTGATGCAGGAGTTCGAGGACTTCCTGTCCGGAATCGAGACGCCCGGGATCATCTACGATGTGGGCGGCGGAACCGGAAACTATACCGAGATCGCGGCACGCCTCTGCCCCGGCAGCGGCATCTGCCTGGTGGAACCCGATCCCGGCATGATGCAGGCCGCGCGGGCGAAACTGGCCGCCCGCAAGAACGTCACCTACCAGAATGTCGGCCTGGAACGCGCCGAGGCGCCGGAAAAGGCCGATCTCGTCATCAGCGTGCATTCGCTCTATGCCATGCCCGACCCGCGGCAACGGCTGGTCGACATCCGCCGGATGCTGCGTCCGGGCGGGTTGCTCTTTCTCGTCGATCTCGGCCGTCCGATGGATGTGCAGGACTGGCGCCGGTACCTGTTCACCACGCTCAAGAAGGAACACGGGCTCATCCGGACGCTGGAAATATTCTGGCAGGCCCGGCAGATCGCCAAGCAGAACCAGGCGATCTTCAAGGCCCAGATGAACGGCACGTACTGGACCCACACCCCGGCAGAGATTGCGTCGGCCGTCACGGCGGCAGGCTTCGAGATCCTCGACCAACGATCCGTCTATCGCGACTACAGCGACCTTCTGGTGTGCCGCGCCGCGCACTGAAAACCGCAGCATTTAAGGAAAGCCCATGTACGAGCAAGTCATCGAAGCGCTCAAGCCGGCGCGTTACTCCGTTCTCACGGACGACGACGATCTCGAAGAACTCTATCGCCTGAGATACACGTGTTACCGCGCCGAAAACACCGTGTCCGCAAGGGCGGACAAGAGGATGTCGGACGCGTTCGACGAAACCGAGAACTGCGTGCATGTCGCGGTCAGGATCGACGGCACGATGCTGGCGGCGGTCCGGCTTCACCTGCTGTCGAAACTGTGCTGGAAATCACCGACCCTCGAGGTCTTTCCGGAACTTCTGGACGAGCTCAAGCAGGAAAGAACCATCCTCGACCCGACCCGCTTCGTGATCTCGTCATCGGCACGCCGGCAACGCATCCCGTTGAACTTCCTGACGCTGCGGATCCCGTTTCTCGCGTCGATCTTCTACGACGTCGACCTGGCCCTGGCCCCGGTACGCGCCGAGCACACGGCGTTCTACCGTCGCTACCTGGGCTACGAACCCGCGCTCGAGCCGCGCAGCTATCCCGGCCTGGCCAAGCCGATACAGCTTCTGACGGCCGATTTCAAAGAGCAGCGGGAAAAGGTCCTGGCCCGCACGCCGGTCTTCGGCCCGATCGAGGATATACCGCACGCGAACATCCAGTTCCCGTCCCTCTCCGGCGTCTACGCCGCGTCCAAATCGGGCAGCTCCGAGGCGGCATGACTTGACCTTTCGCCGCCCGGGCGAACCGCAGGCTGCGAAGGTCCCAGTGCCCGGCCCGCGTTCTTTTTAACGAGTGAACTGCATTTAGGGAAAACGCGTCCGATCCGGTCTGCCTTGGATTGTTCGACGAAATACCGCTTTCTGCCCGATTAAGGGCAGAATTTAAACAAATAGGGGCTGTAGGTCGAAACAATCCGTGTTGCGACAGAGGCAATCATGAGAACGCTACTAAGGACTTGGTCCTCGCCGACAGACTGGTTCTCCTCGCAAGGCCGCGAACAGCGGATGAAGGACTATTTGACCCTGGCCAACGAACTGATCTGGCAAAGGCAAACCAGTTTCTTCACGGCGGCCTTCCTGGCCGCGTTCTATTTCGATCCGGTCTCGATCTTCGCGTGCTACGGCATCGTCGTCCTGACCGAGATCCTCGACCAGATCCTCGGCGCACGGGCCAAGGCCTGGGATGGCAAGGACCCCGTTCTCGGTCGGAAACTCCTGACGGCCATCGCCATCAACACGGCCGTCAGCGCCCTGGCGATCAGCGTCTTCATCGCCAACATCGCCGTCCAGCAAACCACGGGGGGCCAGTTCACCTCGCTGTTCTTCCTGTTCTCGGCGTCACTCTTCGCGGCGATGCACAACAGCCAGATGATCGGCATCCTGATCCTGCGCCTGTCGATCTATGGCATCACGTTTCTCTTCATCGCGTTCCTGGACGTGGTGAGGTACGCGCCGCCGATCACGTCCCCGATCTGGCTCCAGTTCTTCACGATCGTGTTCGTGCTGTTTTTCATCGGCGACATCTCCGCGAAATTCTATCGCGGCTACCAGGAACGGCTGAAACAGATGAAACTGATGGAGGAAGAGCACGACCGCACCAAGGCGGCGCTGGAGGTGAAATCCCAGTTCCTCTCCACGGTCAGCCACGAATTGCGCACGCCGCTTACCTCGATCATCGGCTCGCTCGAACTGGTGAACAACGGCGTTCTGGGAGACATTCCCCAGAACTTCAAACCCGTCATCGAGATAGCCACCAAGAACAGCCGCCGGCTGGCCAACCTGATCGACGACCTGCTCGACCTGCAAAAGATCGAAGCCGGCGAAATCCGCTTCAACCTGCAGCCGATCTGCGCGAACGACCTCGCCCGCGAGGCCGTCGATTCCATCTCGGGCTATGCCAGCATGCTCGGGATCAGCCTCGAGATGCAAAGCTGCAAGGGCGAATGTTACATCATGGGCGACCAGAAACGGCTGATCCAGGTTATGAACAATCTTCTGTCCAACGCCCTGAAGTTCTCCAAGGAGAATGGCGCGGTGAAGGTGCGTGTCGAAAACGTCGCAAGCCGCGTCCGCATCTCGGTCGAGGACAAGGGCACGGGCATCCCCGAAAACGCCGAGGAGCGCGTCTTCGGCAAGTTCAGCCAGATCGACTCCTCCGACGTGCGCAAGGTCGGCGGTACCGGCCTTGGCCTCAACATCACCAAGCAGATCGTCGAACACCACGACGCGCGCATCGGATATGTCAGCGCCCTTGGCGTCGGATCGACGTTCTACGTGGAATTCGACCGGCTTGAAGACGCGGACGATACCGACGGGATCTCCGGCAACGTCTCCGAAGTCGCCTAGGCCTTTCCCCTTCGGCAGGCTCAAGCGGCGTCCTGTGGGTCCGGCGTCCCCCAAGGTAGCCGCGTGACCTCGTTCGGCCAGGGCGCCGCAAGGGACACCCCCCATAAGAAAAGGCGCGGAGCAGCCTCCGCGCCTTCCTTCAGGTTCATTTGTCTGGGCTCGCGCCTCAGAAATCCACTTCGATGGCGCGGCCCTGCTCCACCGCCAGGTCCACGACACTCGCCGCCACGGCCAAGTCCTGCAAGCCCACGCCGGTGCCGTCGAACAGCGTGATTTCGTCATCGCTCGTCCGTCCCGGATGGGTGCCGTTGATCACCGCGCCGATCTGGTGCACGTCGCCTTCGGTGATCAGGCCCTCGCCCACCGCGTGCTGCGCCTCGCCGATGCTGATCGACTGCGCCACCTCGTCGGTGAACACCGTCGCCTTTTGCAACAGCGCCGCCTCGACCTCCTGCTTGCCCTTGGTATCGGTGCCCATGCAGGCCACGTGACAGCCCGCACCGACGTGATCGGCCATCAGCGTCGCGTCAAAGGACGAGGTGATCGAGATGATCACATCCGCCTCGGTCATGCCCTCCAGTTCCACCGCCTCAAAGGCCACGCCGGCCTCTTTCGCGACCTTCTCGATATTGGGCAGCATCTCGGGGTGATAGTTCCAGCCGATCACCTTCTCGAACGCCCGCTGCTCCAGCGCCGCACGCAGCTGGAACGTCGCCTGATGCCCTGCGCCGACCATGCCGATCACCTTGGCATCCTTGCGCGCCAGGTGCTTGATCGACACAGAGGATGCCGCGGCGGTGCGCAGCGCGGTCAAAAGGTTGCCCCCCACCATTGCCTTGGCCTTGCCGGTATCGGGATCGAACAGGAACACCGTCGACTGGTGATTGATGATGTCCCGCTTTTCCAGGTTGTTGGGCCAGTAGCCCCCGGCCTTCAGCCCCAGCGTCAGGCCCGCCTTGTCGAACCCGCCCTTGAAGCCGTAAAGCGCATCCTCGTGCCCGATCGCCTCGCGTACGACGGGAAAGTTGTACGCATCACCCGCCGCCATCGCGGCGAACACCTTTTCCACGGCATCGAACGCCGCCTCCCGCGTCATCAGGTCTGCAATCTCGCGCTCGGGAACAATGATCATGTTTGGGGGCCTTTCAAAAAAGCGGGGTCAGCGAAATGCCAACCCCGACAGTCCACAGGAAGAATTGGGTTCAGTATGCGTGGCCGCGGGCCGACACCGGCCAGACGGTTTCCACCTTGCCGTTCCGCACACCCACGTACCAGTCATGCACGTTGGCGGTGGGGTCGCAGTGGCCCGGCACCAGCTTCAGCTTGTCGTTGACCTTCAGCGCGCCGCCGGGGTCCTTCACCACGCCATGCTCGTCCGAGCACTTGATGTATTCCACGTCATCCCGGCCAAACACCACCGGCAAGCCGCTGTCCACCGACTGCGCCTTCAGACCGGCGTCGACGATCGCCTTGTCCGCCTTGGCGTGGGACATGACCGAGGTCAGGATGAAGAACGCGTTCTCCCACTCGCCCTGGTCGATCCGCTTGCCGTCCTTGTCCAGGATGCGGCCGTAATCGGCGTCCATGAACGCGTAGGAGCCGCATTGCAGCTCGTTATACACGCCCGAGTTCGATTCGAAGTAATACGACCCGGTGCCGCCACCGCCGACGATGTCGCAGTCCAGCCCTTCGGCCTTCAGCGTGTCGACCGCGTCCTTCACCATCGCCACGGCGATGTCGATCTTTTCCTTGCGGTCGTTGTAATCGTCCATGTGCTGCATCGCGCCCTGGTAGGCCTGGATGCCGGTGAACTTCAGCCCCGGCGCCGCGTCGATCGCCTTGGCGATCTCCACCACTTCCGGCGTCGTGGTCACACCGCAGCGCCCCGCGCCACAGTCGATCTCCACGAGGCACTCAATCTCGGTGCCGTGCTTCTGCGCCGCCGCCGACAGGTCGTCCACGTTGGCCAGGTCATCGACGCAGCAGATCGTCCGCGCGCCCAGCTTCGGCAGCTTGGCCAGCCGTTCGATCTTGGCCGGGTCGCGCACCTGGTTCGACACCAGAATGTCCTTGATTCCGCCACGGGCGAACACCTCGGCCTCGGAGACCTTCTGACAGCAGACGCCGCACGCGCCGCCCAGCTGTTCCTGCAATTTCTGCACGTCCACGGACTTGTGCATCTTGCCGTGGGTGCGGTGGCGCATGCCGTGTTCCTTGGCATAGTCGCCCATCTTCTTGATGTTACGCTCCAGCGCGTCGAGGTCCAGCACCAGGCAGGGCGTCTGGATCTCGGATTCGTCCATGCCCGGCTTGGCCGGAATGTCGAAGCCCACTTCGAAATCGTCGAGATTGCTCATGTCTTTCATCGGATCTCTCCCTATCCATGAATGTCTTTGTCACGCAGGGCCACGCCGCCCTGCCGGCTCATATCGTCTACGTAAGTTTCCTATCGGAAACCGCAACCGGGTGCAAAGGGATCACGCGCTCATCCACGGCAGCTTGTCGAGGTCGACGTTCCCGCCGGTCACGATCACGCCCACGCGCTTGCCCTTGAAGGCGTCGGGGTTCTTCAGGATCACCGCCAGCGGCACGGCACAGCTGGGCTCCATTACGATCCGCAGGTATTTCCACGTGATCTTCATCGCGTCGACGATCTCTTCCTCGCTCGCGGTATACATCTCGCTCACGTGGTTCGACACGAAATGCCAGGTCAGGTCCTTCAGCGGCACTTTCAGCCCGTCCGCGATGGTATCCGGCGCGTCGTCGGCAATGATATGCCCCGCCTTGAAGCTGCGATAGGCGTCGTCCGCCTGCTCCGGCTCGGCCGCGATGATCTTCACCTCGGGCGCCAGGGTCGACAGCGTCAGGCAGGTGCCCGAAACCATGCCGCCGCCCCCGATCGGCGCCACCATCATCTCGAGGCCATCGACCTGCTCCATGAACTCTTTCGAACACGTCCCCTGCCCAGCGATCACGCGCGGGTCGTTATAGGGATGCACGAACTCGCCGCCGGTCTTTTCCTGCACCTCGGCAAACACCGCCTCGCGGCTCGACGTGGACGGCTCGCATTCCGTGATCGTCCCGCCATAGCGCCGCACGGCGTCCTTCTTGGCCTGCGGCGCGGTGCGCGGCATCACCACGTTGCACGGGATGCCCCGCCGCCCCGCCGCATAGCTCAGGCACAGCGCGTGGTTGCCGGACGAGTGCGTCGCCACACCCTTTTCCGCCTGCTCGTCGCTCAGGCCGAACACGGCGTTCGACCCGCCACGGACCTTGAAGGCCCCCGGCTCCTGGAAGTTCTCGCACTTGAAGAACAGCTCGGCGCCGGTCAGCTCGTTCAGGTAGTCAGACCGCAGCACCGGCGTCCGGTTGATATGCGGCTTGATCCGCTCGTGCGCGTCCAGCATGTCCTGGTATGTGGGGATATACATCTCCGCTCCGTCTTTCATCACGCGGCATCCTTCTTTGCCAGGGCCGGGCGCTTGCGCCACACGTCCTGTGCCGCGGCCACGCCCGAACCCAGTTCTATGTCGAGGCCCAGGTCGACCATGCACATCTCGGCCACGCCAAGGCCCGAGATCATCATCGCGTCGGTCAGGCTGCCAAGGTGGCCGATCCGGAACACCTTGCCGGCCACCTCACCCAGCCCCACGCCGAACGCCATGCCATAGGCATCGGCGGCATGAGTCACGATGTCGGTCGCGTTGAACCCATCGGGCGTACAGATAGCACTTACCGTGTCCGAGTAAACCTCGGGCGACTTGGCGCACAGCGGCAGGCCCCACGCCTGCGCCGCCGCCCTGACACCGTCGGCGATCCGGGTATGACGGGCAAAGACCGCCTCCAGCCCCTCGTCCAGCAGCATGTCGCACGACACTTTCAACCCGTTCATCAGACCGGCGGCGGGCGTATAGGGATAGGCGCTGTTGGCATAGCCCTTCAGCATGTCATGCACGTCAAAGAACGTCCGGTGCAGTCCGGCGCTCTTCGTCGCCTCCATCGCCTTTTCGCTGAACCCCACGATGGCCAGCCCCACGGGCAGCATGAACCCTTTCTGCGAGCCGGTCACGGCCACGTCCACGCCCCACTCGTCCATGCGGAAATCCATCGACCCGATCGAGCTGACGCCATCGACGAACAGCATCGCGGGGTGCCCTGCGGCATCCATCGCGGTGCGGATCGCGCCGATATCCGACTTCACGCCGGTCGCCGTCTCGTTATGCGTGGCCAGCACCGCCTTGATCTCGCGGCCCTTGTCGGCCTCCAGGATCTCGCCATAGCGCGCGGCGGAAATGCCCTCGCCCCACGGCGTCTCGACGATGGTCAGGTCAAGGCCATGCCGCTCGCACATGTCGATCCAGCGGTGGCTGAACATCCCGTTGCGCGCCACCAGAACCTTGTCGCCCGGCGACAGCGTGTTGGTCAGCGCCGTCTCCCAGCCGCCCGTGCCGGTCGACGGAAAGATGAACACTTCCGCATTCTTCGACTTCAGCACCTTTTGAACGCCTGCTCGCGCGGGATGCAGGATGTCCCCGAACAGCGCCGAGCGATGGTCGATCGTCGGCATGTCGCACGCCTTGCGCAGGCTCTCGGGAATGTTGGTCGGGCCGGGAATGAACACCGGATTTTGAAAACTCATGGATCTCTCCTCCAAAACTCACCCCTTGTGTACAGACCTCGTGCCCGCTTGAAAATTTTTTTGAAATCATTTTTCATTTTTAGGCAGGCTGATTTTATTTAGACTTGTCAGACTCTTATATTTTTCATAACGTGAAGTAATATTTCAAAAATGTTTGAGGCACGTCATGGCCACTCCGAATCCCTCCCCCAAACGTGCCCGTGGCCGCCCCCGCGGTTGGGACGACAAGACCGATCAGAACACGATCAAGTCCCTCGACCGCGCGATGGAGGTGCTCGATTACGTCAGCCAGCACCAGGGCAAGGCGCTCTCGGAACTCGCCACCGAGATGGACCAGTCACCCGCCACCCTCTACCGCGTGCTCGTCACGCTGGAGACGCGCGGCCTGGTGGAATTCGACCCCGAGGAACAGGCCTGGCATATCGGTGCGCAGGCCTTCATCATCGGCGCCCGCTTCCTGCGCCGCACCACGCTCGTCGAACGCGCCCGCCCCGTGCTGCGCCGCCTGATGGAAGTCACCGGCGAAACCGCCAACCTGGGCGTCGAGACATCCGGCCAGGTCCTCTTCGTCAGCCAGGTCGAGACCCATGCCAGCATCCGCGCCTTCTTCCCCCCCGGGACGCTCTCGCAGATGCACGCTTCGGGCATCGGCAAGGCGCTGATGGCCGAAATGGATGACGCCCGCCTCTCCCGCCTGCTGACCAATCAGCCCCTCACCGCCTATACCGAACATTCCATCACCGACGCGGATGCCCTGCGCAGCGAACTCGCGCTCACCCGGTCGCGCGGCTATGCCATCGACGGCGAGGAAAAGAACATCGGCATGCGCTGCATCGCCGCCCCGGTTTTTGATTTCAACAACGAGCCCGTCGCGGGCCTCTCCGTCTCCGGCCCCACCAGCCGCGTCGGCACCGGCGATATCGACCGGCTCAGCGCCGCCGTGATGCAGGCCGCGACCGACCTGACCACGGCCATCGGCGGCGTCGCCCGCCACGATCCCGGCACCTGACCCTTCCCTTTCCGCAGCGGCTTGGCTACGCCTTCCCTCACAAAAGAAGGAGACCGCCCATGGACCGCGCCCGGATCGTGCACGATAATTTCCTGTCCCGCACCGCCGCGGGCGACCTGCCCCCGGGCCGCGACCCCTCCGGCCCGCTCGACCCCGACACCGCCAAGCTGATCTTCCGCGCCCAATGCCTCTCGCGCGCGCTCGATGCCCAGGCCCGCGTCATGCAAAAGGCCGGCCAGGGCTACTACACCATCGGCTCCTCGGGCCACGAAGGCATGGCCGCCGTCGCCGCCGCCCTGCGCCCCACAGACATGGCGTTCCTGCACTACCGCGACGCCGCCTTCCAGATCGCCCGCGCCCTGCAAACCGGGCACGAGGACATCGCCACGGACATGGCCCTCTCCTTCGCCTGCTCCACCGAGGATCCCATCTCCGGCGGCCGCCACAAGGTGCTGGGGTCGAAAGCGCTCAACATCCCGCCCCAGACCTCCACCATCGCCAGCCACCTGCCCAAATCCGTCGGCACCGCCTATTCCCTCGGCCTCGCCCGCCGCCACGCGCCGGAACACGAGCAACTCCCCCGCGACAGCATCGTCATGGCCAGCTTCGGCGATGCCTCGGCCAACCACGCCAGCGCCCAGGCCGCCTTCAACACCGCCGCCTGGACCGCCTACCAGAACGTGCCCCTGCCAATGCTTTTCGTGTGCGAGGACAATGGCATCGGCATCTCGGTCAAGACCCCCAAGGGCTGGATCGCCGCCAATTTCGCGCACCGCCCGGGCCTGACCTACATGGCCTGCGACGGGCTGGACATCTACGACACCTTTGCCACCGCCCAACGCGCCGCCCACCACGCCCGCACCCACCGCCAGCCGGTCTTCCTGCACATCCGCACCGTCCGGCTCTATGGTCATGCCGGCGCCGACGTGCCCACCACCTACCTGCCCAAATCCGAGGTCGAGGCCGACGAGGCCAACGACCCCCTCCTGCATTCCGTCCGCCTTCTGGACACTTCCGGCATCCTGACCCCGCAGGACGCCCGCACCCTCTACACCGACACCTGCGCCGAGGTCGAAAAGACCTGCAACCACGCCGCCACCCGCCCCCGCCTGCAAACCGCGCAGGACGTCATGGCGTCCCTCATCCCGCCGAAACGCGAATGCGCCCCCACCAACGGCCCCACGCCCGAGGCCCGCGCCGCAGCCTTCGGCCCCGACCTCAAGGCGATGGACGAGCCGCAGATCCTGTCGCGCCACATCAACTGGGCGCTCACCGACCTCATGCTCACCCACCCCGAAATCGTCTGCATGGGCGAGGATGTGGGCCGCAAGGGTGGCGTCTACGGCGTCACGCAAAAGCTGCAAAACCGCTTCGGCCCCGCCCGCGTGATCGACAGCCTGCTGGACGAGACCTCGATCCTCGGCCTCGGGCTTGGCTTGGCCCATAACGGCTTCCTGCCGATCCCCGAAATCCAGTTCCTCGCCTATCTCCACAATGCCGAGGACCAGCTGCGCGGCGAGGCCGCGACCCTGCCCTTCTTCTCCAACGGTCAATACACCAACCCCATGGTCCTCCGCATCGCGGGGCTGGGGTACCAGAAAGGCTTCGGCGGGCATTTCCACAACGACAATTCCATCGCCGTCCTGCGCGACATTCCCGGCCTGATCCTCGCCTGCCCCTCCACCGGCGCCGACGCCGCCATGATGCTCCGCGAATGCGTTCGGCTCGCGCGCGAGGAACAGCGCCTCGTCGTCTTCCTCGAACCCATCGCCCTCTACCCCATGCGCGACCTCACCGAGGCCGGCGACAACGCCTGGCTCACCCCCTATCCCGACCCGTCCGAGACCATTCCCCTCGGCCAGGTCGGCCAGCATGGCGACGGCACCGATCTGGCCATCGTCACCTTCGGCAACGGCCACCACCTCTCGCGCCAGGCGCAAGCCAAACTGGACGCCGACGGCATCAAGACCCGGGTCATCGACCTCCGCTGGCTCTCACCGCTCCCCGGCCCGGCCCTGCTGGACGCCGTGAAGGGATGCAAACGCATCCTGATCGTGGACGAGACCCGCCACTCGGGCGGCGTGGCCGAGGGGCTGATGGCGCTCTTCACCGAGCATACGGACATCCCCCACAGCCGCCTCACCGCCACCGACAGCTTCATCGCCACCGGCCCGGCCTACGCCGCCACGATGCCTTCGGCGGAGTCTATCCTCGCCACCGCGCGCAGCCTCTGCCGCGGCTAGACCACCCCGGCTTTTTCTTGCCAAAAATACTCAAATCGCCACGCGAGCCGCGGGGAGCAACGCCCGATCCGTTAACACCGGAGGCCGGAAAAAATCGCACCGTCGGAATACCACTCGGATACCGACGCGATACCGACACGGGATTTTTCGGCCAAACCCCTGATTAACCAAGTGATTCGCAGGCCTACGCCAATCCCGGCAGCCACAGCACGATGATCGGAAACGCCACCAGCAGCCCGATCGTCACCGCATCCGCGATAAAGAACGGCATCACCCCCTTGAACACGTCCTGCACGCTCAGGTCCGGCCGCACGCCCGCCACCACGAAACAGTTGAGGCCGATGGGGGGCGTGATCAGACAGAACTCCGCCATCTTCACCACCAGGATCCCGAACCAGATCGCGCACATCTCGCCCGACATGCCAAAGGCGCTGTCCTCGACGCTGACGAACTCGCCCCCGTTCAGCGCCATGACCGCCGGATAGACCACCGGCAGCGTCAAGAGCAACATCCCGATCGCGTCCATGAACATGCCCAGCACGGCATAGGCCAGCAGGATGCAGATCAGGATCAGCATCGGCGACACGGTCAGCGAGGTGATCCAGTCGGCAAACGCCCCCGGCAGGTCCGCAAACCCCAGGAATCGCACGTAAATCAGCACGCCCCAGATGATGGTGAAGATCATCACCGTCAGCTTCGCGGTCTCGATCAGCGCCGATTTCAACTCGCGCAGCCGCATGCCGCGCCAGAGCGCCATCAGGAACACGATGAACGCCCCCACCGCGCCGCCCTCGGTGGGCGTGCCCCAGGCATCGCCAAAGGGGTTGTAGACGAAGAAGATGATGATCACGACCACCGCCACGATCGGCAGCGCAGAGGGCAAGGAGGCGAATTTCTCGCGCCACGTGAACCCGCCCACCGGCGGCCCCACGGACTTGAAGATCAGCGCGATCCCGATGATCAACGCCGCATAGACCAGCGCCGAGAACGCGCCGGGGATGAACCCCGCAAGCAGCAGTTTGCCCACGTCCTGCTCCACGATGATCGCATAGATCACCAGGATGGCCGAGGGTGGAATCAGGCTGGCCAGCGTCCCCCCGGCGGCCACGACGCCGGCAGCGAACTGTTTGTTATACCCAATCTTAAGCATTTCGGGGATAGCTATACGGGCAAACACCGCCGCCGTGGCCACCGACGCCCCCGACACCGCCGCAAAACCGGCAGTGGCGAACACCGTCGACACGGCCAGGCCCCCCGGCACCCAGGCGATCCACCGCTTGGCGGCCTCGAACAGGGCGCGTGTCAGGCCGGCGTAATAGGCCAGGTACCCGATCAGGATGAAGGTCGGGATCAGGGAAAGTGCGTTCGCCGACACCTTGGAATGCGGCACCTGCCCCGCGGTTTTGACCGCCACCGTCAACGCCCACCAGAAATCCTCGCCGCCGAAATCCTTCTTGGACCAGAAGATGACGATCAGCCCGACAAAGCCCGCAAGCCCCGCCGCAAAGGCCACGCGCATCCCGATGACCACCATCACCAGCATGAATCCGGTGGTCCACAGCCCGATGGTGATCGGATCCATCAGTCGCGCCCTTCCAGTTGTTCGGCCTCAAGCGCGGCCTGCTCGGCCACCGACAGCGTCAGCGGCACCGCCACGGGCCGCTCGAGGCCAAGCGCGAACGCACGCGCATATCCCACCGCCTGCAGGATCAGGCGCAGCACCAGCACGCCGAACGCGACCGGGACGACCAGTTTCGCAGGCCATACCGGCAGTCCGATGTCGATCGTGCTGTCGCGCGAACACAAGGGCCTTGCGCAATCGAAGGAGCGGTCGAAATGCGCCCAGGCCCCCCAGACCAGCGCGATCATCAGAACCAGCACCAGCAGAACCGTGACGAATTCCAGCAGCCAAAGCAGGCGACCATGCAGGTTCCCGATCAGGATATCCATGCGGATATGCCCGCCCTCGCGCTGCACGTAAGAGATGCCCATGATCGCGATCAGCGGCATCAACACCTCGATGTAATCCACGTACCCCGCCAGCGGCGCGTCGAAGAACTTGCGCCCACCTACCGAGTAAGCTGCCAGAAACATGAGGGAAAATGCAGCGATCCCGCTCAACAGCGCCATGAACCGCTCCACCGGCAGCAGCGCGCGGTCCAGCCGGCTCAGCAGGCTGCTGTCGCTCAGGACGGTCGAAGCCCCCGCCATGCCCTACTCTGTCCGTTCCACGGCGATGCTCAGGGTGGTGCCCAGCCCCTTGCCGCCAAAGCTGGTGGTCACCGTCTTCTTCAGCACGATGCAGGGCCAGTTCTTGCCGTCGACCCACAGGTTCCACGACTGCCCCACATCCGGGATCGGCGGCGCATAGGCGGTGGCCGGGATGCGATATTCCTCGGAATGGATCTTCTGACCGTCCGGGTCAGTGACCTTCAGAAGAATGATCAGCGGCTGTTGATTCACTTCTACGACCATGCTCGGCACCCTTTTTAGAAAAGCCGTCCGGGGTCGGCCCCCGGACGGCCAGCCGCGCTCAGTTCGACGCGCGTTGCTCTTCCAGCGTGCTCTGCACGAGGTCATACAGCTCCTGGCCCGGCAGGCCCTGCGCTTCCATTTCCTCGATCCAGGCTTCGCGCGCGGGGTCCGCAGCCTGCGCCTTGAACTCTTCCTTCACGCTGTCGTCGATCATCACCTTCTCGACGCCCTTTTCCTCCAGAACGCTGTCCCAGCGCTTCAGAAGCTCGGCATAATTGGCCAGGTAGTGGTCCAGCGCCTCGGGCACCGA
This sequence comes from Roseovarius atlanticus, assembly GCF_019802205.1. Taxonomy (GTDB): domain Bacteria; phylum Pseudomonadota; class Alphaproteobacteria; order Rhodobacterales; family Rhodobacteraceae; genus Roseovarius; species Roseovarius atlanticus_A. The sequence goes on from NZ_JAHVHQ010000002.1 coordinate 573,105, forward strand.
GCTGTCCAGCGCCTCGCGGTGTTCGTCGCTCAGCCCTTCATAGGCGTCGATGTTCACCACCACCGGGCAGTTCACCGTGCCGGGGTTCAGGTTGGCCGTCCACCAGTCCGCCTGGTTGATCGTGCCAAAGCTCAGATGCGCGTGCTGCGCGAACGACACCGTGTCGACGACACCCGATTCCATCGCCTGGTAGGCTTCGGTCGCGGTCACCGAGGTGGGCACCGCGCCGACGGCCTTGAACGCCTCGCCAAGACCGCCGGTGGCGCGCACCCGCATCCCTTCGAAATCGGCCAGTTCGTCGCGCGGCTCGCCCGTGCCGACAAGGTTGTATTGCGGCATCGGCGAGGTCATCAGCAGCTTGGCATTCCACTGCGCCATCTCCTCGGCGGCGGCCGGATGGTTGTAAACGGCGGTGGACACGGCGACTTCTTCATCGAGGTTGCTGACACCCAGGAACGGCAGCTCCAGCACGGTAATCACGCGGTTCTTGTCGGGGTGATAGCCGGCGCAGAATTGCGCCATCTCGAAGGCACCGATGGAAATCCCGTCAAGGTTCTCCTTGTTCTTCGACAGACCGCCATAGCTGACGTTCATGGTGAACTCGCCATTGGTCTTTTCCGCGACCAGCTCGGCCAGCTTCTCGACATGCTCGGTGAAGGCACGGCGCTTGCCCCAGACGGACACGTTCCATTCGACGGCCAAGGCTTCTCCGGCAAACGCAAAGGACAGCGCGGCGGTGACGCCGGCTCCGATCATCTTGTTCATTGGTTCTCTCTCCCTGTTTGTGGCAAGAATACTAAGTGTCTCGACCCACGACGCAACAGGGTATTTTTGGGTAGATTTGTAGCAAATCAAAAGAGCCGCCCCGCATGGGACGGCCCTGAATGGCAGTTCGTCGGAGTGTCGGCGCCGCCCTATTCCGCCGCGTCGCGCCGCGGCAGCACCCAGTCGGGGCGCGGGAAATGGCAGGTGTATCCGGCCGGAAACCGTACCAGGTAATCCTGGTGTTCGGCTTCGGCCTCCCAGAAATCGCCCACGGGCTCGACCTCGGTCACGACCTTGCCGGGCCACAGGCCCGAGGCGTTCACATCCGCAATCGTGTCCTCGGCCACGGCCTTTTGCGCGTCGTTCACATAGTAGATCGCCGAACGATAGCTCATGCCCATGTCGTTGCCCTGCCGGTTCAGCGTGGTCGGGTCATGTATCTGGAAAAAGAACTCCAGGATCTGCCGATAGCTGATCTTGTCAGGGTCGAACCAGATTTCGATCCCCTCGGCATGGGTGCCGTGGTTGCGGTAGGTGGCGTTGGGCACGTCGCCCCCGGTATAGCCGACACGGGTCTTGCCCACTCCGGGCATCTTGCGGATCAGCTCCTGCATGCCCCAGAAGCATCCGCCTGCCAGCACTGCGCGTTCCTCAGCCATCACACGTCCTCCACTTGATCCAGGTAATCACCATAGCCTTCGGCCTCCATCTCGTCACGCGGGATGAACCGCAGCGAGGCCGAGTTGATGCAGTATCGCAGGCCGCCGCGGTCCTGCGGCCCGTCGGGAAAGACGTGGCCGAGGTGGCTGTCGCCGTGGGCGCTGCGCACTTCTGTCCGGACCATGCCAAGCGACGCGTCGCGCAGCTCGGTCACGTGGGCGGGTTCGATCGGCTTGGTGAAACTGGGCCAGCCGCAGCCGCTCTCGAACTTGTCGGACGACGCGAACAGCGGCTCGCCAGAGACGATGTCGACGTAGATGCCCGCCGCCTTGTTGTCGTTGTATTCGCCGGTGAAGGGTCGCTCGGTGCCGTTCTCCTGCGTCACGCGATACTGCTCCGGCGTCAGCCGCGCCACGGCGTCTTCTGTTTTCTGGTAGGTCATGGATACCCCCGTTTTTGCGTTCTCCTGAAAAATGGCCTGTGTCGCCCGCTTTGCAAGCCCCGGACGCGGGACCGTGATTGAACCGAAACAAACCTCTCCGCGACCCATGAGCATGATTGCGAAAGGATCAGGCCATGCACACCCGGACATGCGACAGCGTCAGACCGGCCCACATCCAAAGGACCCGTCACCAGGCCGGTGACGCACCAACCCACACCCAGTTTCTGCCTCCAGATCGCGCGACTCAAATTCTCTTGCAGCAATTCCTGTAAGGGCCCGTCCCATGCCCCCGCCGCCGCAGAACGCCCATGGCTACGGCGATGCTCCGCGCACGACGTGCTTTGTGCGTTGTTCCCGGGCCCTTCTACTGATATGTTACACTGCGCGCGCAGAAAAAATTGAGGAATGTGATGGCACTGTCTTCGGTCCTTGTCGTCGAGGACGACCCGGTGATCTGTGTCGGGCTGGAGGTCGCTCTGAGTGACGCCGGCTGCCAGTCACTGAAAAGCGCGTGCAGCTACGAAGACGCGCTTGCCGCCATCAACGCGCTTTCCTTCGATTACTGCATTCTCGACCTGGATCTCGGCAATTCCTTCAAAGGTCCGTTTCCCAACGAGCCGGAAGGCAGGCGCCTGCTTGCGATACTGCAGTCGCGCGGGGTTTCCACCGTCGTTTACAGCGGCATCCTCGATGAGCAGCGGCGTATCCGGGATCTGGATCCGTCGGTGATCACGATCGACAAGACCGAGCCTGCCCAGACGGTGATCGAGGCGCTTGGCCGTTTCAAACGCTCGAACAGCGCTCTCGCCTGACCCGCCTCAGTTCCGCACGGCGCCCAGGAACTTCTCCAGATCCGCTTCGGTGTAAGGCTTTTCGATCACCAGAACCTCGTGCAGGTCCGATGGCAGATGCTGGCGTCCGTGGGCCGTCAGGAACGCGAAGTCCACACCGTCCCGAAACAGCCGCCGCGCAAAGTCGGAGCTGTTGCGGTCCTTGCCGAGGTTGTAATCGACGAACGCCGCATCCGGCAGGGACGCATCGCACGACCGCATGGCCGGGTCTTCCTCGCTGAAGGGGCCGACCACCTCGTGCCCCATGATTTCCAGGACCTCTGCGAGATCAATCTGCAAAAGGGGATCGTCTTCAAGTACGAGAACCTTCATCGCGGTCCCTCCTGACGCGATCTCACGCCAAATTGGCTAGCGATATCCTGACACGAATGCCGGTATCGGGATAGTCCATTGTTACGTCAGCTCCCTGGGCTGCAAGAATTCGGGTCAGCAACGTGGTGCCGAAACCCGATGAGGACGGTGGTGTAACGCCGGACAGGCCCGTTTCGATCCATTCTATCTCCAGACCGTCATCGGTTTTCCAATTGATATCAAGCTGGCCGTCGTCCTGCGACAGGGCGCCGTACTTGCTCGAATTCGTGGTCAACTCGTGAAATGCCAGCGCCAGCGTCTGCACCAGGCGGGGCGGCAATTGCACATAGGGGCCGTGCATGACGATCGAGTCGTTGCGGTTGGCGCGATACGGGTCGATCTCCGTCTCGATCAGTTGTTCCAGCGGCATCCCCTGCCAGTTGGCATCAGCCAGTTGCCTGTGCGCCGCGGCCATCGCCCGGATCCGCGCCTGAAGCGCGTCGCGATAGCCTTCCAGCGTGTTCGAGGATCGCCCGGTCATGCGCGTGATCGTCGAAACGGTCGCAAGGATGTTCTTCACCCGATGGTCCAGTTCCGCCGAAATGACCCGCAGCCGATCCGCCTCGGCCTTGCGCTCGGTGATGTCGAGGTTCAAACCGACCCAGGAGGTGATCCGGCCATCGGGATCGCAGATCGGCCGGCCCAGTGCCAGGGTGTGATACAGCTTGCCATCCGCCCCGATGATCCGGATTTCCCGCTCCCACGGTTCGCCGCTTGCCAGGGTCTCGCGCCACAACTCTTCGATCTCTTCGCGCATCGCGGGATCGATGCAGTCGATCAGCCCGTCCGACCGCGCTTGTTCCATTGTTTTCCCGACAAGCTTCAGAAAGGCCGGGCTGACATAGCTCAGCTGGCCATCGGGATCGTTGATCCAGACCCCAAAGGGGATGGATTCGCCAAGCGTGCGGTACTGGTCGAACCGCTCCGCAAGATCGCGCTCCAGCTGCTTGCGTTCGGAAACGTCCAGCGCGGCGGAATAGAACCCTGTCACGTTGCCGTCGGTATCGCGGCGGGGCGCGTAACTGACCAGGACATCGCGTTTTTCCGAGTCGGCTCCGAGCCCGATCCTCACCTCGAACGTCTGGTCCTGGCCTTGCAGCGCTGCGGCGATATGCGGGGCGATCGCCTCGTAGGCCTCGGGATTTACCAGGTCGGAAACGCGCTGTCCCTCGATCTCGTCCGGTGAGGCCCCCCAGAATTCGTAACCGCTGTTGACGAACTCGTACCGCTGGTCGGCGTTAATCACGGCAAACAGGATCGGCAGGCTGTCAGCCATGTTGCGCAGCTGCCATCGTTCTTCATCGATGCGCTTCAACGCGCGCCCCCGCGAGATCACGAGCCACAACACGTTGGCCGTGGCCTGCAGGTAATTGATGTCATCCGTGTCGAAAAGGCTCGGGGACGGATTGTCTTCGTGCACCCCCAGAACGCCCCAGGGGGCATCCGTGGGGCCGATGATCACGCTGGCGCCGCACAGGATGTGATGATCCTTCAGCAGGCGCGGCGCAGAAAAACGCCGTTCCTCGCGGAAATCATTGACCACGACCGGGCCGCGCTGTTGCAGCGTATACCCCGCCTGGCTTTCGATCCCCGAGCCCACCTTGGATGACCCGATGGTCGCATGAGTCCAGCCGACGCCAGAGCGCAGGGTCAGGTTCAGACCGTCCGGGTCAAGCTCCAGCACCTTCGTGAACCTGACACCCATATGCTCCGCCAAATCGCGCACCGCCATGTCGAAGACGGCCTGAAGCTCTCCCCCTGCCAGCGCCGCACGGCCCAGTTCGGCCACGGCTTGCTGCTGGGCCTCGCGCCGGCGTGCGGCCGCGCGCGCATTCTGCAGGTTCGTGACATCCGTATAGGTGATCACGACACCCTGTATCTGGTTCTCCGAGGTGCGGTAGGGGCGCATGCGGCGGATCCTGTGGTGCCCCTCGTCCGTGCTGATCTCCGCCTCTATCTCGGTCAGCTTCTCAAGGCAGGTCTGCGCGTCTTCGATCAGCTTGCTGTCATGCACCCGCATCGCGATATCCTCCGCCGGACGCCCGATATCGCCGTCGATGATGCGCATCACGTCCTTCATCGCCGGGGTGAAGCGGCGGATCAGCAGATTGGTATCCAGGAAGATCACCCCGATATCGATCGAGGTCAGCAGGTTGTTCAGGTCGTTGTTGGTCTGTTCGAGTTCCTCGATCTTGTCTTCGAGCTGACTGTTGACCGTCGACAGCTCCTCGTTCAGCGACTGCAATTCCTCCCGGGACGTCTCCAGTTCCTCGTTGGTGGACTGAAGCTCCTCGTTCATGCTCATGACCTCTTCGTTCGAGGCCTTCAGCTCTTCGTTCGAGGTTTCCATCTCCTCGATGGTCGATTGCAGATCCTCGCGGGTCGATTGCAATTCGTATTCCAGCGCCGCCACCGCATCGCGCTCTTCGGGATCGGCCTCTTCGCGCGCCTTCTCGCGCGCAGCCTGGTCCGCGGTCGCATCGCGCGGTTCCGACGCGTCATGGAAGTGGATCAGGTAGGCCGGATCCCGGTCAAGCGCGTCGACCCGTTCCCCGTTGATCCGTACGTTCAACTCTCGATCGCCACGCGGCACCCTGAGCGCCTCGGCCTCTGCGTCGGCCTGGCCCGATTGCAGAGCGTGTATCACGAAGCGCAGCTTGCTGCGCATTTCCGGCAAGATCATTTCCGTCAGGATGCTGGTCGGTTCGCCGGGCGGAAAATCCAGGTATTCACGCACCGGCCCATGGAAATACAGCACCTCGAGCCGCATGTTGACCACGACGGACGCCGGCACGAAACGGTCCATCAACTTGCGGCGCGCAAGGTCCGAAACCGTCGCATAGGAGGTTTCCTTTGCCGCGGGCCTCGATTGCTGGCGCTTGCCGCCCGTGCCAATGGCAAATTTTCCGGGCCGCGCGCGCGCGCTGACGGTTTTGCGATAGATTCGGTTGGCCTTGTCTATCGGCACGAACAGCCGGCCGGGGCGCTCGGCATTCTCGGAATTTCCAAGCAGCAGGTGCCCCTCGTCGCCGAGTGCGAAATGAAACATCTCGATCATGCGCTGTTGCACATCCGATTCCAGATAGATCATCAGGTTGCGGCACGTGATGATGTCCAGGCGCGAGAACGGCGGGTCGGAGATCACGTTCTGCGTGGCGAAAACGACGGTTTCGCGCAGGCGCTTGTTGACCATGAACCACTCGTCTTCCTCGACAACAAAGCTCTGCCGTATCCGTTCCGGGATATCCGGCAGCGCGGCCAGCGGGTAGCGCCCGGCGCGGGCAACTTCGATGGCCCGCGCGTTCAGGTCAGTTGCAAATATCTGTACCGGATGCGCCGCGCGCCGGCGGTCCATGCGGGCAAACAGGGTCGCCGCCAACGTATAGGCTTCTTCCCCGCTGGCGCAGCCCGGCACCCAGGCGCGAATGACATCGTCCTTTTTCTTGCGGTCCAGCATCGGTTCGATCACCCGATCGGCCAACGCGTCCCAGGTTTCAGGCTCCCGGAAGAAGCGGGTCACGCCGATCAGCAGATCACGGAACAGGTGATGCACCTCTTCGCTGTTGTCGCGCATGTGCGCAACGTAATCTGACAGCGTTTCGAACTGCCCCAGCCCCATGCGGCGCTGGATACGCCGTTCGACCGTGCCTTTCTTGTAGCACCGAAAATCGAAATCGGTCTGCGTGCGCAAGAGGTGCAGTACCTCGTTGAATCCATCCGGCGCGACCTTGGCCAGCCCCGCCTCCTCTTCCCGCGGTTCGCGCAGGTAGGGATGCTTGATGAACTGCGCCAGCCGGTCGGGCATTTCCGCGACCGGAAGAAGGAAATCGACCAGCCCGGTATTGGCCGCGCTGCGTGGCATTCCGTCGTGCTCGGCTTCTTCGGGGTCCTGCACCATCACCATGCCGCCCGCTGCCTTGATCTCGCGCAGGCCCAGCGTGCCGTCGCTGCCGGTGCCCGAAAGAACGATACCGATCGACTTTTCGCCCCGCCCCTCGGCCAGCGACCGAAAGAAATAGTCGATCGCCATCCGCATGCCCCGCTTCTCGACCGGCTCGTCGAGGATCAGACCTTGATCCAGAAGCCGGATGAATTTGCCGGGCGGAATCACGTAGACGGTGTTCGGCGCCAGCCGCATCTCGTTCTCGGCCTGCACGACTGTCATCTTGGTTTGCCGTGCCAGCAGGTCTGCCATCATGCTGGGATGATTGGGATCGAGATGCTGGATCAGGATAAAGGCCGCGCCGGTGTCGTCCGGCATGGAGCGCAGCAGGTTCTTGTACGCCTCCAGCCCGCCGGCAGACGCGCCGATGCCCACGATTGGAAAATCCTTCTTGGCTGGCATCCGTTCTCCTGACAGCAGCACCGCACCTTTGCCGTAACCTTGCACCCGGCCCAATTTATGCAGCCGGATGGCGCTCGAGTCACCCCCGCATCGTTTTGTCCAGTCCGCGCATCCAGGCGAACAGCCCGGACCCTCGGCGCCGTCGACCCCACCCGGTCAAAATGCCGTCAAGCGTGGACCGCGTTCTTCGACTCGCCCCGATGAACCAGATCGCACTCGGCCAGGTCGCGTCGCAGCAAGGCGACGTTCCGGCGGTGAGACTTGAAGAAAACGTCGAATGCGTCGCCGATCAGGGGAATGCCGCCCAGTACGGCGTCAATGCCGGTATTGAGCGTCATCCGAGCCAGAGCGCGCTTGCGAGCACCAAGACGATGACCTTCGATGATCGTCCAGGCCCCCGGCCCGACAGTCACCAGGTCACCGATGCCGGGCACAAGCCCGAGGATCGAATCCCACCCCACCGGAATACCGACGAGCGGCAGTCGGAATTTCGTGTCCAGCGTGTTCGCCATCCGCTCCAGCCGGGCGAGGCGTCGCTCACGATCCGCGTGCATCTCGCCGGGCGCGTGACGCGATTGCGGAGGCGACGCTGCCGCTCCCCTGTCACCATCCGGTTCGGACCCTTGAGGCATCGCACCATTCCTTTCGTCGCCACACTCATCGCGGCGCGGCACTATCATCCGATCAACTTGCGGAAGACCGCAGTTGTTCCAGCGCTTGCCAGCAACACTCGAGAAACCGCGAAACGCCCAGTGCGATGAAGCGCTGATCATCGAGAACCGGCTCTGGCCGGGAAGTCCGAAAGCTCGGAGAAGATCTGGTGCCGCCATGTCGCGCTTGGTGCGCGCGGTCAGGATGGCTCCCTGTCCACGGTAAGGTGCGGTGTGCCATTCGATGTTTTGCGAGAGCTGCGGCCATCTTCGCCGATCGTGCCGCGAATGCGGTAGCGCCAGTTCGAGAAGCTGGCGAAGCGAACGGTGTCGATCGGCCGATCCAGCGCGATCTCGACGTGGCGATGCGTTGCCGGTCCCGCGAGGGCGACAATCTCTCCGCTGTAGGCCTGGCCGAGATAGTGGCCCGTTACCCTGGCCCTCAGGGCGAGGTCCGGCGGGGCGTTGCGCCGCGCGAGCCGCGCATGCAGCGTGTTCCAGTCACGCGCCCCGTGTTGCCGGGCGACAAGTTCGAGGGACTGAGCATGGCTGACCGTCGTTCCTTCGGCTTGCAGAGCCTGCCGGAGCGCCTTGGCCTGGGCTTTGACGGCCTCGAGGGATGACTGGGTCATGTTGCCTCCTTGATAGCCGGGGTCGTTGAAACGGGGGCGATCAGGCGAGTTCGGAGGACCACGGTCAGTGCCAGGACAAGCAGCACCGCATCCGCGATCGGAAAGGCAAACCACAGACCATCTATCCCCAACCAGGCATTCATGACGACAAGCAGCGCAGGCGTCAGCAGCCATGGCTTGATCAACGTCAGTGCCGCGGTCCGGAGTGGATAGCCCATAGCTTGAAAATGCAGGGCGAGGACGAGAATGGGCCCGGTGAAGACGTAGAGGGCTGTCATCGGTCGCAGTATCGCGGCGACTGCCACGATGACCTCTTGGTCGTTCGAGAACATCGCGCCCAGCGGCTCGCCCGCGACCGCTCCTGCCAGCGCCACGCCAAGACACCACAGGAACGCGCTCCCCATGGCAAGTCGCAGTGCTACGCTGGCCCGATCCAGGCGGCCCGCGCCGGCGTTGTTGCCGGTAATGCTCTGGGTGGACAGCGCTATCGCCATCTGCGGCAGGAAGGCCAGCCCGAGAAGGCGCGTCACCACACCGTAGGCTGCAATCTGGGTGGCATGATCCGCGGCAGTGGTGCCGATGACGAGGATAACGGTGCTTGCCACCAAGGCCATCCCGACGAAGGTCAGGCAAAGCGGGAGGCCAAGCGAGAGGATCTGCGGCCACCCGGACAGCCAGCTGGCGTGCCAGAGCGCGCCAAGGGGGAGAAGGTCGCGATCGCGTTCCCGAACGACCAGCAACAGCCCCAGGCCGAGGGTCTGCGCGCCCACGGTGCCGAGGGCGGAGCCGGCCACGCCGAGCCCGAGGAGCACGATCGCGACATGGTTCGCTCCGATGTTCAGCAGGTTCACGACCACCGAGAGCAAGGCGATGTGCCCGGCCCGTCCCTCGTTGCGGAGGGCGTCGGCATGCAGACCCAAAGCGAACTGGATCGGCGCACCCAGGATCAGGATCAACAGATAGCTCCGCGCCAGTTCCGCAACCGCCGAGTTTCCGGCAGCGAGTGCGGAGAGGATGGCAGGGCCCACTGTCAACGCTCCGACGATCAGCATCGCAGAGATGGCTAGAGCCAGCCCGTGGGCTCCCGCGAAAACCGCTCCGGCCTCCCTGCGGGATCCTGCGCCCAAATGGCGGGCGAGCAGACTCGACATGCCGCCGCCCGCCAGAGTGGTCAGGGCCGCGAGCAGCATGACGACCGGGAAAGCCAGGCTGACCGCGGCCAGGGCCTGGGCGCCTACGAAGCGTCCGACAAAGACCCCGTCAATCACGTTCAGCAGGCCGCCCGTCGACATGACGACGGCCATGGGCAAGGCATTCGACAGAAACAATCGCCCGACGGGTCGGGTCAGGAAACGGTTCTCAACTGTAGTCGGGGCGGGTCCAGCCGACATCGCTCACTCCTCCGCGGAAGCATTTCGGATCGGGAGGGAGCCTGCATTGCCCACCTGCGAACTGCTTCGAGGGTGAGATGTCGTCTTGCTCCGGGCTTCACCGTGACTCGCGTCCGCAGGCGGCAGGTGCCCGGCACCTTGCACGATGGATACGAGGCAATCCGGACGAAGGCAATACGACTCGAAATGCCGGTGGTGCTCGAGCCTCTCCCGCGACGCCGAATAGCATCGAAACGGAGCAGGCTGAGATTTCCCGAGCACCCGGCTTTTTCTCGTGGATAACAGGGAAAAAGTTCAGCAGCTTGTCACAAGCTCACCAGTGAGCGCCCGTCGCAAAGCGGCCGTTCAGACAGAGCGCGGCGAATTCACACAGAGAGACAAACCCGGCCATTTGATCTGGTAGGGTCTGTCCTTCAGTACTGGTCCTGAATCGCGTTTCAGGTCTCCAAGCCCATTTTCGCCCCCTACACCCGCTCAGGTCTGAACCAAGAAGAGACCTGAAAAATGTTCAAGATACCCTTCATCACCGCTGCACTGATCGCAGTTACGTCCGTTGCGCAGGCAGATAACGTTGGCTTTCGCACGGTTGGTATCGGCGGCGAAGAGCCGCGTCCGCTGAATGTCGCGCTCTGGTATCCGACCGAAGACACCGGCCCCAACGCTATCGTCGGGGAAACTCCGGTCTTCATTGGTGCGCCCGCCATTCGCGATGCGCTGCCTTCGACGGGAGTGCACCCGCTGGTCGTGCTGTCGCATGACTATGGCGGCACCTGGCGCAACCTCAGCTGGCTGGCTGACGAGCTTGTCGAACAGGGTTATGTCGTGGCTGCCCCGGATCATCCCGGAACCACGCATTTTAATCGTGATCGGCGGCAGGCTGCGATGCTGTGGGAACGCCCTCGCGATTTGAGCCGGGTAATAGACGCGCTGGAAGCCGATCCCGCGCTGGCCGGTGCCATCGACCCGGAGCGGATCGCAGCCATCGGCCATTCGCTGGGCGGCTGGAGCGTCACCGCGCTGGCGGGTGCCCGGTTCGATCCGGATCTTTTTGCGCGGGATTGCGCTGCCTTTGCCCAATCGAGAAGCTGCATAAACGACGACCTGGATACGGCCGCCCCCGCCCTTGGGCAGGATATGCGCGATCCGCGTATCCGGGGCTTTGTGTCGCTCGATCTCGGTTTGGCGCGTGGTTTCACCCCTGAAAGCCTGGCCGGGATGACCACGCCCGCCCTGCTGATCGGCGCGGGGATCGACATCGGCGGTTTGCCCGCCGAACACGAAACCGGCTGGCTGGCGCAAAACCTTCCCGCCGAAGCAACAGAAACGCTCATGGTCCCGGGGGCGATGCATTTCAGCTTTCTTCAACTTTGCAAGCCGGGCGCAGAAGAAATGATCGAGGCAGAGGATCCAGGCGACGGCATCGTCTGCCGCGATGGAAGAGCTCGGGGTCGCGCCGCGATCCACGATGAAGTGTTGAACGGGGTTACGGCGTTTCTGGATCGCGCGATTCCGTCGCACTGAGGCCAACCCCCGCCCGGCGACGCCAATCGCTGGGCGACATACCTGCCACACGCCGGAATGTGTTGTTGAAATTCGATTTGGTCTGAAAACCGCAGTCGAACATGATCGCCGTCACCGCCCGGTCGGTTTGTTCCAGAAGCGCCTGCGCCTCGCGGATGCGCCATTCGTTGATCTCCTGCGAGACGTTCCGCCCCATCCTGCGATTGACCGCTTGGGAAATCCGCCGCCCCGGAATGCCGACCCGTCGCGCCAGTCGCTCCAGCGTCAGATCGGGATCGCGATATAGATGGCGCTCGCGCAGAATGCGATGCACCTCGGCCAAAACATGGTCATCATCCATGGCCGGCAGATCCGGCGTGTCGGGTTTGGCAACTGTCTCCTGGAGATCTTCGGTCTCGGGCAGGCTGCGTGCCACGGTAAGTGCCGCTATGGCGATCAGAGGCAATATCACCAGGTTCCCCAAACTGACGATCAGCCCGACATGCGCACCGGCGCCCAGGCCGAAATCAAGGGCGATGGCCAGATCGACCGCCCCCGACAACAGCAGCAGGCTCCCGACAAAGATCGCGGCCAGGTCAGGCGACAAGGCTGCGCCCAACCGGGCGGCAGAGAAACTTTCCTCTCCTTGCGCCCCTCGCCAGAGCAATGCGCATCCGTAGCCGAAGAAGAGGCCCGCCAGCAAAGCATCAATAGGTGTCTGGATGCGCGGCCAGAGAAGAGACAGGACAAAGGTCAGGATGCCGGGCAGGAAATGCGGCCAGACCGGGCGACGGGTGCCGCCTTTCAGCCCCGAAAAGCACAACCACGCCGCCGGGGGCAGCATCGCCGCGACCATGGGTTGCAAAAAGCGGAAAACCGGCGCGTCAAAGCTCCAGCGCAGGCTGACCACGATCATGAGCGCGGTGCTGGCGGCGAGAAAAACGGTGATGGAGCGAAACCGGCGCTCCCGCCGGGTCACGACAAAACACAGTAAAAAGCCGAGCAGGATCGCACTAACGGCAGGAAGCGGAACCAAAATCATACGGTAACGCTATCCAAATACATTTGCGAGGATAGGCCGAAACGGGCTCTTTCGTTGAAACTTCTGTAGCTTCATTCAAGGTTCGCTCCGGTTTCTGCCACTGCGAGCGCAGGGTAGACGGTCATTCTTGAATCGCCGAGATCACGGACGATCTGGGCTTTTGCGGTGCCCTGGCTCGCCAACCGTCGGATTTCCTCGTCATCAACGGATTTCCGCCGCCCCTTGTAAACGCCCTTGCCCTTGGCTTGATGAGCTGACGCGGGCATTTTCGATCCTGGGCATAGCAAGCTGACATTTGCGTGGTTTGGACCCTGCTACTGTAGCAATTTTCCATTGGCCACTCGTTTGTGACGTTTTGGTTTGTCACATTCCGCTGCACCTATGGGTGTGCCCAAATGTTACGACTGCGGAGGGCAAGTCCACTCATGCTTCTGCCGGCCTTCCGGTGTCGCTATCCATGCCTCGAACGCCGCCCATAGCCGCGCGAGATTTCGGCGTCGCCGGTGAGAGGGTGCCTGAAAAATGCAGTTCACCAAGTCATCTTTCTCAGTGACTTCCCGCCCTTCGATCAGGGCATGGGCCGTCGGCTTCAGGTCGGTGACCGAAGGGAGCTGCGCGGTTTGTCCGCCTCGGCAGGTTCTCTCTCTACGGTCAGATCGCTAGTCGCGCACAGACAAAGTCGGCGCGTGTTGCAATGTCGGCGCGCGGAAGCTCCGTGATTTCGTATCCGAGTGCAATGTAGGTCTCGCGCATGACGGCGCAGGTTGCTTCGGCCTCGGCCTGACCCTGCTTCCGCTCGGTGTCCTGTGTAAAAATCTCGTCCCAGTAGGGCGCCAGCAAGACGCGGACGTTGTAACGGGCGGCCTTGGCCGCTGCGGCGACGTGGGGCCGCACAGGGAGGCCGCAGAGTGTCAGGTAGCCCACGATATCGGGAATGCCCCGGTCGAAGATCACGGGGCCTGAGAGTGCCTGAGCGTCCTCGTAGGCGCGGAGGTCGCGCTCAAGCATCCGTTCGGCGTAGGCCATGCGATCTGCCCAAGGGAGGGCGTCTCCGCCGCGCGCCATCTCCTCACGAATGATGGCACGGCCGGATTCGGGAATTGTGTGAAAGCCGCGGCGGGCAAGCTCGGTGATCAGGCTGGTCTTGCCCGCACCGGGGCCGCCCGTCACGACGAAGAAATGGTCGCTCATGGGCCATCCTCGGATTTGAAAGGGGGAACCGCTGCGAAGCGATCAACACGCCACGGGCGCGGATCAAGGCAGCATGGATTTTCGCAGGGAAAACAGCACCCGTCTGCGGTACAGAAGCAAGGCCTCTAACGAGAAAGGCAGACTTAACTGGTGCTTGTCAGGAAGGATTTTGGTGGAGCCTAGCGGGATCGAACCGCTGACCTCCTGCATGCCATGCAGGCGCTCTCCCAGCTGAGCTAAGGCCCCGAACCGAAGGCCCGTCGCCGGACCGTCATTTGCCGCCTTCTAGGTAAAGCGGCAGGCGGGATCAAGTGGAAAATCCCGCCCTCTCGCAACTTGGTTCAGCTTTCGTCGTCGTCCGACGCAACGTCCGCGATCTCGTCCAGCGAGACGTTGTCGTCATCGTCGTCGTCTTCCAGAACATCATCGCCCAGGTCGACATCGACATCGTCGTCATCATCCTCGATGACCTCGTCGTCGACCTCGTTACCCTTCATCTTCTTCGTCTCGGCGTCTTCCGCATCCGCGGTGATCGACCGGCTCTTGCCGGAATGCATCTCGACGACCTCGCCCGTGTACGGGCTGACGATCGGATCTTTGTTCAGGTCGTAAAACCGTTTGCCCGTCGTCGGGCATACGCGCTTCACACCCCATTCTTCCTTGGGCATCCTTATCCCCTTCGGTGTCTGTGGACTTGCAGGCATTCGACGTCCCCTGCCATAAGACGTATCAGGTGTCAAAGGCATAAAGTGCGGCGCGGCGCTGCAAGAGGTGAGCGGCATATGGGGCATTATGTTCTGCCCGGCAACCCCCCGGTCGATGTGACCCTGCGCCGCTCGGCGCGGGCGCGGCGGATTTCGCTTAGGGTGTCGGGCGTTGACGGGCGCGTGACGCTGACCATGCCCCCCGGCGTGGCCGAACGCACGGCGCTGGATTTCGCCAACGAAAAGGCCGCGTGGCTGCGCGCGCAACTTTCCCGCCAGCCGGACATGACCGAGGTGCGAATCGGCTCGGACCTGCCCATAGAGGGCCGCCTGCGTCATCTCGTAACCGGCGTGGGCCGCCGCATCCAACTGACCGGCGACACGCTGATGGTGCCCGCCCCGCCCGAGACCGCGCCCCGCCGCGTCCAGGCCTGGCTCAAGGCCCGCGCCCGCGACCAGCTTGCCGCCGCCTCGGATCATCACGCTAGGGCGGTCGGCCGCTCTTACGCCCGCCTCACCCTGCGTGACACCCGTTCGCGCTGGGGGTCCTGTACCCATGATGCCGGCCTCATGTATTCCTGGCGTCTGATCCTCGCCCCGCGCGAGGTGCTCGACTACGTCGCCGCCCACGAGGTCGCGCATCTAGTCGAGATGAACCATTCGCGCGCCTTCTGGGATATCGTCGCACGGCTTTGCCCCGGCTATGAGGCCCCCCGCCGTTGGCTGCGGGAAAACGGCGCGGAACTGCATCGCTACCGCTTCGAGTGATGCAACGGGATTGACCGCGCGCCAATCCGTGATCACAAATGCGCCATGAACTTTCCGCCGCGCTCCGAAGCCGGGCTTGTCCCGGCCCCCGGCACCGCCCCGACCGGGTCGGCCCATGACCGCGTCTATCGCGGCCTGCGCAGCCGCATCATGCATGGCGAGTTGCGCCCCGGACAGGCCCTGACCCTGCGCGGCGTCGGTGCCGAATACAACGTTTCGATGACCCCCGCCCGCGAGGCCGTGCGCCGTCTCTCCGCCGAGGGTGCCCTGACGGTCAGCAGCTCGGGCCGCCTTGCCGCGCCCGAGCTTGGCAATGAACGGATCGAGGAACTGGCCGCCCTGCGCGCCCTGATCGAGGTCGAACTGGCCAGCCGCGCCCTGCCCCGCGCCCACATGGCCCTGATCGACCGCCTGCAATCCATCAACGTTCGGATCACCGACCACATCGCTCACCAGGACGCGGTCGGCTACATACGCTCGAACCTCGAATTCCACCGCACGCTCTACCTGCGCGCCCAGGCCCCCGCGATGCTGGCAATGGCCGAAACCGTCTGGCTGCAACTCGGCCCCACAATGCGGGCGCTCTACGGCAAGCTGCAGCACAAGGAACCGCCCCGATATCACCGCCTGATCATCTCGGCGCTCAAGGCCGGGGACGAGCCGGGCCTGCGCTTGGCCGTCCGCTCGGACGTGACCCAGGGGCTGAAGATGCTGCTGGCCTGACGACGCCTCTGGATGCCTGCGCCCGCCGGCCTATCTCCGGCCCATGACCGCCCAAACCCGCAACAAGCAAGAGATCTACGACGCCGCCGCCGCGCAATGGTGGTCCGACGATCTGCGCTGGGTGCGCACGCTCAAGAACCTCGTGCCCGCCCGCCTGAAATTCTTTGACCGGCATTTCGACTGGGCGGGCAAACGCGTGCTCGACCTTGGCTGCGCGGGCGGTTTCATGGCCGAGGCCATCGCCAAACGCGGCGCCCACGTGACCGGCATCGACCCCGCGAAGGAGGCCATCGCCGCGGCCTGCAGCCATGCCGCGCAAACGGGCCTCGACATCCGCTACGACACCGGCGCGGGCGAGGCTCTGCCCTATGACCATGCGGCCTTCGATGCCGTCGTCTGCGTCGACGTGCTGGAGCATGTCTCGGACCTGGGGCAGGTCCTGCAAGAGGTCGCCCGCGTCCTGAAACCCGGCGGCCTGTTCCTCTACGACACGATCAACCGCAATGTCGTCGCCCGGCTGGCCACCATCACCGTGGCCGAGGATCTGCTTGGCCTCTTGCCCAAGGGCACCCACGATCCCGCGATGTTCATCAAGCCCGGCGAGCTGGAGGACGGATTGCGACAGGCCGGGCTGACTCCCGGCAAGATGGCCGGTCTCGGCCCCACCGGCCTGAACCGGAAGCTGGACTTCACCTTCGGCGTGCTGCCGTTCAGGCAGGTGATCTATATCGGCACCGCCCGCAAACCAAAGGCCACGACATGACGATCCTCGCCCTGCTTCTGACCGCGCTGCTCTTCGGCGGGATGACGCTCTATGCGTTCGGCTTTGCCGCCTTCGTCCTGCGCGTCCTGCCGGAAGAAACGGCGCGTCCGCTGATCCGCCGCGCGTTTCCGCATTTCTACCTGTTCGTGCTGGGCGCGTCCGGCCTTGCCGCCCTCTGCGCGGCCTTCGCCGATCTGCTGTCCATGGCAATCCTCGTGGTCATCGCGCTTACCACGCTCTACGCGCGCCAGTCCCTGATGCCGCGGATCAACGCCGCGACCGATGCCGGGCACGCCAAGCGGTTCAAGTTGCTGCACCTTGCGTCGGTGATGATCACGCTGGCCCATATCGCGGGCGCGGCCTGGGCGCTCATACGGCTGGGCGTCACCCTTTAG
This sequence comes from Roseovarius atlanticus, assembly GCF_019802205.1. GTDB lineage: Bacteria > Pseudomonadota > Alphaproteobacteria > Rhodobacterales > Rhodobacteraceae > Roseovarius > Roseovarius atlanticus_A. Next base: position 590,278 of record NZ_JAHVHQ010000002.1, read on the forward strand.
GCGGCCAGCCCCTTCGCTCCCATCTTCAGGAACTTCTCGCGCCGGTCGCGGACCAGTTCTTCGCGCGACAGGTCCTTCAGCCCGCCGAGCATAGACCCGATCGCATCTCCGACCGAGGCCATCGCCCCCGTCGGATCGCGATGCGCCCCGCCCTTGGGCTCGTCGATCACCCGGTCGATCACACCCAGCTTGATCAGGTCCTGCGCGGTCAGGCGCAGCGCTTCGGCCGCCTCGCGCATCTTCTCGGAATCCTTCCACAGGATGCTGGCGCAGCCCTCGGGGCTGATGACCGAGTAGACGGAATGCTCCAGCATCGCCACACGGTTGGCCGACGCAAAGGCGACCGCCCCCCCCGATCCGCCTTCGCCGATGATCACGCTGATCAGCGGCACACCGGCCTTCAGGCACATCTCGGTCGCGCGGGCAATCGCCTCGCTCTGCCCGCGCTCCTCGGCCCCCTTTCCGGGATAGGCGCCGGGCGTGTCGACCAGCGTGATGACCGGCAGATCGAAACGGTCCGCCATGTCCATCAGCCGGATCGCCTTGCGATAGCCCTCGGGCCGCGCCATGCCGAAATTCCGCTCGATCCGGGACTTGGTATCGTTGCCTTTCTCATGGCCGATCACCACCACGGGCGTATCCCGGAACCGCGCCAGCCCGCCCATCACCGCATGGTCGTCGGCAAAGTTCCGGTCGCCGGCCAGCGGCGTGTATTCCTCGAACAGCGCTTCGATGTAGTCCTTGCAGTGCGGGCGGTTCGGGTGCCGCGCCACCTGGCATTTCCGCCACGGCGTCAGGTCCTTGTAAAGGTCGGTCAGCATGGCGGCCGCCTTGCGGTCCAGCGCTCCGGCCTCGTCCTCGACATCCATGCCCTCGGTCGTCCGCGCCATCGCCCGCAGCTCTTCGGCCTTGCCTTCGATTTCCGCGAGGGACTTCTCAAAGTCGAGGTAATTGGTCATGCCCGTGCTCCTGTTTGGCCAACGGGATATATGGAAATGGCCGGAGGGTTCAACAGACTTCGCAAGTTCCGGCTTGCGCGAATCCCGAAAGTGGAATTTATTCCCGTTTATGGAATCATCGCTCGCCACCCCGCCCCCGCTGGCCCGACACATCCGCGACCTGCGCCAGTCGCGCAACCTCACGCTCGCGGAGTTGGCCGCCGCCAGCACCATCAGCCGCGCCAGCCTCTCGCGGATCGAAAATGGCGAGGTCAGCCCCACGGCCGACACCCTTGCCAAGCTCTCGACCGCCCTGCGTCTGCCGATCTCGCACCTGATCTCGCCGCTGGAAAGCCGCTTTCAGGCGCTGGTGCCTCGCGACGCCCAGCCGGTCTATCACGATGCCAGCCACGGCTTTCACCGCCGCAACGTCTCGCCTCCCAGCGCCGATCTGCAAATCGAACTGGTCGAGGCCACGCTGGAACCCGACGCGCACATTTCCTACGACCACCCCAGCGTGCCGGGCCACGAACACCATTTCGTGCTGCTGGACGGGGCGTTGCAGATCACCGTCGACGGCGGGACCCACAGCCTCTCTCCCGGCGACTGCCTGCGCTACCGCCTTCACGGCGTGTCGGAATTTCGCGCCGGACCGGACGGCGCCCGCTACCTTCTGGCGCTAGCATGACCGCGCCCCGCATCACCGCGCTGACCGGCCCCGCGCTGCAGCAAAACCTCGATGGTCTCACCCGCCTGCTGATCGACACCGTGGCCGACGGCGCCGCCGTCAGCTTCCTGCACCCGCTCGCGCCCGAGACGGCCAGTGCCTTCTGGCGCGACGACGTCTTTCCGCATGTGAAGGCCAACGCCCGCACCCTGTTCGCCGCCCACCTTGGCGACACACTTGCCGGAACGGTCCAGCTGATCACCGCCATGCCGCAGAATCAGCCGCACCGGGCCGAGATCGCCAAGATGATGGTCCATCCGACCGCCCGCCGCCGCGGCCTGGGGCGTATGCTGCTTTCCGCCGCGCTGGACCACGCCCGCACCCTGGGCAAGACCAACGTCACCCTCGACACCCGCAGCGGCGACGTCTCGCAATCGCTTTACGCGTCCGTGGGGTTCGAGGTGGCGGGCATCATCCCCGACTTCGCCCTCGATCCCGACGGGCGCACGCTCCACTCCACGACCTACATGTTCAAACGGCTTTAACCGCAAGCCACGTCCAGAACGGCCCGCAGCGCCAGCTCCGGCGAACTCAGGACGGGTATACCCAGATCCTCCAGCCGCGCCGCGGCCCCCGCCATCGAGGCTTGCGCCAGCACCACCGCGGCCACGTCGCCCTGCGCGGCCACGGCCTGCCGCACCTCGCCCGCTATCACGGCGTCAAAGGCGTCCGTCTCACCGGCCTCGAACAGCGGCCAGTATTGCGGCATCGGCAGAGGATAGACCTTCTGCGGCGTGCCTTCCTCGGCCAGCGCGCGCTCCAACAGGGCGAGGCTCGGCACGTAGGTACTCTCCAAACAGAACGCCATCAGCACCGGCCCTTGCGCCCGCGCCGCCGCCCGCATCATCGGCCAGTCCACTCGCATCGCGCCCGCGCTCTCGGCCACCGGCCCCAGGGTCGTGCAGGTACACAGCACCGGCCCTTGCGCCCGCGCGATCACGCCTGCGATCTCCTCTTCCAGCGCTGCGCCGCCGCCGTCCTCGGCCCGCTGCAACCAGCGCGGCCGCACGATGTGGTTCAGGGTCGTGTCCGGCGCAATCGTGTCACGGATGCGGTCGAACCGCGCCGGGTGCGCCTCAGCGGTGTGCAGTAACGTGATCCTCATGGCCATGTCATCGCAGCATCGTCGTTACCGCGCAAGGCCACCCTGTTCGGCACCGGGCCATAGCACGGGGATCAGCGTCGCCACCAACAGCACAGCCATGAAAATGTTGAACTTGCGCAGCGTTCCCGGGTCCTTCAGAAAGCGCTGAACCTGCTGGCCCAGAACGGTCCAGCTTGTCGTGCTGACAAAAGACACCACAAAGAAGGCCCCGACCACCCAGAGGATTGCCGCCAGATCCCGGCTGCTCGCGTAAAGCGTGATCGCGGACAGGGCCATGCTCCATGCCTTGGGGTTCACCCACTGGAACGCCGCCGATTGGAGGAAGGTCAGAGGCCTGCCCTCGGCCTTCGCCTCCTGCGGCGGGGCGGCATTGGCGATCTTCCATGCAAGGTACAGCAGGTACGCGACACTCAGCACCTTCAGGATCACATAGCTGGGGGGCCATAGATCGAACAACCGCATAACTCCCAACCCGACCAGGAAGATCATGGCAGGAAAGCCGATCGTGATCCCCAACATATGCGGCACCGTCCGGCGAAATCCGAAATTGGCGCCCGATGCCACCAGCATCAGGTTGTTCGGCCCCGGCGTCATCGCCGAGACAAAGGCAAACGCCAAAAGTACAGTGAGCAGATCAAGCGTCATGACGCAAACTTATGCCGAACACCACGCCATGGAATTGTGTTCTTTTGCGCTTGACCGATTTTCGTGCAATCAATGGCAGCAATGGACCAGATCAACGACAAGATATTGCAAGAGCTTCAGCGCGATGGCCGGATCAGCAATCTGGACCTCGCCGAGCGAGTCGGCCTGTCCCCCTCCGCCTGCCTCCGCCGGGTGCAGGATCTTGAACGCCGCGGCATCATCACCGGCTTTCGTGCCGTGTTCGATCGCTCCAAGCTGGGCGTCGGTTTCGTCGCCTACACCACGATCGGCCTCAACGCCCACACCAAGGCCAGCCAGGTCGCCTTCGAGCGCGCCATGGCCATCGCCCCCGAAGTGGTGGAGTGTCACAACGTCACCGGCTCGGTCGAATACCTGCTGCGTATCGAGGTCGCCGATCTGCCCGCCTACAAGGCGTTCCACACCGATGTCATCGGCACCCTGCCGCAGGTCAACGCGATCACCTCTTTCGTGGTGATGGGCTCGCCAAAGGACATGCGCGCCTGAAGCGTTTCACCTGCGTTTCGCGCGTCAGCTGCACATCAGTTTTATCGCGAAACGCTTTAACCGTCCTGCCGGGCCACCCGCCGGATCGCCAGCAGGGTCAGCGGCGGGCCCACGACCTCGAACACCACCGTGCTGGCGATGGTCAGCGCCATGATCGTGCCCGACCACTCGGGCAGCGCCTCGCCCGCGACCAGCGCGATGCCCACCGCCACACCCGCCTGCGGCAACAGCGCAGGCCCGTACCACCGCCGCTCCGCCGCGCTGGCCCCGGCCAGCCAGCCGCCGGCAAAACTGCCCAGGACACGGGCCAGCATTCGCAGGCCAAGGTAAAGCAACCCGGCCCAGCCCAGCGCCTTCAGGGCCTCCACCTCCAGCGTCGCCCCCGCCAGCAGGAAGAACAGGATCATGAAAGGCCATTGCACGTGTTCGATCTCGTGGAAGGCCCGTTCGTGATGCTGCGCAAAGTTCACCACCACGGCCCCCGCCGTCATCCCCGCGATCAGGAACGACACCTCCAGCCACAGGGCCAGCCCCGCGGTCAGGAACACGATCCCGATCGCCTCGGCCTGCTGCGGCTCTCCCGGTGTCAGCCGTCCGGTCAACAACGCTGCCGGCACGCCCAGCACCACGCCCAGCGCGACGCCGCCCAGGATGTCATGCGCCGCGCCTGCCAGCATCTCGCCCGGCCCGCTGGATTGCGACACCAGCGACAGGACCAGGCTGAACAGGATCAGGCCCCAGACATCGTCTATGGCGACGATCCCCTTCAACGTCTCGGTGAACCCGATCTTCACACCCGCCTGCCGGATCACGTCGGTCATCGCCGCGGGGTCGGTCGCCGTGGCAATCGCCCCCAGCACCAGCGCCAGGCGCCAGTCCACTCCGATTGCCGTCAGACCGCCCGCCACCACCAGCGCGGTCCCGCCCGCGATGACCACCGACAGAACCAGGATCGCCCGCCCGTGCCGCGCCAGCGTCTCGCGAGTCAGCGTCCCTCCCAGCAGGAAGGCCACCATCGTCAACGCCACAATCGACAGGATCTCGAACCATGCGATCAGGTCGCCCGGGATCAGGTCCAGCCCGGCCTGTCCGGCGACCAACCCCAGAAGCAACAGCATCGTCACCCGGGGCAGGCGTGTGAACCGGCCCGCCTGGTCCGCCGCCAGCCCGGCCAGGAACAGCACACCCAACGCCATCAGAAGTTCCGCGATTTCCATGACCTCACCCTGCCCGGTTGCAAGCGCAGATTTCCTTGATCCGCATCAATGCGCCACCACGAAAAACGCCCGGCACGGGTGGCCGGGCGTTTCGCGGTATTCCTGGCCGTCAGACGCGCCCTTTCCAGGGCACCAGCCATTTCTCCAGCATCCGGATGCCCACGTCGATCAGGAACCCGATGACCCCGATCAGGATGATCCCGACGATCACGATATCGGTCAGCTGAAATTTCGACGCGACCATGATCATCATGCCAAGGCCCCGCTCGGCGGCCACCAGTTCGGCGGCCACCACCGTGCCCCAGCAGACCCCCATGGCAACCCGCGCGCCGGTGAAGATCTCCGGCAGGCTGTTGGGAATGATCACCTTGGTCAGCACCTGGAACTTGCTCGCGCCCAGCGAATAGGCCGCGTGGACCTTGGAAATCGCCACGCCCGACACGCCGGCCCGCGCCGCAATCGCCATGATCCAGAGCGCCGCAAGGAACAGCAGGATCACCTTGGACTGCTCGCCGATGCCGAACCAGATGATCATCAGCGGGATCAGCGCAAGCGGCGGCACCGGCCGCATGAACTCCACGATCGGGTCGAACCAGCCGCGTGCCCAGTTGGTCAGGCCCATGGCATAGCCCAGGGGGATCCCCACCAACGCCCCGAAGAAGAAGCCCAGCAGAACCCGTTGCAGCGAGATCCACGTGTGCTGCCAGAGGGTATAGTTGCGATACCCTTCCTCATTCAGCTCGAAGAACCTGTCCACCGTGACCTCGGGCGCGGGCAGGTAAAGCCGCTGCATCCGGTTGCCGGTCGAGGGCGAGAAAGTCGGCGTGCCCTTGTCGGTCAGCCCCACCGTGCCCTCGGGCAACTGGATCATCTCGCCCGCCTGCACCTCGGTGCCATTGAGCGCGGTGACAACCGCATCCTCGCTCCGGCCCAGCTCGTCGTTGCCCAGGACGTTGATCACCTTGTAGCCGTATCGCGGCACCACGATGCTGTCGTTCTTGGCAAACCCGTCGCCCGGCTCCACCTCGGGCGCGGCCGGGATGCGGCCCGGATTGCCCTCGGCATCCACCGTCTGGCTGATATCCTCGCGGTAGACCAGCACGGTCACCTCGGCATCGTCCGCCCGTCCATCCGGCAGGGTGGAGGTATAGGTGAACGTCACCTCCCCCAAATAGGGCGACGAGGCCTGCGGCAGCGGCAGGCTCGAGTTGGTGAAGGCCACCCAAAGCAGGAAGATCGTGATTACCGACAACACGCTGGCCGCCCGGTTCGGACGCACGGCGCTTTCGTCGCCGAAGGTCACGGTCTTCAGTGCGGTATAGTCGATCCGGGCAAAGAACGCCCGGTACAGCGCCGAGACGGCGAGATAGGCAATGAAAAACGCGCCCACATAGAGCGCGAGAACGATGAACCCGGTCATGCGCTTTCCTCCACCCGGCCCATGATCTCTTCTTCCATGTTCCAGATCATCTCGAGGATTTCCTCACGCCGCTCGCTGAACTCGGGGTGTTTCTTCACCTCGCGCAGGTCCTTGCCCACGCCCAGGTCGGCAAAGGGCAGGCGGTATTCCTTGTGGATGCGCCCCGGCCGCGGCGCCATCACCAAAAGCCGCTCGCCCAAAAGCAGTGCCTCCTCGACCGAGTGGGTGATCAGGATGATCGTCTTGCCGGTTTCCTTCCACAGCTTCAGCACCAGCCCCTGCATCTTCTCGCGCGTCAGCGCGTCCAATGCGCCCAACGGTTCGTCCATCAGGATCACGTCGGGGTCGTTGGCCAGGCACCGCGCCAGCGCCACGCGCTGCTGCATCCCCCCGGACAATTCGTAAATCGCCTTTTCCTTGAAATCCTTCAGGCCGACCACATCCAGCAGGTGATTGACCGTCGGCATGTATTTCGACTTGCTCTCGCCCTTCATGCGGGGGCCGAAACTCACATTGTCGCGCACGCTCATCCATTCGAACAGCGCGCCCTGCTGAAACACCATGCCGCGCTCCGCGTCCGGCCCGGTCACCTTGTGATCGTTCAGCGTGATCTTTCCCTCGGTCGGCGCAAGGAAGCCCGCCACGATGTTCAACAGCGTGGTCTTGCCACAGCCGGACGGCCCCAGCACGCTCAACAACTCACCGCTCTGCAACTCCAGCGAGACGTCCTTGAGCGCCTGCACATGGCCGCCATTCGGCAAATCGAAGCGCATGGAAATATTGTCGATTTTCAGTGTCGACATGCCTGCCCCCTTCGTTTCGAGATTTTTGATGGTATCGGTTTGCCGCGGGCCATGCGCGTGGCCCGCGGTCTGTCCTGCGGAAACCGCCTTACTGCGTCGCTTCCAGCGGGCCGGTGTTCACATTCGTCTCGTAAGAGGCCTTGGCCGCGTCGATCGAACCGGAGTCCACAAAGACGTTCGCGACACCCAGCATGAATTCCTGCGCGCCGCCGCCCAGCCATTTCTCGCTCAATTGCTCGTCGACCGGCGGAAAGACGAAGGTCTCGATGGTGGCCATCGTGTCTTCCTCCGACATGCCCGCATCCTCGGCGATCACCGGCAGCATCTTCTCGCGGTTGGCCTCGTCCGCCCACATGGCGTTGGCCTCGGCCGTCACCTTGAGGAAGCTCGACACCACGTCGGGGTTCTCGGCGATGAAGGATGCCGGGCCAGAGGTCACGTCGAACACCAGGATGCCCAGCTCTTCCTTCTCGGCGCCGGTCAACAGGACGTTGCCGCTTTCCTTCATGCGGCGCAGCGCACCGCCCCAGCCGCAGGCCATGTCGACAGCGCCCTGCGCCAGCGCGGCCTGTCCCTCGGCGGGGGCCATGTCAACGACCGTCAGGCTGTCCAGCGACACGCCGAAATGGTCCATCTGCTTCAGAAAGCCGTAATGCGCCGCGGTGCCCAGCGGCACGGCGACCTTCTTGCCGGCCAGTTCGTCCGCGCTGTCCTTGTCGATTTCCAGCGCCGCCGACACGACGCAGTTGTCGTTGTCCGAATAGGACACCGCCACGTCGACGATCTGAAGGTCCTGGCCGGCGCTGGTGGCCACGACGAAGGGCGGCACGCCCTGGCTCACGCTCAGCTGCACGTCGCCCGAGGCCATCGCGGCGCTCATCGCGGTGCCGGTGTCGAAGCTGACCCAGTTCACGGTCATGCCCATCGCCTCGTCATACATGCCTTCGGCCTTGGCATACTGGAACGGCATCGGCCATTCGAGGAAGTAGCCGACCGTGATTTCCTGCGCCGAAGCGGATGCCCCGGCCAGAAGCGCCGCGCCGGTGGTGGCGGCCATGAATTTCGACTTGAGTGTCATTTTTCCTTATCTCCCTGGAGTGTCGTTTCTTTTTCGTTGCGCCATCCTTGCGGGACGTCGTGCGCTGCACGGCAGAAACCATATCGCCACGCTGCCCCCGATGGCAGATGCGGCCTCATCCGAGCCGAATTTACGATTCCGATCAATGATTTTGTCTGGCTGGAGGCACTTCTTCCACCTTTCCGAACCGAAGTTTCGGGAAAACCGTCTCAGAAATCAGCAGAATAGCACGAATTCGCCATCACTCTGCAGGCAATGCACAATTTCCTGGACTTAAACAATGACCCCACCTGGCCCTATCGACAGTCGCGGTTTCAAGGCTGATTATACGCCAATCGCACGCACGTGCACCTACGCGCCCCCGGCCGCCGCGCCGGGCCTGACCTGATGGAGTTTGAGATGGATGGCAACCTGCTGAATGATATCGACAAAGTCGTGGACGCCGACCGCGCCCATGTCTGGCACCACCTGATTCAACACCAGCCGTTCCAGACCGGCGCCCCCAAGATCATCGTCGAGGGCAAGGGCATGCGCGTCTGGGACCAGCACGGCAAGGAACATATCGACGCCGTCTCGGGCGGGGTCTGGACCGTCAATGTCGGCTACGGCCGCGAACGCATCGCCAACGCCATCCGCGACCAGCTGATCAAGCTGCCCTATTTCGCGGGTTCCGCGGGCTCGATCCCCGGTGCGATGTTCTCGGAAAAGCTGATTTCCAAGATGCCGGGCATGAGCCGGGTCTACTTCACCAACTCCGGCTCCGAGGCGAACGAGAAAGCCTTCAAGATGGTCCGCCAGATCGCGCACAAGCGCTATGGCGGCAAGAAATACAAGATCCTCTACCGCGAGCGCGACTATCACGGCTCGACCATCGGCACCATGTCGGCGGGCGGCCAGGACGAACGCAACGCGCAATACGGCCCCTTCGCGCCGGGCTTCGTGCGCGTGCCGCACTGCCTTGAATACCGCGCCCAATGGGACCTCACCGGCGAGGAGTACGGCATCGCCGCCGCCAACGCGATCGAGGAGGTCATCCTCGCCGAAGGCCCCGACACGGTGGGCGCGCTCTGTCTTGAGCCGGTCACCGCCGGCGGCGGCGTCATCACCCCGCCCGAGGGCTACTGGCCCCGCGTGCAGGAGATCTGCCGCAAGTACGACATCCTCTTGCATATCGACGAGGTCGTCTGCGGCGTGGGTCGCACCGGCACCCACTGGTTCGGCTACCAGCATTACGGGATCGAGCCCGATTTCGTGACAATGGCCAA